>VBJD01000140.1 GCA_005887995.1 Chloroflexota bacterium
AAGAGGGAGAACGAACAATGAAAAGAGCTGTCGCGCTGTTCCTGCTCGCGTCGCTCGCGCTCAACTTCACGCCGCTGGTCGTATCCGCTCATCCGGCCACGTGCGATGAGGCCGATCCGGGAACACCCGGTTGCGTAGCGTCACCCGCCACATCCAGTTCCGGCATCGCGCGAACGCACCGCATCGACCCGACATGCCCGCCGCCGACGACGACGCATGGCGGCCAATGCGTCATCACCCAGGACCTGCAACTTTCCGAAACGCTCGAGCTTGCCTCGGACACGAAGCTGAACTGCCAAGACCACAGGCTCACACCGTCCTCGGCCAATCCCGAGGTCGGCGTCGTCATCATTCGTTCCTACGGAGTGAAGCTCCAGAACTGCGTCATCGAGGGCTTCCTCTTCGGTGTCGTCGTGGTCGACGCCAAGATGCCCGCCGACTATCGCGCGCATCCGAATAACGACGATCCGCGTCGGAACAAGATCCTCGACAACCGGATCACGGGAGCGGAAGGCATTCTCGTGATCAAGTCGGACGCCCTCGAGATCAGCGGCAACGAGATCACGATGACATCGAACGGCGGCGACGGGCTTCGCCTCTACCGTGATTCGGACTTCAATCACATCGTGAACAATCGGATCACGGACGTCGCGACGGGCGAAGGCTATGGCTATCTCGTGCCAGGCCAACTCGACGTGATCCTGTGCCTCTGCGCATCCGCGATGTTCGTTGCTAACGGCCTCGATATCACTGAACCGCGCGGTAGCTCGCTATCGGTGCGCGTCGGGAGCACGACGATCGACTTCCCGTGGGAAGCTGCGAACTCTCCTGAGGACAACGTGTTCGAGGCGAATCACATTTCACTGCCTCGAGAGTTCATCACTGTTGGCATCACGTTCGGCGACGGCAATCGCAGGCCCGTCGTCCGTGGCAACGTGATCCAGGGCTCGTGGATCGGCATCGCGGCAAGCGGCAACTTCACCGATACGGTGGACGCTCGCTCCGTCGACGGCATCGTCGAGGACAACATCGTCACCGATGCGCGTGATGGCATTCAGGTGATCGCGGCGTACAACACGACGGTGCGGCGCAACTTTGTCAGCGGCGCGGCTCGGGCGGGAATCCTTCTCGTCGAAGCGGCTCTTGCCACGTCGGCGGTGACGCGCAACACGCTGTCGGGGAACGCTTTCGGCTTCAGCTTCTCGAACATCTCCTCGACGCGGGTCGGTGCGGCCGTCTACCTGAACGATGTGACCGGGAGTAGCGTGCGAGCGATCCGGACGTCCGGTCCAGCGTTCACGCAACCGAGTGACCTGTCCTTCGCAGGCCGCGGCAATTACTGGGGTCGCACGTGCGCGGACGGCGGCTTCCTCGCGAGCGATACTCCATCGTCCCTCATCACCGATGGACATCCCTTCGGACAACCTGTCGCATCTGTCCCGGACGCGCTCCTGCCGGCACCCTGCCGCTAGTGACTCGCGACCAAAGACCCGGCCGGCGCCAATCGCCGGCCGGGTGTTCGCGTCTACGCGGTGACGAGCACTTGATCGAGCGCCGCGCGCAAAGCGACCGCATGCAGGCGATCCGCGATTGCCTTGGCCTCGTCGCACTGTGACTCCGCCTGATCACGGCGGCCGGTTTGCTCTAACGCCTTCGCGAGATCGGCGAGCGCGACGGCCCGCTCGTAGTCGAGCTTGAGCGTCCCGAACGACTGCACCGCGTCGAAGAGCAGCTTCGCCGCCTTGGTGTGCTCGCCTGCCCGGTGCGCGCGGAGCCCCTCGGCCTGCACGAGCATCGCGCGTCCGCGGGCGTGTCCGCTGCGCTCGACGGCAGTCTCGACGCGCTCGACGAACGGCTGATCGTCGATGTTCCAGCGCGCCGCCGAGAGCACCGCGAGCGGTCCCATGAGCACGATGTCGACGGCCTGCTTCGGATAGCCCGCGCTGCGGATCGCCCGGTACGCCGACTCGGCCTCGCGCAGCCCATACACCGCGGTGAGGAAGTCGCACGCGGCGATGTCCATGGGCGGCGCCTCGACCTCGACGAGCCGCTCGCGCATCGTCTTCTCCTCGGGGAGCATCATCGCCGCCGCCGCGGCGGCCGCGACGGCGAGCGCGCCGTGGCCCTTGATGACCGGCATGATCCGCTCGCGGCGCGCGGCCGCGTCCATCGTTCCGGGGAAGTCGCCGGAGAGCAGCCGCGCGAGCGACTCGACCTGCAGCGCCTGCGCGGCGAGCCGCGGCTTCTCCGTCTCGCTCGCGATATCCGTCGCCGTGACGGCGTTCTCGATGACCTCGCCGAAGTTCGACAGCACGAGCGACGCGACCGCGACCATTGTGTGCGCGTCGATGAGCTCGTCGCTGTCCTGCAGCGACTTCGCGATCGGCAGGCGGCGCATGTTCTGCGTGTACGACTCGTGGAAGTTGCCGAGCTCGCCGTACGCGTAGCCGACGGCATCGAGGCACAGGCTCACCTCGCGCAGCAGACCGAGCTCCTCGGCGATCGCGAGCGCCTCCTTCGCCGTCGCGAGCGATGCGGTCCAGTCGGCGTCGGTCACCTTGGGACGCTTGCGCGCCATGAACGACTTCGCCGCCAGGAGCAGGACCTTCTCGCGCGTGCGCTTGCCGTCGACGATGCGCAGGCCGCGGTCGATGATTCCCTGTAGGTCGGGATGCTTCGCGTCCCAGCGCGTGCAGAGCTCCGCCATGTGCGCAAGGAGCGTCGCGACCGCCGGCGCGTTGGGGTCGCGCTCTTCGAGGAGCACGAGCGCGCGCTCGTACGCCGCCAGGGCGCCATCGTTCTCAGCGCGGTAGCGCCGTACCCGCGCGATGAGGTACAGCGCCTCCACGGCCTGGTCGATCCGTCGCAGCTTCTCGAAGATCTCGAGTGCCTGGTCCGCGAAGCGCAGCGCCTCGACGTACGCGTGGATCGCGGTCGCGCGCTGGGCCGCCTTCCATGAGTAGTCGACGGCCTTGTCGGGCACATCACCGAGCAGGTAGTGGTGCGCCAGGGCGGGGTAGAACTCGCGGAGCTCGTTCTCGCCGATGACGGTCTCGTACGCGGTCGCGACCCGGCGATGGAGCTCCGCCCGCCGGCGCACGAGCAGTGTGTTGTATGCGACCTCCTGCACGACGGCGTGCTTGAAGCGGTAGCGGCCCTCGCGTCGCTCGCCAGGCGCGGCCTCGAGCACGAGATCGGCGGCGATGAGCTGATCGACGGCGTCGGCGAGGTGGTTGCCGCCTGCCTCGCGGAGCACGCGATCGCCGAAGCGCTGTCCGATGACCGACGCGAGCTGGATGCACTCGCGCGCCGTCGGCGGAAGACGGTCGATGCGCGCGGCGACGACGGCGTGCAGCGTCGCCGGGACCTCGAGCACCGACGGACGGTCGCGGAGGCGCCACTCGCCGGCCTCGTCGCGCGCGATCGCGCCCGACTCGACGAGCGAGCGCAGGCTCTCCTCGATGAAGAACGGGTTACCGCCCGCGCGCGCGACGATGCGGTCTCGTAGTTCATCGGGGATCCAGTCGAACGTCGCCTCGACGATGCGCGCGGCCTCCTCGTCGGAGAGGGGCTCGAGCACGAGCTGCGTGAAGTTCGTGCGCGACGGTCGCGGCTCCGGCGCGCCTGGGCCGATGCGCTGCGCGAGCAGGATGAGGATCGGCACGCGCGACGCGCGCGATGCGAGGAACCACAGGAGGTCGAGCGACGCCGCGTCGGCGAAGTGGAGGTCTTCGAGTATGTAGAGCAGCGGACGCCCTCGCGCCATCGCGGCGATGACGTCGTACACCGACAGGAACATCGAGCGCTTCCATTCCTCGGACTCGCTCGCGGGCTCGGGCGCGCCGGGCAGGTGGAGGAACTGCGCGAGGATCGGCACGGTCATGAGCGGGTTCGCGAAGCCGAGCGCCCCGAGGCGTTCTCCGAGCTTCGTCTGCGCATCGGCCGCGGCGATGTCGACGCCGAGCTCGACGAGCAGCGGCTCGATGAACCCCGCGTAGCTGCGCTGGTTCACGCGCGAGAACGTCCACCGCATCACGCGCGGCCCTTCGGTCTTCGTCCCTTCCTCCGACGCGGTCGCGAGCCCCGTGAACTCAGAGAGGAGACGGCTCTTCCCGATCCCGGGCTCGCCTGCGACGAGCACCACCTCGGTGTGGCCGAGCCGGCACGACTGATACGCGAGATCGAGTCGGCTCAGCTCCATCCAGCGACCGACGAGCGGTGCGGCGACGTCGATGACCGGACGGCCATCACTGCGCTCACCGGTGAGCGCGTACACGAGGATCGGCTTCTCTTTGCCCTTGATCTCGATCGGGCCGACCTCGCGGAACGCGAACTCACGGTTCGTGAGACGGAACGAGGCCTGCGAGACGTAGATCTCGCCCGGTCCCGCGGCCGCTTGGATGCGCTGCGCGGTGTTCACCGTGTCGCCCATGACGCCGTACTCGGCGACGGAGCGGACCGAGCCGGCGACGACCATGCCCGTGTGGATGCCGGCGCGCAAGCCGAGCTCGATGCCGCGTTCCTTCATCACGCGCGTGGCGTGGTCGGCGAAGGCGCGCTGCATGCCCAGCGCGGTGCGCAGAGCGCGCTGCGGATCGTCCTCGTGTGCTACGGGCGCGCCGAAGACGACGAAGATCGCGTCGCCGATGAACTTCTCGATGGTGCCGTCGTTGGCGACGGCCTCTTCGGCAAGGTCCTCGAAGATGCCGGACACCAGGACCTGGAGCTCCTCCGGGTCCATCTGGTCCGCCAGCTGGGTGAATCCCGCGAAGTCTGCGAAGAGGACCGTGACGAGGCGGCGTTCCTGCGCCTGTTCCTGCATGCGGTGGGTCAACGATAGTGGCTGGCTGAGGGGCACCGACGTATCGCACAGCACACCGAAGGATCGCGTTGGGGGAGCCGTGGATGGCTCCCCCCAACGCATGCGCAGGGGGCGGGGTTAGCTGGTCTTGCGCGAGCGGAGCAAGATCGCGAGACCCGCTCCGATCAGCAACAGGCCTCCGCCGTAGACCGGCAATGAGGCTGTGCCAGTGAACGGAAGACTTGCGATGAACGCCGCCGCGAGGCCCTCGGCGGACGATCCAGCAGCGTTCGCGGATGTGGCGCGCGGCGTCCATGCGTTCTCGGCCGCGGAGCTCTGTGGAGCGCCGCACACCGTGATGAACTCCGCTGACGACGAGAGGTCAGCCGACGCCTGCGCGTTCGCGCAGACGGACGCACGCATCGCGGGTGTGATGGTCGTGCCGTCCGATGCGTTGGTGCCTCCGCCGTTGTTCGCGGTCGATGGGCTCGTGCCGCTGCAGGCGGTGCCGAGGCTCGCTGTCGCGGGCGTGGTGGCGTTCGCGTTCCCGACGAGGCAGAGCGATCCGCCGAGGCCGTTGTTCGCTGATCCCGCGCCTGCTTCATCGGAGAAGCCGGTCGCACCAGCGGTCGATGGCGAATTGCCGCACACCGACGAGACGTCCGCGGTCGGCGCTCCGTTCTCCTCAGTCGCGTGCGCGAGGACGCAGAACGCTGCGGTCATGTCGGCCGACGTGGGGTCGCTCGCCGACGCGCCGGCAGTTGTGCCCGACGAGCGAAGCGCGATGGTCTGATCGCCGGGCTCGATCGCCGTTCCCGATGTGTCGGTCGGCGCCGAGACGTGAGGGTCCGTGGTCGGCACGTCGGTGGACGGCGATGAGGTGCTCGGCGTGCCAGAGCCGCGCGAGGCGCTCGTCGGCGCCGAGACGCTCGTGCCGGGTCCGCTCAGTGAGGTCCCGCTCGAGGACGCGGAGCCGTCCGTGCCTGTGCTCGTCGTCGCCGTGATCGGCTCGCTCGACTGAAGCTTCGCGACCGATGTCGTCGTGTCCGTGGGAGCGGTCACGCTCGCCGATGCGCTCGGACTTGATTGGTCCGGTTGGACGTTCGTGCCGACCACCGGTGGGTCAGCGAGTGCGCCACCACCGAGCATCAGCGTCAGGGCGACCGTCGCGAGGAGTGAAGTGAGCTTGCGATGCATATTTGTCCTCCTTGTCATCGAAGAAGGGCTCCCTTGAGGGAGAGACGCTCGCAGGCACAGGTCCAGACTGCCGCGCGAGCCCCGGCCGATCCCTATACGTTCGTCGGAAGGTCAACGAACTGAGACGGCTGGTCTGGCCGCTGTATGACGATCGTGTGACGAGCTGTGTCGCGCATCGCGACAACCGCGCCACGCGTTAGCGCGGGCAACCGGAGGCAAATGGAGAGGGAGCCCCCTTCCGGGAGCTCCCTCTCAGCGCAGTAGGCCCGCTGGGTTGCGGCTTAGCGCAGTTGACTGATCGGCTTGCGGAGTAGGAACACTCCGATCGCGACGAGCATCGCGCCAAGTGCCGCGAGCGGTCCCTCCGAACCGGTGCTCGTCGACGGAAGGTTGCTCACGTTCGGCGAGACGCCCATGCCGCTCGTTTGCGGTGCGGTCGCCTGGGTCTGAGCACCGAGGTTGCTGATGCCGGACGACGCCGTCTCGCCGCCTTGGGCGTTGGCATTCGCTGCTGCCTCCGCCCTTTCGGCAGCCGCTCGCGCGGCCGCCTGCATCGCGAAGTTCTGAAGCTCAGCCATTGACGGGACGCTGCTGGTCGGCACGTTCGCCGCGGTTTGACCCGTGGCGGTTGCCGTGTTCGCGACGGTGGTATTCGCGGAGGTCTCGGGGGTCTCACGCTCGGCGTTCGTCGTTACGCCGGTGCTGATAACGCCGCCCAAGGCCGTGATCTGCGCGCCGAGCTGCGCGTTGGCGGAGGCAGACTCGCCGGCGGCGGCATTCAGGTTCATTGCCGCCTGGTTTGCCCCTGTCACTGCGGCCGCGAGCTGCGCGGGAGTGCCGGAGCTGATCGCCGTGTTGAGCGCGGTCATCGCAATCTCCGCCTCGCCGAGGCGTGAGCCAAGTAGGCCGTTCGCGGTGATCGCGTTCTGCAGAGCGGTGTTGAGCACCGCCCGCTGCGATTGAGTCAGCGACGGTAGGAGCTGCTGCGCGGCGGTGATCAGCGGAGCGAGTTGGTTGGCGACGGTGTGAGCGTTCGTGATCGCCGCGAGGAGCGCGGCATGCGCGGCGGCGGTGGGTCCAGCTGCCGCGATCTGCGTGCCGAGTGCGAGGTTTGCTGACGTCGCACCCGACGTGGCCGTGTTGAGGTTCGTCGCGGCGGTTTGTGCGTTACCCGCCGCTACCGCGATCTCTGCCGCGGTCCCGGTGTCGATCGCGCTGATGAGCGCGTTCAACGCGATCGTTGCCTCGCCGAGTCTTGTCTGCAGCAACAGGCGTGCGTTGATCGCGTTCTGAAGCGCGAGCTGCCCCTCGGCAGAGAGCTGGTTTCCGAGCTGCACAGCGATGCCGATGTTTTCCGTGATCTGGCTGTTGATGCTTTCCGCGTTGCGGATCGCTTCCCTGACAGCGGTGCGTGCCTGCGCGGCTTCTCCAGTACCTTGTCCACCGCACTCGACCCAGAAGACCTTCTGCTTCGCGCCGCCGTTCGGGTCGTTCGGCAGCGTCTGCCATGCCTCGGCCTTGTAGTGACCGCTCGCCATACCGGCGATCACCGCGGTCTTCCACTCACCGCTCGCGTTCGCGGCCCACGTGCCGTCGCGAGTGCTGGACCCGGCGTTACCACCCTGTCCCTCGATGTGCCACCGACCGGACGAGCTGGCATCGAAGCCGAAGCCGTGGAGATGGAACGTGCAGCCGGGATGCGGCTCGTTCGCCCGGATCGGCTCGTCCTCCGTGTCCCCCGGCCCATGGACCTTCAGCGTGCCGTTGTTGCCGTTCGGTGATCGACCGGTCTGAGTGTTCGACGAGCTGCTCGTCGACGTCTGTGTCGACGGGCCGGCGTTCGAAGAAGACTCCTTCGCTTTCACATTCGAAGGTGCCTCGTTGCCGGAAGACGCCTTGCTGTCCGAAGAGGCCTTCGTCTCTGACGACGACTTCACCTCTGTTGATGACTTCGCCTCGACCTTGGTCGACTCCTTCGCCGAAGCGTTGGACTTTGCCGAGGCGTTGTTGACTGATGCTGCCTGGTGATCATTGCCGTGACCCTTGCCGCTGTCGGCGAAGGCCACATTGCCGCCCGCGTAGAAGAGCAGCATCAGGGCTACGATCAAGCCCAGTGGAACTTTGACCCTGCGCATGTGTTTGCCACTCCTTTTGTCTGTCTTGACCCCACACGGGGCCTTTCGCCCGCCAGGGACGCAGGGTCTGCTCCATCGGGGCGCGCGCTCGTAACACGCGTATCAAGCCGCGGTGCCGAAGAAGTAACGCGCGCGCGGCGCATGGGTAAAGCGAGCGAGGGACACTTCGATGTCGTGCGATCGCCAACGACTCGAGCGCCGCGCGTTACCGGATTCGCCTAACGACGGCGCAGGTCGCACATCCGATGGCATGCCACCGCGCCGGCGCCTGGCACGTCTCGAGCGGTGGCCCGACTTGGCTGCCTCGACCGAATTCGGGTGCAGCGGCGCCTGCCTCTACCGACCGGTAGGTAGAATCGCCACGATGGAGAAGCGCAGAGGCGACCGCTCCTCTACGCGCGAGCGGGTGCTTCAGGCCGCGGATCGGCTGTGGAGCGCCTCGGGCGTTCGCGGTGCCTCGCTCGAGGACATCGCGCGCGCGGCGCAGGTGACGAAGCCGACCGTCTACTACTACTTCTCGGACAAGAGCGCGCTCTTCACCGAGGTCGTTTGCAGCGTGCTCGAGGAGCACGGGGCCGGGCTCAAGACCGCGGCGCGCCGTGGCGGTCGCGCGCGCGAGCGGCTCGTGTCGGCGCTGGCGTACCTCGTTGGCGCGCGCTGCAGCGGCCCGCGCCTCTTACGCGAGGGCGGGGTGTCTCTGACCGTCGATCAGACCAGTCAGGCGCGCAGCGCGTTCTTTCGCCACTTCTTCGCGCCGCTTCAGCAGATCCTCGATGAGGGCGTCGCCGCCGGTGAGCTTCGGCAGCTCGACACCGCGTTCGCCACGCAGGCGCTGCTCAACCTGCTCGATCCGTGGACGGGCCGCGATCCCCTCCCGGGCGGCCGCTCACCGCAGCAGCTCGCGTCGGACCTCGTCGGTCTGGTGGTCGACGGGATCGGCGTCTAGCGAGCCGCCTCTTACTGCGGCGTGCCCGAAGGGCA
>VBJD01000141.1 GCA_005887995.1 Chloroflexota bacterium
TCTTGGCGTACTCAGCGGCGATCGCCGAACGGTCCGGGCGATCGTCGACTTCAGAGAGCAACTCGATCGACTTCTTGTACGCGCGGTCGCTCGCGGGGTGCGCGCCGAGCGCGTCGTGAGCGGCGCCCATCACGCGGAGCGCGTCCGCGCGCTGGACGCGGTCCATCGCGAGCGCCTTCTCCGCCTGCTTGGCGAGTTCGAGGGCGTCCTCGGCGCGGCCGTCGGCAAGTGCGATGCGCGCGAGGATGACCTGCGCGGTCGCCTCGACGCGCTCGTCGCCGGCCATCTTCGCGAGCGCGAGCGAGCGCTGTGCGAGCTCCTTCGCATCGGCCGTGGCACCGCGCTCGAAGTGGATCGACGCGAGGGAGTGCAGGACCGAGAGCTCGAACGAGCGATCCTCGATCCGTTCGAAGAGCTCAAGCGCACGCCGATAGTTCTGGATGGCGGCGTCGAGCTCGCCGGCGTCGTAGAGAGAGACGGCCACGCCCATGTATCCCTGCGCGGCCACGCGCAACTCATCTGACGCGGAGGCGAGGTCGAGGGCCGATGAGTACGTCTGCATCGCCTTCGCGGTGCGACCGAGCCGGCGGTAGACGGTGCCGAGCGCGACGAGGATGCGCGCGCGTAGTCGCGGGTCGTTGACCTCGTGACGCTCCATCGTGTCGCGCGCATGCTCGAGCGCTTCACCCGCGGCGAGGTACTGATTCAGCTGGCCGTAGGCCACGCCGCGCAGGTGCTGCAGGCGGGCGACCTCGGCCGCGTCGACCGCGGCGTCGACGAGGGAAAGCGCTTCGTTGATCCGATCGAACGCGGCTTCGCGTTGCTCGGTCGAAAGCTCAGCTTGCGCCAGCAGACGAAGCAGCGAGGCGCGCTCCCGCTTCTGCGGGACACACTGGAGTCCGGCGCTGACCTCGGCGCGAACGACGTCCCAATCCTGCCGTTCGGCCGCTGCCTCAGCCGCGAGCCGATGGAACGCGAGGCGTTTCTCGGTCGCGAGGGGCGCGTCGCCCAAGAAGTAGTCCAGGCTCTTCGCAAGACGGGTTGCGATGATCTGGAGGGAACGGACTGATGGTCGGACCAATCCCGACTCGACCTGGGAGATGAAACCCTTGGTGAGCTCCTCGCCGGCCAGCTGTGCTTGACTCATCCCGCGCTCGCGGCGGGCGCTCCGAACGCGTTCTCCAAGGCCCGGTGTCGGCGCCGTTTCGATGGTCCCCACGGTGCTCCTCTGTGACCGAACTGACAGACAAGCGCCCGGTCTATGCCGGTCGATCGCGTTCAGCGTCGGTAGACTCGTGTCAAGATATCGAACGCCCTCCAGGGGGGACAATCCGCCAAATGGGGGGCATGGTCGTGGGGAGACAAAAATGAAACGGTCCGCGTCTCTTCTGTCGCGCGCCGTGCTCGTCGCACTTCTTCTGCTGTCTCTCGTTGGGGGCGTCGCGAGCGCCGACCCAGGCGACCAGGGCCAGAACTTCGACTCCCACGGCCCGAACGATGGCGCGCCGAGCGGATGGCTGGACGACGATCTGCGCCTGCCGGAGGACCCGGGCTTCTAGGAGCCGGCGCGGCGGACGTCGCGCATCCCCGCGATACTGAAGCGCGTGGCCGCGACGTCGACCGATCGCCGTCAACTGATCGAGATCGACGGCAAGCCGTTCCTCTTTCAGCACGGCTACCGCTTCGGCAAGGTGACCTACGTCACACGCCTTCCGCTCGACAAGAGCATGACCGTCTTCGCGCCCGGCCACCTATCCGCGAGCGAGGTCGAATCGGTCGTGCGTGGCGACAACCCCTGGATGCTCGAATAGCGCACTGAATGCGCGCCGTCGTCCAGCGCGTCCGGTCCGCGGCGGTGCAGGTAGGCGACGAGACCATCGCGCGGATCGGCCCCGGCCTCGCGGTGCTCCTCGGCGTCGCGACCGTGGATCGACCTGAGGACGGCGAGCGCCTCGCGGCAAAGATCCTCGCCCTTCGGATCTTCGATGACGACCGCGGCCGACTGGATCGCACGGTGCTCGACATCCGCGGGGCGGTCCTCGTGATCCCGCAGTTCACCCTGTACGGCGACGTGCGTCACGGCCGGCGCCCGGACTTCGCGCACGCGGCACCACCGGATCTCGGTCGGCGCCTTTTCGATGCGTTCTGCGGCGTTCTGCGCGGGGCCGACGCGAATGTGTCAGCAGGGCGCTTCGGCGCGAACATGCGAGTGGAGCTCGAAGGCGACGGGCCTGTGACGATCGTCGTCTCCACGGACGCTTGGGCCGAAGCCGACATCGGCAGACACGCCTAGTGGATCACGCGGACCACGTCCGCCTGCTGCGCGACGGCGTCCCGCGCGAGCCAGGCAGGTGGGCGGACCTCGGTGCAGGCGCAGGCGCGTTCACCCTCGCGCTCGCGGAACTGTTGCCCGCGGGCTCGGCGATCTACGCCATCGACCGCGACCGCGGCTCGCTGGACGACCTCCGCGAGCGCTACGCGGACTTCGCGCGCGGGCGTGTCGCACCGGCGCTCCGCATCACGCTCGCCGACTTCACGCGCGATCTCGTCATCGATCACCTCGATGGCGTCGTCATGGCGAACTCGCTCCATTTCGTCAAGGAGAAGGCACCGATGCTCGCACGCGTGCTTGGCATGCTGCGGGCGGATGGACGACTGGTCCTCGTCGAATATGACACCGATCACGGCAACGCCTGGGTTCCGTACCCCATCTCCTTCGAGACGTGGTCACGCGTGGCGGTCGCCAACGGCTTCGCAGCTCCGCGCCTGCTTGCGACGGTGCCGAGCCGATTCCTGCGGCGCATGTACGCGGCGATGACGACGCCGTCGGCCTAGCGCCGGCGTCACGGCGCGACGAGACGCGGCTCGCGCTCGAGCAGCGCCCAGAGCGCGATGGGCCAGGCGAACCAGTGGCGCGAGGCGACCTCGCCGATCTGCTCGTCGTACGCCTCCGGCAGCATCCCGTCCCACGTCGCCACGCGGCGCAGGCGTTCGCGAGCGCGCAGGCCGCGCGGACGATCGCGCAGGACGCGGCTGAGCACGAGCTCTTGCAGGTCCCCGAGCGGCCACGGGTGCAGCGTGTGCACCGAGCCGAGCCCGCCAAGCGGTCCCGTGACGAACGCGCGATTCGCGGACGACCACGCGAATTCGATCGTCGCGCGCCAGCGTGGATCGCTCACGCGGCAGAAGCGCCACCCCGGCGCGAACACGGTCGGGAGGTCGTTCGCGTCGTGATAGCGGATCGCGCCATCGCCGTCGGCGCCGCGCACCGCGTACGCGTACGTGTCGCCGGTCGCGAAGTGACGGCGCGTGCGGTCGCGGAGAATCCGTGCCGCTACGGGATCGAGATCGCGGAGCAGGCGCCACAGCAGCACGTGACTCGAGAAGTGGAACGGTGCCTCGATCGGATCGTCCGCGGGCGTCTCCGCGGTGGCTATAAGCCCGATCTCGCTGCGTCGCTCGAGCAACGCGCGCACGACGCGGTCGCGCTCGGCCGCATAACGCAGGACGAGCGTTTGGTAGCCGGTCAGCCGCGCGTGATCGGCGAGAAGCAGGAGCGGGTAGATCTGCTGGTCAAGCTGGAAGATGGGATCCTTCGCCTGTCCGGACGCGAGCGACGCGCGAGGCCACCATCCGTCGGGCCGCTCGGCGACGTCGAAGCACCAGCGCAGGAATCGCGCGGTGACCTCGGCGCCGCGCAGTGGAGCGATCGACATGAGCGCGCGGCAGACGTAGTACGCGTCACGCGTCCAGACGAGCGGCAGGATCGCGTGATCCGCGAGGACCGCGGTCGCGTCGCCGACCTCTGAGCTCGCGCAGTCGAGCGAGTACGCGACCGCGCGGCGAAGCGGCGCGTGGCGCGGCGCCACGACGTCCAGACCCGTCCACAACGAACGGCGCGCTTCGGTCAACTGCGTGAGGAGCGCATCGGCCTTCGTCGCGAGCGACGACGCCTCTGCCAGAGCCTCGTCCGCCGTGGGAGCGAAAGCGAGCGCGACGACGCGCACGGCCTCGTCGCCCGGCGCGAGCGTCAGCGGCGCCGGCGTGACGATGCCGCACGCGACCTCGAGCCCCTCATCCGCGATCCACGCGCCGCGTTCATCGCGACCGGTCGTCGGTCGCTCCTCGACCGCAGGCAGCGGACCACCAGGTGTGAGCTGCGTGTACGCCGCGCGGTGCAGGAACATCGTGCCAGTCCATGCCGGCGCGAAACGCGTCGGCGACTCGGCGCGCAGGCGGATCACCTGCGCGGCACCGCGGCGTCCCTGCGGCGCGAACGACGTCACCGCGATGTGTAGTCCCGCGCGAATTCGGATATTGCCGGGGAAGGAGTCATCCTGGAGCGACGCGCGGCCGCCAGGCCCGAGCGCGTCGAGGCCGAAGCCCGCACGTCCCGTCGACGCGAGCGCCGCGCGGTACGCGCGAACGGCCTGCTGGTCGTGCGTCGCCGCAGGGATGAACGACGGCGTGTCGCTCACGACGACGCGGCCGTGCCGCCGATGCGCGATGCCGAGCTCGAGCCATCGTCCGCCCGCGGTCAGATAGCCCGAGACGATGCCGTTGCCGATGTCGAGCGGCTTGTACGGCCGCCGAGGATCGAGCCGGACGCTGGTGATGCTCAGTGCGCGAGAGCGGCGCCGGTGGTCGCGTCCATCCAACGGATGTCCGCCGGTTCGAACGCGAGTGACACGTTCTGATCGGGACGGACCGTCGTGTTCACCGGCGCATCCACCTTCACGGGCACCTTGCCGACGAGCACGGTCACGAGTGCGGTGGCGCCGAGCGGCTCGACGACCTGCACGCGTGCCGGGACGCCACGCTCGCCGAAACGGATCTGCTCGGCGCGAATGCCGAGCAGCAGCTCGCGGCCGTCCTCGACGCGCGAGCCGTCCATCGGCAGGCTGAAGCCCTCGCCCTCGAAGGCGCCCGCCTTCGTGCGGCCGCGCAGGAAGTTCATCGGCGGCGAGCCGATGAACCCACCGACGAACTGCGACGCGGGATTCGTGTAGAGCTGCATCGGCGGCTCGCATTGCTCGATGACGCCCTCGCGCATGACCGCGATGCGGTCGCCCATGCTCATCGCCTCGACCTGGTCGTGCGTCACGTAGACCGTCGTGCGTTTTACCTCGCGGTGCAGGCGCTTGAGGTCGGCACGCGCCTGGAGGCGCAGCAGCGCGTCGAGGTTCGAGAGCGGCTCGTCCATCAGCAGCACCGGCGCGTCCATGACGAGCGCGCGCGCGACGGCCACGCGCTGACGCTGGCCGCCGGAGAGCTGCGCGGGATAGCGATCGAGGAACGGCTCGAGGGCGAGGAGCGCCGCGCCTTCCTGCACGCGCCGCTCGAGCTGCGGCTTTGGCACGCGTTTCATGCGCAGGCCGAACCCGATGTTCGAGCGAACCGTCATGTGCGGGAAGACGGCGTAGCTCTGGAAGACCATCGCGATGTTGCGATGACGCGGCGGGAGATCGGTGACGTCGCGGTCACCGATGAAGATGCGTCCCGCGTCGACGGTCTCGAGCCCGGCGATGCAGCGGAGGAGCGTGGTCTTCCCGCACCCCGATGGGCCGAGGAGCACGAGGAACTCGCCGTCCTTCACCTCGAGGCTGATCTCCTTGATCGCCGTCGTCTTTCCGAACGTCTTGACGATCCCTTGCATGCGGATGCCGGCCATTAGCGGCGCCTCCTGGGAATCGTCATGACTAGCGCCCTCCCCACAGGTTCAAGAGGTAGCGACGCATGAAGAAGATGAAGACGATGGCGGGCATCACCATGAAGAAGCCACCGGCGAACTTGAAGTAGAGCGGTGACTGCTGGAGCGCGAAGAGCACGAGCGCCGGCAGCGTCCGCTGTCGCAGCGTGAGGATCGACGACGCGAACACTTCGTTCCACGAGATGACGAACGTGAAGATCGCGGCCGCTGCGAGCCCGGGGAGCGCGAGCGGCAGCGCGACACGGAGGAAGGCGGTCAGCCGAGAGCAGCCGAGCGTCATGGCCGCCTCCTCGAGCTCGTTCGACACGCCGGCGAAGACGCCCGCTGTGACGAGGACGACGAAAGGAAGCGCCATCGCGCTGTGGACGAGCGCGATGCCGAGGACGTTGTCGTAGAGGCCGAGACGCAGGAACGCGACGGCCAGCGGGATCGAGAGGATCGCGACGGGGAACATCTTCGACGCGAGGATGACCAGCTGGACGGCTTGGCGTCCGCGGAACGTGAAGCGCGCGAGCGCGTAGCCGGCCGGCGCGCCGAAGGCGAGGCTGATGACGATCGTGAGCACCGCGACGGCGATGCTGTTGATCACCGACGCGAAGACGCCCGTCGAGTTGAGGAACGTCTGCATCGTCTCGGTCGACAGATCCGTCGGCAGGAGGGGCTTCGGGTAGGTGAAGACGTCATTCGGGCGACTGAACGCCGAGAGGAAGATGAGGTAGAAGGGCACGAGCACCCAGAGCGCGAGGAGGATCGCGCTGCCGTAGATCAGCACGCGGTCCCAGGTGCGCGCGTTCATGCGTGGGGAGCGCGCAGCGGCGACCGCGGTCATCGCTTCACCTCCGCCTCACGCAGGCCGAGCACGCGCAGGTAGACGAAGGTGAAGACGATCGTGAGTCCAAGAAGGAGGAGAGCGTACGAGGCCGCGAGATGCGCGTCGCGGTTGTTCGCGTACCAGGAGTACGCCTCCGCCGCGATGACCGGCATGTTGCGGCCGGCGAGCGCGAGCACGACCGCGAACGTTTGGAACGCGAAGATCGTCCGGATGATGAGCGCCGACTGCAGGCTCGGGCGAAGCAGCGGGAGGACGACGTAGAGCGTGCGGCGGAGGCGATTCGCGCCGAACAGATCGGCGGCCTCGAAGAAGTCGCGCGGGATGAGCTGCAGGCCGGCGACGAGGATCACCATGACGATGGCCGTCGCGCGCCATGACTCGGCGATGACGATCGCGGCGACCAGACCGCCGAAGTTCTCGAACGAGAGATAGACCTTCGCTTGATCGACGATGCCCAGGCCCTGTGCCGCGGTGTTGAGGTACCCGCGCTCGGTGAAGACGGCGAGCCAGAGGATGCCCGCGGCGAGGTCGGAGATCGCGAGCGGGATCGCGTAGACGTACAGGAACCATTGATGGCCCTTGAAGCGCGAGTTCACGAGGAGCGCCATCGCGAGCGCGAGGACGATCTGCAGCGGCACGATGAGGACGATGAGCAGCAGCGTGTTACGCCACGCGTCGTTGAAGTTCACGTCGACCGCCATGCGCTGCAGGTACGCGGTCGTGAACTCGCCGCTGTCCGCCTGGATGGCGAGGAGTAACGCCTGGACCATCGGGATGAGGATCAGGAGGGCCAGGAAGACCAGGGACGGAAGGAGGAGCGCGTACGGAAGGATCTCTTCCGTACGCGCCCACATCCGCTTCACGTTCGGGTAGTTATTTCACCTGGCAGGTGCTGGTCGACGTGCCGTCGGGCCCCCAGCACTTGGCCTGTGCCGTGTTGAGCAGGTCGTTGATGATCTTGGCCTGCTCGTTCAGCACCGTGCTGGGGTCCTCGCCCTTCACGACGATGCGCTGGAACGTGTTGAGGATCGCCGTGTTGAACGGGCCGCCCTGCGACCCGAGGCCGACGGGCAGCGGCACGACCTTGCCGTCCTTTGCCGACGACTGCTTCGCGACCGCGTCCGCCTCGAGCTTGAGACCCTTGTCGAGGTCAGCGGGCATCTGCGCGTCGATGACCGGGAAGAAGCTGTTCGTGCGGAACGTGGTGATCTGCGTGTCCGGCTGGAGCAGGTAGTCGATGAGCTTCTCCGCGCCGCCCTGGTTCGGCGTCGTCTTCGGGATGCCCAGGCCGATGACGACACTCATGTAGTAGCGGCCCTTCGGGCCTGCTGGCGCGGGCACCGCGATGAAGTCGTCGGGCTTCGCCTTGAGCACGTTGATGAGCCGCGCGCCATGGTCCATCGCGACCCAGACCTCACCCGACTGCAGCGGCTCCTGCATGAACGCGTAGGTGGTGGACTGCGGGTTCGAGTACTGCCAAAGCTCCTTGATCTTGTTCCACATCGTCACGGCCTCGGGGCTCTTGAATGTCGTGACGAGGCCGCCGGTGTAGGACGGATACCAGTAGCCCTGTAGCAGTCGGTGGATGAGGCCGTTCGTACCGACGGGCCATCCGAACCGCTTCTGCCCGGTCTTGTCGAAGATGTTCTTCGCCCATGCGATGAGCTGGTCGTAGGTAAGCGCGTTCACGTCCGCGCCGCTCGGCAGGTATTGCAGTGCCTGCTTGTTCGCCACGAGGAAGTACGTCTGCTGCATCCACGGGATGTACAGCTGCTGGCTGCCGCCGAACTTGCCGAGCGTCAGCATGTCGGCGTTGATCTTCTTGTCCTTGTTGCGATCGGTGACCTTGGAGAGGTCTTGCAGGTAGTTACCTGCGACGATCGATGAGAACTGCCCGTTCTCCAGGCCGATGATGCCGATGCGACCGGTACCGCCTGCCTTCGCCTCGGCGGTGATGTTGTTGATGATCACCGCCTCCTGATCGGTGATGAACTCGACGCCGACGCCCTTCCAGTTCTTGAGGATCTGCTGACGCATCGCCTCTTGCTCTGGGACGGGCGAGAACTGCGTCGACTGGAACGCGAAATCCTTTCCCGTGTCGTTCCCGGTGGGGCTCGCGACGGCGCCGCCGCCGCTGGTCCCGGTCGTCGCGCACGCGGTGATGAAGATCGCGAACGTCGCGGCTGCGAGCGCACGCATGCTGGAACGTCTCATGATTGGCCTCCCCTCAGCGCGACGACTCTAGGCGTCCGGATAGGAAAATGCGACTTGCAGCGTCTCCGCGGGACGCGCGAGCGCCGCGAACGCGTGCGACGCGGCATCGATCGGGAGACGTAGGCGAGGCAGTCCGCCGAGGACGAGACCGCCGAGCGCGAGATCGATGCCGGCACTGCGCAGTGTTGGCGTCTGCCAACGCGGGTGAAGGTTGCCGATCTGGCCG
This sequence comes from Chloroflexota bacterium, assembly GCA_005887995.1. Taxonomy (GTDB): domain Bacteria; phylum Chloroflexota; class Limnocylindria; order P2-11E; family P2-11E; genus CF-39. Next base: position 8,983 of record VBJD01000141.1, read on the forward strand.
GACCGGATCTCGACGCCGTTGTGGTGGAATTCGTCGCCGAGGAAGAGACCCGCGGGCTCGCCCTGATAGAAGCCGACGGCGACGACGGTCCCGCGGCGCCGGACGATCCGGATCGCCTCGTGGAGCGCGCGCGGATTGCCCGAGCATTCGAACGCAACGGGGATCGCCTCGGACCCGAGCTCGTGCTTGAGCTTCAGCGCAACGTCCTCGTCGGCCGAATTCAGCGGGACGAAGCCGAGCGACGCGGCGATCTCGAGGCGCGGTGCGAGGCGGTCGACCGCGTACACGCGAGCCGCTCCGGTCAACCGCGCGACCTGTCCGAGGATGAGGCCGACGGGACCGCAGCCGATGAGCACGACCGGCGCGGCGAGGTGCCGCTCTTCCGCGAAGGCGACCGCGTTCAGACAGATCGGGAGCATCTGCGCGAGGTCGGCGCCGTCGTCGAAGGTGAGCGCATCAGGCAGCAGCTGCGACCGCGCATCGTCCGCGGAGAGTGTCGTGAACTCCGTGTGCCGCCAGCGCCCGAACACCCGCGTGCCGGGCGTGATATCGGGGACGCGGCTCTCGACGACCTCGCCTGCCGTCCGGTAGCCGAAGACGACGGGATAGTCCTGCGTCGGCTCGCCGGGCAGGAAGAGTCGAAGCTGCGGATCCCACCGCTTTCGCAGGTACGGGTTCGTCGCGCCGCGGCCGACGTAGGTCATCTCGGTGCCCGGGCTGATCACCGCGGGTAGGACGGCGTCAGGGTCGCCGGAGAGCGCCGCGAGCTCGAAGGACGCGTAGCCGCCGTATCCGATACGCGCGAGCGCATCGAACACTGGCTGAAGATCGAGATGTCCCTTGCCTGGCTCAAGGCGGTTCGAATCCGCGAGATGCACGTGCCCAAGCCACTTCCCGGCCGCGACGATCGCCGCGCCGAGGTCGGCTTCCTCGATATTCATGTGAAAGACGTCGGCCATCACGAAGACTGCGGCGCTATCGATGCGCTGGCGCAGTCGCAGCGCATCAGCAACGGTCACGCAGACGTCGTTCTGATAACGGTTGATCGGCTCGATGAAGAGGCGCGAGCCGAAACGCTCAGCGGTGCGACCAAGACGAGACACTGCGTCGACGAAGATCGCCTCGTCCTCGTCACGGGTCCGTCCGGTCGCGATGCCGGGCAGATTGCGGGTCCGGCCCCAGATCGGCACGACGACACAGCCGCAGCCGAGCGTCCCGGCGAGCTCGAGGAGCCGCGTGAGGTCCTCGTAGGCCGATCGTCGCATCTCGGCGTCGGGATCGATCAGCCACCCGCGGTAGCCGCCGCAGATCGCGGAGATGGGTATGCGCTCGTGGATCGCGGCCTGCGCCGACGCGATCGGGTCGACGGAGAGCTCGAGCGCGTCGAAGCCGTATCGCTTCGCGTGCTCGAGCTTCTCGCTGACATCGGCGCCAGGCGCGAAACGATCTTGCAGCCCGAGGCGCACGCGCGCGCTCACGCGAGGTCGACCCAGCCACCTTCGGAGGCGCTGCGAAGCGCTGCCTCGACGAAGCGCGCATGGCGCAGACCGTCCTCGAAGGTGGGCAGCTCGACGTCACCAGCGATGCCGCCGGCCATCACGCGATACACCGCCGCGAGCAGGTTGCGGCGTCCCTCGTTCGCCGACGCCGGCAGCGTCGCGAGCGCGCGGGCCGCGGCCGTCGTCACCCGTTCTCGGCTCACGACCAGAGACGATCCAAGACTGCCGATGACGATCTCGTCCGGCCGCTCCCATCGCCACTCGAGCGATCCGTCCGCGCCATCTATCGCGAGGCCAAAGCTGTTGCGATGTCCGGCCGATGCTTGCGAGAGAACGCATACGCCCTGAACGCCGCCGTCAAAGCGAACGAGCAGCGCGGCGTGATCCTCGGTCGCGCGGCCGTGGAGACGACCGACCTGCGCGACGACGGCAGAGGCGTGCCGGCCGGTGGCGCGCTCGGCCAGATCGAGCCAGTGCACGCCCAGATCCGCGATCACGCGTGATGCGCCGCCGCGCGCGGCGTCGAGCCGCCAATCGGCCGCGTTCGGATCGAGTAGCCAGTCCTGCAGGAACCTGCCGCGGACGAAGTGCGCGTCGCCGATCGCGCCGTCGCGGGCGCGGCCGACGAGATCGACGACGAGTGGATAGAAGCGGTAGGTGTACGCGACGACGCCCAAGCGGCCGGCGGTGCGTGCCGCCTCTACCAGCGCCTTCGCCCCAGCCGCGTCGATCGCGAGTGGCTTCTCGCAGACGACGTCCTTGCCGGCGTCGAGCGCCGCGGCGACGAGCGGCACGTGGAGATCGTTCGCCGCGCACACGTGCACCACCTGGACCGCATGCGCGCGCAGTATCCCGGGGTCGCGCGCGAGCTCACGGGCGGAGATCGGTCCGGCGAAATCGACGGCGAGTTCCCTGAGCGCCTCGGCGTGGCGTTGTCCCGCGTAGCCCGTGCCGACGATGAGCGCACGCGCCCCTGACACGCGGCCATTGTGGCGACGACGCGGACAGTACGTGGTAGCGCGGGCTGGCACGGGATGTGAAGGCCCTGAGCGCTGAGGTGTCCAGATGCGTTTGATCGCGGTCGCGATGCTTGCCCTGATCGTCGCGCTCGTACCCGCGGCGGCCTGCAGCTCTGGCGGTGGAAATCAGCCGAACGCCAGCGCAGCTCCGAGCTACTGAGAGCTAGCGGATCATCTGGTCGTCGAAGCTCATGTCCGAGCCGACGACCTGATTCGTGCGCGGATCGATGTAGATGCGGAACTTGTCCGTCTGCACACCGTAGGCGGACGTGTAGTCACAGCTGACCTGGATGTTCCAGACGCGGATGACCCTGCATGGAACGTCGCGAGTCTTGAAGTAGAGCCGCCCACTATCGGTGTTCTTTGCGATCGCGACGTACTGATCGTCAGTGAGCGTTCCGACCTGCGGGCGCAACAGCACGAACGCTGAGGCGAAGACGAGGACGAGGCCGCCGAAGGCGACCAGTTGCGCGCGCCGGGAGATGCGCGCCACGTTACTGCGCCGGTTCGTCGGCGAGCTCGAGCGCGGTCGCGAGCGTCAGCTTCGTGGCTTTGAGCCAGAGGCGTTTGTTCGTGATCTTGTCCGGTGTGTCGTTCACCGTGTGGAAGGTGTAGTTGCCCGGGAATGTCGCATCGTTCTCGCCGTAGCGCTGGCAGAGCGCGATCGACGGGATCCCCGCGATGCCGAACGGCGCCGCGTCCATGATCGTGTTGCCGTCGGCCGCGTACTGCGCGTTCAGTGGCGTCACGCCGATCTTGTACGCGTCGTTCGCCTTGAGCACGCGGTCGCGCAGGCCGGCCGACGTGTTCGTGTACCAGAGGAGATCGAGCCGGTCGGTGATCGGGTTGAAGCCGACCATGTCGAGGTTGATCGCCGCCTTGTAGGGATACGGCCTGTTCAGCGAGCTCATGTACGCGCCGCTGCCCTTGAAGAACAGCTCCTCACCGTCGAAGAACGCAAGCACGATGCGCGAGTGGATGCGCGTGCGATCCGCCGCGAGGATGCGCGCGATCTCGAGGAGCCCGGCCGTGCCTGTGGCGTTGTCATCCGCGCCCGGCGCGGG
>VBJD01000142.1 GCA_005887995.1 Chloroflexota bacterium
CATACGCCACCCACACGTCGAGCCGCGGCCGCGGGATGTCGAAGCCGTAGTAGAGGTCGAGGAACTTCTTCGACTCCGCCGCGGCGGCTTCGCGGTCCTCGTTGATGTTCACGTTGTAGTAGAGCGTGTTGTCGAACGCGTCCGCGTCGCGTCCCTCGTCCCGCAGCGATGCGCGAAGCACGCCGAGGCGATCGGCGAACTCCGCGGGCGTGACAAGCGTCGTCATCCATCCGGCGGCGTGCCGCGTGATGCGTCGCGTCGCGCGTTCGACATTCGTCTTCAGATCCGTGTGCGCGGTGGGCCGCGGGTTCGCGGCGATCCAGATCGACGGGTGCGGTTTCGTGACGGGCCGCGGCTCGGACACGACCCCACTGAATCGGTAGTACTTGCCGTCGAACGACGCCTTCTCGTTCGTCCACAGCGCCTTCAACGCCTGTATGCCCTCGACCATGCGACCGATGCGTTCGCCCTGCGGGACGCCGAAGGCGTCGTTCTCCATCTGCCAGTCGCCGCCGCCGCCTTCGCCGCCGATGCACGCCGCGAGGATGAGCCGGTCGGGCCCGGCGATCTGATCGACCGTCGCCCATTGCGCGGCTAGCAGCACGGGGTGGCGGACCGGGAAGCTCGCCATGCAGCCGACCGCGAGACGAACGTGCCTCGTGCGCGCCGCGAGTGCGGCCAGCAGCGCGACCGACTCGGGCCGCCGCTTCGCGAGGATCGAATCACCGACCCAGACGCTCTTGAAGACACCGCTCGCGTCGGCTTCCTCGCCCATGCGCAGGAGGTCTTCCATCGTCTCGACGCCGAACAGGACCCCGCGGTTCGGAAGCGTGAGGCCGAAGTCGAGCTTATCCATGTCCACTCCCCCAGACGAAGTCGTCGCTCACGGCTGGTCGTCGCTCACGATCGCAATACGCGCGCCCTCCGCGGCATCCGCCGGGATGACGAGCGAGTCACCGGTCGTCGCCAATGTGACCTCGAAGATCCCTTCGCCCGCTGCCCGCAGTCGTTCGGCGATCCAGCCAGGACCGTCCGCGCCGAAGAGCCGCACCGCGAAGCGGTCGGTCGTGAACGTGCGGCGACGAGCGCCGAGCGCCGCCAGTGCATCCGTGCCGCCGGCGCGAAGGCCGAGTGTTCGCTGGTACAGGTCAGCGGCCGCGTCGAGATCCGCGACCGCGACCGACACTGCCAGGACGCGCCGCGCGCCGTTCGCGTGAGAGCCGGGTCTCTCCCAGGAGAGTCGCGTCGCGTCGTCCTGTCGGCCGTCGCGAGCGCGAAGCTCGCGAGCCCTCCGCGTCCGCTCCGAAGGCGCTCGACGATCGGCGCGGTCGAGCCACGTGCCCGCAGCGCTTCTTCCTCGTCGCGGATGGCGAGCAGCTCGAGATAATCCACGCCGAAGCGGACGAGCGCGTTGTGCGTCCCGAGTCCGGTGTGCGCTCCGCCGGGCGAGACGCTGAATCCGAGCTTCGTGAACGCCGCGCTCGCGCGCGCGAGATCCGCGACGAGGATGACCGCATGATCGAAGCGTCCCCGGAACTCGGCGCTCATCGCGGCACGTCGCGCAGGAGTCCCGCGCTCAGCCGAGCGCCTCGCGCAGGAACGCGAGCACCTTCGGCCACGAGTCCTCGCGTGCATGCGCCTGTCCCTCCGGCGTTCCGCCGTACGCGAAGACATGCCCCGTGACCGGATGCTTCGACGAGTCGACCGTCGTCGGGACGTACGGGAAGTTCACGAGGTGACCGCACCCCGGATACGCCAGGTGCTGATCCGCGAACGCGTGACCGCGCTCGCGCAGACGGCGCATGATCATCGACGCGTAACGCGAAGACGGCCACATCTGATCGTCGTCGCCGGACACGAGCATGATCGGTCCGTTCACGCGCTCGACCGGGATGAGGGCGCGCTCCACCGCCTCGTGATCCTCGAGACCCTTGAGGAACCCGGGCGTGAGCGGGATGCCGCCCTTCGGGGCGGTGGCCGGAAGCGGCGCCGGCGGCGTCTTCGGTTGGAACCACGGCACCGGCTCACCGCGATAGAGCCACGCCGGTCCGGGGTTTCCAGCGGTCCGGCCGAGGCCGCCGTACACGAGCGCGCTCGGCGCGTACGACACGACAGCGCCGACTCGCGGGAAGGTCGCACCGAGCACCAGGGCGAGCTCGCCACCGCGCGATGCGCCGACGATACCGACGCGCTCGCCGCGTACGGAACGCTGCTCGCTGAGCCAGTCGAACGCGGTCTCGAAGTACTCGAGCGGGATGTTCTTGAGCTCGTCGGGCAGGCCGGGCGCGGCGAAATACCCGAGCGCGAGCGTCGCAAACCCGTGCGAGGCGAAGAGCGCAGCGAGCGGTTCGGAAAGGCCACCGCCCGAGCCACCGAGGACGACCAGCGCGGGCGCCGGTCCCGCAACACGCTCGAAGAACGTGCCGACGAGACCGCGGTCGCGCACCTCGGTGCGTCGCACGCCGGGCGCGATCGAGAGGCGCTCGAGGGTCGCGGTGGCGGTCGCGCCGGATCCTGCCGCGACTTCGATCCGAAGCTGCAGCGGGTCGAGGCTGCGCCGGAAATGCAGCGGGTTCCCGGGACCGTCGCCCTCCGCGCGGAGTGACCACATGAGGCCCATCGGCTCGACGCCTTCGTATGAGCCACCCGGCTCCGGCGCATCGCGCCGCAGGTCGACGCGCCCGCGGTCGTCCGCGCGGAACGCGGCCGCGGCCGACCATGTCACGCCCGTGTCGTCCACGAGACGCGAGCGGATCGACACGCGCGCACCCGGCGCGACGTTCTCGACCGCGATCGCGAAGGGTTCATCGACGAGCGCGGAGCGCGGTGTCGCGCTCAGCACGGGCGCGCGGGTATCGACCTTCACGCTCACGTCACTTCTCCCCGATCACGTGCAGTTCAGCACGTTCATGTTGACCAATGAACGCGTGACCCTCACGAACCGAGGTGTAGCCTACTTCGGCGCGGGCCGTGGCCTCACGCCAAGCAGCCTGCGAAGACGGAGCCGAGCGGTACGCCCGCAGCCACACGCGGCATGTGCGCGAGGGAGGATCACGACGATGGCCAAGGACGAACTGAGTACGACCCGCAAGCTCAGCCGCCGCCAGTTCATGCAGCTCTCGGGCGGCGCGGCAGCGTACGCGGCGCTCCTCGCGTGTCAGCCCTCGTCGCCGGTGAGCGGGAGTCCCACGCCGGGCGGCGCCACGAGCGCGCCCACGGCGAAGGTCGGCGGACAGGCGATCATCTCGCTCGGCGAGCCCGACACCCTCGGACCGACCTCGCGCGCGCTCGTCGGCGCCTACATCTTCAGCTTCATCGCGAACGGGCTCGTCCGCCTCAAGTACCCGGACATGACCGTCGTCCCGGACCTGGCCGACTCGTTCAGCCCGTCGTCGGATGGGAAGACGTACACGTTCAACCTGCACAAGGGCGTGAAGTGGCACAACGGCCAGGCATTCAGCGCCGACGACGTGAAGTTCACGTTCGAGTTCATGGCCCATCCGAACAACCCGGCACCGCTCTCGATCGACCTCGCGAACATCGTCGGCGCCAAGGACTTCAAGGAGAAGAAAGCGACCGAGATCACGGGCGTCAAGGCGAGCGCGGACAAGATCGAGATCAGCCTCATCGCACCGTCGCCGAACTTCCTCACGAGCCTCGCGGTCACGAAGATCCTGCCGAAGGCGGTGCTCGCGAACGTCTCGCCGGCCGACATCGCGAAGGATCCTTTCGCTCGAAAGCCGATCTACACCGGCCCGTTCAAGGTCGACGAGTGGAAGAGCGGCGAGTCCGTCACGTACTCGGCGTTCACCGATCACTTCCGCGGCCGGCCGAACCTCGACAAGATCGTCCAGCGCATCTTCCCCGACCCGAGCACGGCGCTCGCCGAGCTGCGATCGGGCGGCATCCAGCAGGCGTTCGTGACGGCGGATCAGTTCGCCGACTTCCAGAGCAACCCGCAGTACCAGACGCAGCAGCTCGCCGGTACCACCGGGTGGTTCCTCTCCTGGGACATGACGAACAAGACGTTCCCGTTCGGAGAGAAGCCGTTCCGTCAGGCGGTCAGCATGGCCATCGATCGCAAGACGCTCGTCGCCACGGTCTTCAAAGGTCTGGCTGACGAGAACTACAGCCTCGCCTCGCCGCTCTCATGGGTCTACAACGCCAACGCGCCGAAGAACCCCTTCGATCAGGCGAAGGCGAAGCAGCTGCTCGACGATCTGGGCTGGAAGGTCGGCAGTGGCGGCATCCGCGAGAAGGGCGGCGTTCGGCTCGAGTACGCGACGATGGTGACGACCACGACGCGCGACTGGTTCCTCGCGATCCAACCGATGCTCCAGGCCGTCGGCATCGGCACGACGAAGGTGGACGTCGTCGACTTCCCGACGTGGATCAGTCGCCTCAACGTCGGCAAGTACGAGTCGACGGTGAACGGCTGGGGCAACTTCGCGATCGATCCGCGAAGCGATCTCGCCGCCCACTTCCGCTCGCCGCGGACGAGCGGCGACGCGACCGGCTACAAGAACGACCAGGTCGACGCGCTGTTCGCACAGGCGGCGACCGCGGTGTCGCAAGAGGAACAGAAGCGCATCTACGACCAGATCCAGATGCTCGCGGAAGGCGATGCCGTCTACGCGTACCTCATCCGACCGAAGGTGCTCGAGGTGAACGTGAAGGCGTTGTCGCTGCCGCAGGCGAAGATCCAGGCGGAGATCTACGACGGCATGCCGCAGTGGGGACTGAGCTGATCGCCTAGCCGGCGACGCGGGAGGACGCCCTGGGCCGATACATCGCGCGCCGGCTGCTGCTCATGATCCCGCTCGTCATCGGCGTGTCGGCCCTGTCGTACGCGGTGATCATCTTCGCGCCGGGCGACCCGGCGACGCTGCTCGTCGACCGCGAGCAGATGACCGCGGAGACCTACACCGCGATGCGCATCGAGCTCGGTCTGGATGACCCGGCCCCGGTCCGTTACGTGAAGACGATGCGGTCCCTCTTCACCGGCGAGCTCCGCTCGTTCCGCACGAAGCAGCGCGTCGTCGACACGATCGCCGAGCGCGCGCCCGCGACCCTTACTCTCGGCGTGCTCGCCATCATCTTCGGCCTCGTCTTTGGCACGCTCATCGGTGTCGCACAGGCGACGCGCCCATACAGCCGGCTGGACGATCTCGGGACGATCCTCTCGCTCACCGGGTTCTCGATCCCGCACTTCTGGTTCGCGCTGATGCTCATCATGCTGTTCGGCGTCCGATTGCACTGGCTGCCACCGAGCGGGATCCGACCGATCGGCTCGTCCGACTGGAACCCGATCGCGATGGCGCCGTACCTCGTCATGCCCACGATCGTGCTGGGCACCGGTCTCCTCGCGTACGTCGCCCGCTTCGTGCGCTCGTCGATGCTCGAGGCGCTCGGTCAGGATTACATCCGCACCGCGCGCGCGAAGGGACTCCGCGAGCGCATCGTCGTGCTCCGCCACGCGCTCCGGAACTCGCTGCTTCCGGTCATCACCATTGTGGGCTTCATCCTGCCGCTGCTCATCGGCGGCGCGGTGATCGTCGAGAACGTGTTCGCGCTGCCGGGCATGGGCCGCCTCGCGGTCGATGCCGTGTTCGCGCGGGACTACCCGGTGATCCTGACGGTGACGATCTTCAGCGCGATCGCGGTCATCATCGGCAATCTCATCTCCGACATCCTCTACGCCGTCGCAGACCCACGGATCCGGTATGGCTGAGGTCGCCCGCAGGCTGCCGCGCGCCGCGGCGTCGCCGGTCGCACAACGGCGTCGGTCGCTCGTCGTGCGCCTGCTCTCGAACCAGCGCGTCGTTGTGGGATCGGTGGTCCTCCTCGTCACGTTCGCGGTGGCGCTCCTCGCTGACGTCCTCGCGCCGTACGAACCGAACGCGCAGATCCTCGCCGAGCGGCTGGCGGGACCGAGCCTCGCGCATCCGTTCGGCCAGGATCACCTCGGGCGCGATGTCCTGAGCCGCGCCATCTACGGAGCGCGCGTGTCGCTCGGCGTCGGCTTCTCCTCGGTGGCCATCACGATCGTCATCGGCACGATCATCGGCGTGGCCGCGGGGTACTTCGGCCGATGGACGGACAGCGTCCTCATGCGGTTCGTCGACGTCTTCATCTCGATCCCCGTGTTCATGCTCCTGCTCACCGTGGTCGCGATCTACGGATCGAACGTCGGGCTCCTCATCGCGTTCATCGGTATCTCGGCATTCCCCGGCGCGGCGCGGATCGTCCGTGCGGAGGTGCTGTCGCTCATGCCGCGCGACTTCATCCTCGCCGCGCGCGTGGTCGGCGCGAGCCCGCTGCGCATCATGGCGCGGCATCTGGTGCCGAACCTCATGCCGGTGATCATCGTCTCGGCGACGCTGCGCGTCGGCGCGGCGATCCTCACCGAGGCGGGGCTCAGCTACTTCGGCCTCGGCGTGCCGCCGCCCGCCCCGACGTGGGGTGGGATGGTGGCCGACGGACGCACGTTCCTCGATGTGGCATGGTGGGTGTCGACGTTCCCCGGGCTGGCGCTCCTCGTCGTCGTCATCGCCACGAACCTTGTCGGCGACGGGCTGCGCGACGTCTTCGACCCGCGCCGCGCGCACCTCACATAAGAAAGGACACACATGGACATCGGACTGACCCTGCCGAACCGCGGCGTGCTCCTCGGCGTGACGACCCCGGACGAGATGCTCGACCTCGCGGAGGCCGCCGATCGGTCGGGGAAGTTCCGCTCCGTCTGGGTGGGGGACAGCCTGCTCGGGAAGCCGCGCATGGAGTCGATCTCGGTGCTCGCCGGTATCGCCGGGCGCACGAAGAAGGTCCGGCTCGGCGTCGCGTGCATGGCGAGCTTCGTCCTCCGCGACCCGGTTCTCCTTGCCTACCAGTGGGCGAGCCTCGATCTCCTCTCCGGCGGGCGCACCGTGCTCGTGGGCTGCACCGGCATCGTCGAGCAACCCGGCGCGAAGGTCGAGGGCGAGCTGTACGGAGTGACCGGCAAGGACCGTGTCACGCGGCTCATCGAATGGATCGCGCTCATCAAGAAGCTCTGGACCGAGGAGAACGTGACGTTCGAGGGCAAGCAGTACCGCTGCTCCGGCGTGACCATCGAGCCGAAGCCCGCGGCGAAGCCGCGCCCGCCGATCTGGATCGCGAACAACGCGCGGGAGGACAAGCCGTTCAAGGAGTGGACGCCCGAGGACTTCGCGCTGGTGGAGCGCACGCACCGGCGGTGCGCGCGGCATGCCGACGGATGGCAGACGTCAGCGTGGGATCCGAAGGACCTCGAGTGGCGCATCAACGACACGCGCAAGAAGGTCGCCGAGGAGGGTCGCGATCCCGACAAGTTCGAGACGCACCTCTACCACAACATCAACGTGAACGAGGACCGCGAGGCCGCGATCCTCGAGTCGCAGCGCTTCCTCGACGCGTACTACGTGCCGACGAAGTTCACCCGCTCGTTCGTCGACGAATGGGTCGCGACGGGCACGCCGCGCCAGTGTGCCGATCGGCTGCGGCAGCTGCGCGACATGGGCTTTACCGAGGTCACCCTCCGGCCGGCCGCGTGGGACCAGCACGGCCAGTTCCGCCGGCTCGTCGAGGAAGTGCTTCCGCTCCTGAACTAAGGCGCGGTCTTCACGACCCGTCAGCGCGCGTACGGCGTCTCGGGTTCAGGAGGCGGCGCCGCGAGCAGTTCCGCCGGCGTCGTCGCGCGGCCGCCGTGCACGACCGCGCGTATGGCCGCGATGTTGCGTACCTCGGCGAGCGGATCCTTGTCGAGGACCAGAATGTCGGCAAGCTTGCCGCGCTCGATCGCGCCCATCTCGCGCTCCTTGCCGAGCGCCGCTGCCGCGGTGATCGTCGAGGCCCGCAGCGCCGCGAGCGGAGTGAGGCCGCACGCCACGAGGTACCCGAGCTCCTGCTGCACGCCGCGGCCAGGCAGATCCTCGCCGAGGCCGGTGAAGTCCGTCCCCGTCACGAGGCGCACCCCAGCTTCGGCGCACATGCGGATGAACTGCTGGCGCTTGCGCAGCCCGGATCGTCCGAGCTCCATGACGTCCTGCGGCTGCTCCATCACGCGATTCGGATCGGCCGCATCGCGCGCCGCCCGCGCCGGACGGATCGTCTCCGCGATCCAGTCCGGCAGCCCGTCCATGCGTTCCGCGCGCTCTCGCTCCTCGTCGGTCCGGACCGGCGCGGCATCCACGACAAAGGTCGGGTCGAGGAACACGCTCTTCTTCGCGACGCGCTTGATGAGTGCCGTGAACTTCGGCGACGAGAGATCGAAGCGCTCCCAGAGCATCGCCTCGCGGCGCCGCACCGGCAGGTAATCGAGCTTCGCGGCCTCTTCGGGCGACAGCATCTCGCGACCGGTGACGCGGACGTGCTCGAGCCCGTCCATCCCGATCTCGATCGCGCGCGTCATGGTGAGCGAGCGCGGGACGTGACCGGTGACGCGCAGCTTGAGCTTGTGCGCTGTGCGCACGATCGCCTCGAGCGAACGCTCGGGCACGGAGTTGTACACCTTTATGAAGTCGACCTCCTGTGCCGCGAGGAAGCGCACCGCGGCCTCGGCGCGCTCGACCGTGTCGACGAGCAGCGTCATCTCAGGCCAGAGCGGCGGGATCCCATCGAGGATCGGCCCGGCGATGAACATGCGTGGCCCGATGCGCCGACCTTCGGCGACGTCGCGGCGCAGCAGCACCGAGCGCGTGAGGCTGCCGCCGGGGTCGCGCACCGTCGTGACGCCGAACGCGAGGTACACCGGCAGCAATGCGGGTGAGCGCACGTGGGCATGCATATCGGTGAGGCCGGGGATGAGCCAGCCGCCGCGCGCGTCCACTTCTTTGGCACCGGCCGGCGCGCGCACGCGGTCGGCCGGGCCGACCTCGGCGATGCGCTCTCCGTCGGTGAGCACGGTGGTGTTTGCCGTGGTCTTTCCGGTGCGCACATCGACGAGCGTGCCACCGACGATGGCCGTCCGCGTCATGACCGCACCAGGAGGCGCCCGTCGCGCACGATGGCCTCCCCGTCTTTCACCGTGATGGTCGTCGTCATCAGGAAGAGATTGATGTACAGGTCGCTGTCGTAGTGGCCTCCCGACTCCCAGTTGTGTCCGAGGTGGACGCGAAACCCGCCGTCGCCGAACGCCCAGTACGCGGGCATCTTCGCATCCCTCGGCGTCTCTCAAGACCGGTGCCATTCCAATTCCAGGTGTGACCGGAGATGCTGCCCTTCAGCTTGACGAGGCCACGCGCCGAGTCTTCGCTTGGGATGAGCCGCACCGCGCCGCACGGCAGCTCCTCCTCGCGGTCGCGCGCGGCCGTCGCCGTGGCTGCCTTCGCGTGCGATTGGTCGCCGTCGTTGCGGCAGTACCAGCCATCCTTCGGACACTCGAGCGTCACGTCGGTGCCGCCGGGAGTCGTCACACGGATGATGCGCCCGCGGATCGCGTCGACCAGACGGCGTTGCCGTTCGGCGAGCGCCGCGTAATCGAGCTCGAGGATCGCGCGCTCGTACACGCGCTCGAGCTCACGATGGACAGGGTGATCCGGTGG
>VBJD01000143.1 GCA_005887995.1 Chloroflexota bacterium
CAGCCCTGCGAGACCGGCGAGGATCCGGGTTTGGCCTCGCCGAACAGGAGCTTGTCGATGATCTGCTGCTTCGGCGTCGCGTACAGGCGAGCCTTGCGCACCGCGACGTCAGCGAGGACGGGGTGCGTGCCGTTCGGGTCCGGATACTCCCTGTTCTGCACGGTGTTGATCTCGATTCGTTCGACGGTTGGCGCGGGCGTGACCTGCAGCGCGAGCCCCTGCGTCTTCTCGACGTCGGGCGTCTGAGCTTCGGTGAGGTTCCACATCGCTTGGACCTCGCCCGCCTGCAGTTGCGCGAGCGCGACCTGGCTCGAGGGGACGCTCTTGAAGATGATCTTGTCGAGATAGGGTTTGCCCTGCTCGCGGTAGTTCGTGTTCTTCTCGAGCGTGATCGAGTCCCCGGCCTTGAAGTCGGTGACCTTGAACGGACCGGTGCCCAGCGGCTTGCGGTTGTAATCCGTCTTGCTGATGTCGGCTTCCTTCTCGAGGAGGTGTCGCGGCATCAGCGCCCCGAAGTTCAGTGGGTACGGAGCGTAGATCGCCTTGTAGTGGACGATCGCGGTCGTCGCGTCCGGCGTGTCGATCGACTCGATCTGGTCGAACCCCGTGCGGTTGTTCGTCTTGGGGTCCTTCATCCAGATGTCCCAGGTGTACTTGATGTCCGAGCTGTCGAGCGGCTCGCCGTCGGACCACTTGATCCCGAGCTTCAGCTTCCAGGTGACATCCATCTTCGTGCCCTTGACGACGACGCCACCGTTCGCGACGTCGGGAACGGTTTGCGCGAGGACGGGCACGTAGTTGCCGTCGTTGGTCGTGCTCGCGAGACCTTCGATGACGCCGTCCGTGACGACGCCCGACACGGTCTGGTTCTGGTAGTGCGCTGCGAGCGTCGACGGCTCTTGCCAGATCGCGACGATCACCGTCCCTCCGCGCGTGATCGCCGCTGCCGTGGCGGACGCGGCGCCCGATGCGGACGCGCTCGGCGTCGTCGGCGTTTGACCGCAAGCGGTCGCGACGAACACCGCAGCAAAGAACAGCGTCAGGACGCGTGACATAGAGGTCCTCCCCGGCCGGTCTCTCAACCCCTCGTCCGGCCCGGCCGTCATTGTGCTCTCCACTAGCATCGCGAGCGAGCATTCGTTCACGGAACGGGGCAATGCGTACGGCGATCGTCGACCTCGATAGAGCGTCAGGGCGCCCGACGCGGTCCGCACACGACCGAGGCATCATCGCGGCCCTCGCCGTCGCCAGCGCCCTGTTCGCCGCCGCGGTCTGGCTCGCCCGCCCGGCCGCTCCACCTGTGCCCGTACCGATCGCGGTCTTCCCCGATGTGAACGTGTCGTCGGCGGTCGTGCAGCGTGGCACGGTGCTGCATCCGCTCGCGCTGCCGCCCGACGCCAAGAACGTCGACCTCGGCCTGCTGCCTGAGCGTCTCGCGAACGAGGCCGCGCCGTTCGAGTGGCGCCGGGTCATCACCGTGCGCGGCTACGCCGGCGTCGCGTCCGTCGAGGGGCCTGCGGTCATCTCGTGGAGCGAGAAAGGGATCCTCTACTGGCTGTCGTCCCCGACCCGCTCGACGGACGAGCTCATCAAGATCGCGGATGACATGCGGTGAGCAGCGAAGAGATCCGCGCGACCCGACGATCGCTCGAGGTCCTCCTCACGCTCGCGGCGACCGCGCTCGGCGTCGCCTTCGTCGCGAGCGTGCCGTACTGGTCAAAGGACCGCATCGACAATCCGATCCCCGCGTTCGTGTCGCAGTCGCTGTCGGCGCCGGCCGAGAAGGTGGCGCTGCGCGGTCCGTCGATCCTCGCGAGCGCGCGCCCCGCGCCAGACCTCAACCTCTCGCTGCCCGACGACATCGCGACGATCGTGCGTCGCACCGGCATCAACGGAGAGACCGGGCTCATCCCGACCGCGGCGTCGATCACGACATTCCGTCTGCGCGCGACCGGTGACCTCGTCGGCGTGGCGGCGCCGACCGGCGTCGATCCGGTCCAGCCGCTCCGCGGTGATCCCGATCCCGCGTTCCGCGTGCGCGGCTATTACGCCATGGCGTCGACGGATCACGGGAGCACGGTCATCCGCTGGACCGAGCGCGGGGTCACGTACGAGATCTCGTCGCGCACCCTTGACGCCGGGAGCCTCGCCGACCTCGCGAACAAGCTCCGCTAGCGTCGCGCGCGATGCGGTCCGCGGTCCGGCCGCGGATTATCGTCAACGCGTGGGGAGCGATGCGCTCGATCGGTTCCATCCCGCCGTCAGTGAGTGGTTCCGCACCTCGTTCGCGGCGCCGACGCGCGCGCAGTCACAAGCCTGGCCGGTCATCAAGAGCGGCGAGAACACGCTCCTCATGGCGCCGACGGGATCGGGTAAAACGCTGGCCGCCTTCCTCTCGAGTATCGACATGCTCGTCCAGTCACCGCAGCGCGGCTGCCGCGTCGTCTATGTCTCACCGCTGAAGGCGCTTGCGGTAGATGTCGAGCGGAACCTGCGCGCGCCGATCGCCGGGATCCGTCACGCCGCCGAGCGCCTCGGCCATCCGGTACGCGAGCCGAGCGTCGCGATCCGGACCGGTGACACACCGGCGAAGGAGCGCGTGCGCTTCAGCAAGACGCCGACCGACATCTTCATCACGACGCCGGAATCGCTCTACCTCGTGCTCTCGTCGTCCGCCGGCGCGGCCCTGAAGGACGTCGAGACGGTCATCGTCGACGAGATCCACGCGCTGGTGTCGACCAAGCGCGGCGCCCACCTCGCGCTCACGCTGGAGCGGCTCGAGCGCCTCGTCGCTCCCGCATTGAGAGAGAAACGTCTCGCCGGCCTCCAGCGCATCGGTCTCTCCGCGACGCAGCGCCCGCTCGATGAGATCGCGCGCTTCCTCGGAGGGTTCGGCGAGAGCGGGGCACGAGCGGTGCGCATCGTCGACGCGGGCAGCCGGAAGGCACTTGAGCTCACCGTCGAGGTGCCGGTCGAGGACATGGCGCGCCTCGGCGATCCGCTTGAGTTCCGCTCTGGCCCCGTGAGCCGGACCGACGGCCGCGTCTCGATCTGGCCGGCGATCCACCCGCGCCTGCTCGAGCTCGTCCGTCAGCACCGCAGCACGCTCATCTTCGTCAACAGCCGCCGGCTCGCGGAGCGCATCGCCGCGGCGCTGAACGATCTCGCCGAGGAGGAGATCGCGCACGCGCATCACGGCTCCATCGCGCGCGAGCAGCGGCTGCGCATCGAGGACGACCTCAAGGCGGGTCGCGTCCGAGCCCTCGTCGCCACGAGCACGCTCGAGCTCGGGATCGACATGGGCGCGATCGATCTCGTCGTGCAGATCGAGACGCCGCCGTCGGTCGCGAGCGCGATGCAGCGGATCGGTCGCGCCGGACATCAGGTCGACGCGCCGTCGACCGGCATCATCCTGCCGAAGTACCGCGGCGACCTCCTCGCCTCGGCCGCGCTCACCGAACGGATGCACGCGGGCGCGGTCGAGGAATCGCGCTACATCCGCAACGCGCTCGATGTGCTCGCGCAGCAGATCGTCGCGATCGTCGGACGCGACCCGATCACCGTCGAAGAGCTCGAGTCGATCGTCCACGGCGCGGCGCCCTATGCGGAGCTCCCGCGCGCGCAGCTCGAGAACGTGCTCGACATGCTCTCGGGCCGCTATCCCTCGGACGAGTTCGTCGAGCTGCGACCACGCATCGTCTGGGATCGCATCGCCGGCACGATCCGCGCTCGCGAGGGCGCGGCGCGCGTCGCGCTCACCTCCGGAGGCACGATCCCCGACCGCGGTCTCTACGGCGTGTTCCTCGTCGGCGCGGAGCCGGGGAAGGGACGCGTCGGCGAGCTCGACGAGGAGATGGTGTTCGAGACCCGCGTGGGCGAGACGTTCCTCCTCGGCGCGTCGACGTGGCGCGTCGAGGAGATCACGCATGACCGCGTCCTTGTGTCACCGGCACCCGGCGTCCCCGGCAAGATGCCGTTCTGGAAAGGCGAGACGGCGAATCGTCCGCTCGAGTTCGGCCGCGCCATCGGCGCGCTCACGCGCACGCTGCGCGAAACCGAGCCGGAGAAAGCGACGGCCCTCCTCAAAGAACGGCACGACCTTGACGAGCTCGCGGCGAAGAACCTGCTCGAGTACCTCCGCGATCAGATCGCCGCCGCGGGCGCGGCACCCGACGACAAGACGATCGTCGTCGAGCGCTACCTCGATGAGGTGGGGGACTGGCGCGTCTGCGTGCTCACGCCGTTCGGCGGGAAGGTGCACGCGCCGTGGGCGATGGCCATCGGCGCGATGGTGCGGGAGCGATCGGACCTCGAGATCGATGTGCTCTGGACCGACGACGGCATCGTCGCGCGCTTCCCCGAGGCGGATCGCCCGCCGGACGCTGAGCTCGTGCTGCCCGACCCCGAGCGCGTCGAAGCGCTCGTGATCGATCGCCTGAGCCAGACGCCGCTCTTCGCCGCGCGCTTCCGCGAGGCCGCGGCCCGCGCGCTGCTGCTTCCACGCCGCTATCCCGGCCAGCGCTCCCCGCTCTGGCACCAGCGCCGTCGCGCCGGCGAGCTGCTGCAGGTCGCGGCGCGCTTCTCGTCGTTCCCGATGATCCTCGAGGCGTACCGCGAATGTCTGCAGGACGTCTTCGACATGCCCGCGCTCCTGGAAGTGCTACGCGAGATCCGCAGCCGCGACATCCGCGTCGTGACCGTCGACTCGCGCACGCCGTCGCCGTTCGCCTCGGCGCTGCTCTTCGAGTACGTCGGCAACTTCATCTATGAGGGCGACGCGCCACTCGCCGAGCGCCGCGCGCAGGCGCTCACCGTCGATCCGCTGCAGCTGCGACAACTGCTCGGCGAGGCGGAGCTGCGCGAGCTCCTCGACGCCGACGTGCTCGCCGAGCTCGAGCTGCAGCTGCAACACCTCGATCCCGAGCGTCACGCGAAGCACCCTGATGGCGTGCACGAGCTCCTGCTTCGCCTCGGCGACCTCACGCGCGACGAGATCGCCGCGCGCACGATCGTGGGCGCGCACGTTGACGAATGGCTCGAGGATCTGACGCGGGAGCGCCGCGTCGTGAACGTGAACGTCGCGAACGAAACGCGCCTCATCGCCGCCGAGGACGCCGCGAAATACCGGGACGCGCTCGGCTCCGTGATGCCGCAAGGCCTTCCGGATGCGTTCCTCATCGGCGAGGCGCGGCCACTTGCCGCGCTCGCTCGCCGCTACGCGCGCACCCACGGTCCGTTCACGGTCAGCGACCTCGCGCGTCGCCTCGGCGTCGGCCCAGCGCTCGTGCAGGGCGCGCTCGGCGAGCTCTCTGTGGTCGGCACCGTCGTCGAGGGCGAGTTCCGTCCCGGCGGACATGGCCGCGAGTGGATCGACGCCGGCGTACTGCGCACGCTGCGGCAGCGCTCGCTCGCGCGGCTGCGCAAGGAGGTCGACCCGGTTGAGCAGGGTGCGCTGGCGCGTTTTGCCGTGGCGTGGCACGGCATCGATGCGCCGCGCAGCGGCGAGGCCGCGCTCCTCGATGCGATCGCGCAGCTCGAGGGCGCGCTCATCCCGGCGTCCGATCTCGAGTCGCGCGTGCTGCCCTCGCGGTTACTGGGTTATGAGGATGGCCAGCTCGACGCGCTTCTCGCGTCCGGCGCGGTCGTCTGGGTCGGCGCCGGTGCGCTCGGTACGCGCGACGGGCGCGTCGCGCTCTACCTCGCCGAGCACGCGTCCCTCATCCCCATACCGACACCGCGTGAGGGCACGACCCACGAGCGCATCCGCGAAGTGCTGCGCCAACGCGGCGCGATCTTCTTCCCCCAGCTTCGAGCCGCGCTCGGGGGCGGCTTCGCGCCGGAGATCAAGGACGCGCTGTGGGATCTCGTGTGGTCTGGCGAGGTGACGAACGACACGTTCGGCGCGGTGCGCGCGCTGCTGCGCCCGACGCCCTCACGCAACGTGCGACGCCGCGGGTCGCACACCGGCATCGACCCGGAGCTCGCCGGACGCTGGTCATCGGTATCCACCTATGGAGACGCATCGCTTACGCCGACGGAGCGGCTCACCGCCCGCGTCCGCCAGCTGCTCGATCGGCACGGCGTCATCACGCGGGAGATCGTCCAGGCGGAGGAGATCGACGGGGGCTTCGCCGCGGTCTATGGCGTGTTGCGGGCGATGGAGGAGGCCGGCCGTGTGCGGCGCGGGTACTTCGTCGCCGGCCGCGGCGCAGCGCAGTTCGCTCTGCCCGGTGCCGTCGACCGCCTGCGCGCGATGCGCGAGCCAGGAGAGGACCCGGCGGTGTTCACGATCGCGGCGACGGATCCCGCGAACCCGTACGGTGCGGCGCTGAATTGGCCAGAGCGCGACGAGGGGCGAAAGCCGATGCGCACCGCCGGTGCGCTCGTCGTGCTTGCCGATGGGCGGCTCGTCGCGTGGCTCGCGAAGGATCGCCCATCATCGTCGGGTACGCGCTCGGTCCCGTGGGGCGAGCGCGCGCTGCTGACCTTCGTCGAAGAGGAGCCCGTCGACGCCGGGCGCACGCGCACGCTCATCGCGCGGGCGCTCGCGGGCGAGGCGGCACGAGCGCACGGGGCGCCGTTCTTCATCGACGAGGTCGACGGCCGGCCCATCGACGAGTCGCCCATGGCAGAGCCGCTGCGCGACGCGGGCTTCGCGCGCACGCCGCGGGGCTATCTCAAGCGCAGCGCCTGATCGATCCGTGACCCATGCCTGAAGGCGACACGATCTTCCGCGCCGCGACGGTATTGCGGCGCGTACTCGCTGGTCAGGTCGTCACCGGCTTCGAGATCACGGCGCCGAAGGTGAGCGCAGCGGTCCGCGACGATGAGATCGTGGGTAGCACCGTGAAGGCGATCGAATCGAACGGCAAGCATCTCTTCATCCACTTCGACACGCCGCATGAGGTCGTGCTGCACACGCACATGAAGATGAGCGGCTCGTGGCACGTCTATCGCCCAGGCGAACGGTGGTGGCAGCCGGAGAAGGAGGCGCGCGTCGTCATCCGCACCGCGAACGTCGTCGCGCCGTGTTTCCATCCGCCGATC
>VBJD01000144.1 GCA_005887995.1 Chloroflexota bacterium
GAGGCGCTGCGCCGACTCCGCGAGAAGCAGGACCGCGACATCGCGACCGCGCTCCTCGATCAGAGCGTCATCTCTGGTATCGGCAACGTGTTCAAGGTCGAGGCGCTGTTCCTCGCGAAGCTCTCGCCCTGGGCGCCCGTCCGCGATCTCAACGATGACCAGCTGCGCGCGGTGGTCGCACAGGCGCGAAAGCTCATCCGCCTGAACCGCAGCGGCGGCGAGCGGCGCACGCGCTTCAGCCTCGATCCGTCCGATCGCATGTGGGTCGACGAGCGCGCGGGACTGCCATGCCACGTCTGCGGCACGCGCGTCGAACACGGCTGGCATCCCGGCGAGGACGTGCGCAAGTCGTGGTACTGCCCGCAGTGCCAGAACGTGAAGCCGGAAGACGTGTATCGCGCGGCGCCGGTCCCGGC
>VBJD01000145.1 GCA_005887995.1 Chloroflexota bacterium
GACTTCCCGCTCACCGTCGAGATGGCGACGTCCTTCTATTTCCACCGTGAGTCCGGCGGCGTCCTCATGGGCATGGCCGACCCCGCCGACAAGCCCGGCTTCGACGATTCCGTCAACTGGGACTTCATCCCGTCGATCGTCGAGCGCGCGCTCGACCGGATGCCCCTGCTCGAGAAGGCGAACGTGAAGACCGGATGGGCGGGCTTCTACGAAGACACGCCCGACAAACATCCGATCCTCGGTCACATCGATGGCGTCACGGGCTTCGTTTGCGCCGCCGGGTTCAGCGGTCATGGGCTCATGCACGCGCCGGCCGCGGGCGAGGCGATCGCCGAGCTCATCACGAGCGGCAAGACGACGCTCGATATCTCCGCACTGTCGCACTCGCGCTTCGCGCGCGGCGATCTCATCCGTGAGTACAACGTCATATGAGCGCCCTTCTCCTCCTGCTCCTCTTGGACTTCGCGCTCGTCGCCGCGGCGGCGGTGCTGTTGCTCGTCGTGATCATTCGCAGGGGACGTTCGCCGCAATACCTCCTGCTCGCGGCATTGCTCATCGCGCTCGCGCTCGGCGTCTGGTACACCGCGATCCGCACACCGCCCGCGCTCCCCTGACGCGCGCGCGGCGATACTTGCTCGGTGTTCACTCGTGACGAGGTGCGTCTCACGACGCTCTCGACCTGCGCTGGCTGAGGCGCGAAGCTGGGCCCGGGCCCACTGACGCAGGTCCTGCGTCCTCTCAGCCAGCAACGCGCGCCGAAGGAGCTGCTCGTCGGACTCGAGCGGGCCGATGACGCCGCCGTGTACCTCGTCGCGCCCGATGCCGCCATCGTCGAGACGCTCGACTTCTTCCCGCCCATCGTCGACGACGCGTACGCGTCAGGCGCGATCGCGGCCGCGAACGCGATGTCCGACGTGTACGCGATGGGCGGCGAGGTCCTCTTCGCGCTGCAGATCGCCGCGTGGCCAGAGGATGCGCCGATCGCGCAGCTCGAGCGCGTCTTCGCCGGCGCCGTCGACACGGTGCGCGAGGCCGGTGGTGTCGTGGCCGGTGGTCACACGGTCATCGATCGAGAGCCGAAGTTCGGTCTCGCGGTGACCGGGCGCGTCGATCCGCAGCGGATCCTGCGCAAGGACGCGTTACGCGTCGGGGACGCGCTGTGGCTCACGAAGCCGATCGGGACCGGCGTGCTCACGACCGCACACAAGCGCGGTGATCTCTCGCCCGAGGACCTCGCGTCGACGATCGCGTCGATGGTGACGCTCAACCGCGGTGCCGCGCGCGCGGCCGTCGAGGCCGGCGTGCACGCCGCGACGGATATCACCGGCTTCGGGCTCGCCGGACACCTGCATGAGATGGCGAGCGCGGCCGGCGTCGAGGTCCGCGTCGCGATGTCCGCTGTGCCGCTTCTGCCTGGCGCGCGGGCGCATGCCCTCGGTGGAAGCTTCGGCGGCCTCGAGCGCAATCAAGCGCATTTCCTGAGTGAGGGTCGAGTGCGTCTCGACGTGAGCGACGAGGTGCTGCGCGTCCTCGCGCTCGATCCGCAGACATCTGGAGGGCTCGTGGTCGGCGTCCCGTCCGCGCACGCGAACGACTGGGAGCGGGCGAGACGCGCCCACAGCGTGACCGCGGCGCGCATCGGCGAGGTCGTCGGAGGCTCCGGAGTCACCGTGACCGCGTGACGATCCAGACCGCCGACGAGGTCGAGCTCGAAGCAGCCCCCGCACCGAGCGCACGCGCCGCGCAGCTCGCGAGCATGTCGCCGGCGCGCGCGGCGATCGATCTGGCGTGGCCGAGCATCGTCGAGCAGTCGCTCACGGCCGCAGGGACGGCGATCATCTTCGCCTTCGTCGGACATCTCGGCGCGACGGCGACCGCGGGTGTTGGCGCTGCCGGCAACTTCCTCTTTCTGATGTTCCCGGTGTGGCGCTCACTCGCGATCGGCACGATCGCGATCGTCAGTCGGCGGATGGGCCAGGGTCGACCGGCCGAAGCAGCCGACGCGACGCGACAATCGCTTCTGCTCGGGGCGATCGCGGGGCTGGCGTTCGGCGTGTTCTTCCTCTTCTTCTCGGAGTCGCTGCTGCGACTGCTCGGTGCGGAGGGTGAGGTGCTCGCTGTCGGCACGCCGTTCCTGACTGTGCTCGGCATCGCGAACGCCGCGGCGACGGTGTGGCTGATCGGGACGTCGGCGATGCGCGCCGCCGGTGACACGCGGACCCCGATGTTCCTCTCGATCGCGAGCATCGTGCTGAGCGTCGTCCTCGCGTACCTGCTTATCGACGTGTTCAAGCTCGGACCGATGGGCTCTGCATATGCGCAGACCACGACCTGGGTGCTCGGCATGATCGCGTCGCTGGTGGTGCTGTGGCGTGGCGTCGCGGGGCTGTCGATCGCCGGCGGTCCGTGGCATCTCACGATGACCACCATCCGGCGCATCTTCGAGATCAGCCTTCCCTCCGCCGGCGAGAGTGCGACGTTCAGCTTCGGCATCCTCGCGCTGTCCGGGCTCGTTTTCCGGCTCGGGACCAACGAAGTCGCAGCGCATCAGATCGTCGGACAGATCGAGACGTTCTCGTTCTTCCCGTGCATCGGCTTCTCGGTCGCCGCGAGCTCGCTCGTGGGACAGGCGCTGGGCATGCACGAGCGCGATCGCGCCCGGCGGTCTGGATGGGCTGCGGCGGCGATGGCGTTGACCTGGTCCGTCGCCGCTGGCGCCGCGTTCGTGCTGTTTCCCGGAGTGCTGCTCGGCTTCTTCACGAACTCCGACGCGGTCGTGCTTGCCGGAGTCGGCGCACTCGCGGTCGTTGGCCTCGGGCAGCCCGCGCAAGGCGTGATCTTCGCGCTCGGCGGTGCGCTTCGTGGGGCGGGGGACACGCGCTATCCGTTGCTCGTGTCGTTCGTGAACTGGTTCGTCGTGCGACTGCCGCTCGCGTACACGCTCGCGTTCCCGCTTGGCATGGGACTCACCGGGATCTGGCTCGGCGTGACGGTGGATTACTTCGTGCGTGCGCTACTGCTCGCTTGGCGATTCAAGAGTGGGGCGTGGGCGCGGGTAAGGGTGTGAGCGACCGTCGCGACTGTGCCCAGGGAGGGATTTGAACCCTCACGTCCTTTCGGACACGAGCCCCTCGAACTCGCGTGGCTACCATTACACCACCTGGGCCGGAGCACTCATTGTAGCGCGCGACAATTCTGCGGATGCGCATCTTCCGTTGTCCACGCTGCCGTGCGGAGGACATCAGCGCGGACGCGCATCCCGCGCGCGTCCTCGATAACGGCGTCGAGCGCCCATTCTTCGTCTGCCGCAATTGCTATCGCGCGGCTGAGCTCGAGTTCCGCATCGCGTGCCAGACCGCGGACGTCGGCTACGTGCCGCTTGCGATCCGCGACGGGCTCGCCCTGCTGCGCGACTTCTATCGCGAGCGCATCGCCGAGTACGACGACCCGAAGATGCTCATGGACGACGTCGAGCGCGTCGCCGCGACGCGCCGCATCCGCGACGCGCTCGATGGCGTCGAGCGCCGTCTTTCCATCGCACCCGCCTAGACTCGGCGCATGACGCCGATCCGTCCCGATCTCGCGCTGCTCTGGCCGTCGTACACGTTCTTCCCGCTCGCCGCACTCGGCGTGCTGATCTTCGGTGCCGCCGGCGGAGATGCCGTCATGGTCACGATCGGGCTGGGTCTGCTCGCGCTGAACGCGCTCATCGTCGTCAATCAGGCGTACTTCACGACGCTCGCGATCGAAGGCGATGAGCTCGTGTTCCGCACGAACTTCGGTTTGAAGGAGGAGCGGGTTCCGATCGGTGCGCTCCAGCGGATCGACGCGAAGCGGTATCCGGGCGCGCATTCGGGCGCATCGGCACCGTATTTCGTCGCACGAGGCCGCGCGTCCACGGTGAAGGTCAACACGAAGCCGTACCGACTCCCCGCGTTCACGCCGCTCATCGCGCTGTTGCGGCAAGCGAACGCCCGCGTCGAGCTCGATCCGTTCTGGAGCCGCGTGGCGGCAGGCGAGGACGTCTCGAAGGAGATCGCGCTCACTCCGCGAAGCCGCCTGTAGACCGGCGCGCCGCTACGGGGCTCTTGGAGCGGCGCTCCTTCTGATCCGACGATGCTCGATCGCGGTGCAGCGGTCCCACACGACGCGCATGCCGGCAGCCTCGGCGCGCTCCGCCGCGGCGACGTTGCCGAGGTCAAGCTGGAACCAGAGCACCTTCACTCCGGCCTCCCGTGCGTCGTCCACGACGGCATCGAGGAACTCACCGCGGCGGAACACGTCGACGAAGTCCACATGCTCGGACTTTGGGATGTCTGCGAGGCGGTCGTAGGCGCGCTCTCCGTTGATGACCGCACCGCGCAGCAACGGGTTCACCGGGATGACGCGAAAGCCCTGGTTGCGCAGGTAGCGCGCGACCGAATTACTCGGTCGTGAGGGATCAATGGAGTAGCCGACGAGCGCGATGACGTGGGAGTGGGTGAGGAGGTCGTCGACGAGACCGCGGTCATTCATTTTACGACGCTCTCATCGCGCTGAAAAGTCTTGAGATGCATCTGCACGGCAGGATAATCGCGAGCGACATGCCACCTCGTGCGCCGGTCATCTGGGCGACCACCGGAGTCGGCGCCGAGCGTTTTCGCAAGAGGATCGACGAGCGTCATCGCGAGCTCTCCGTGCAAGCCAAGCTCCGGAGTCGCAGCTACCGACGGTCGCGCGCTGACGCGGCGAGCGAGGAGAGCCGGCGTCTGCGCGGTGAGTTCCTCGCGGCTCTCGGCCGCCTCTCATCGTTCGAGTCGGCGACGCTGCGGCTCATGCGTTGCCGGTACAAGGTGCAGCTCGACGAACGCGCGGACGATCTCACGCGCGACTACTTCCAGCTGTGGCAGCTCATCGCGCGCCACAGCGGTGACGAGTGGCCGCTCGACGAGCGCGGCGCCGAGCGGTTCGATTTCTTCGCGACGCAGCTCGGGCGGCTCGAGGGGTTGGCCGACGCGCTCATCCTCGCGGGACGCAACGTGCGACTCTTCCCGCTCCCTCGCCTTCCGTGGGTCGCCGCCTGAGAGTTCGCGCCTTCATACTTGAAGTGGGCGACTAGCTCAGCGGTCAGAGCGTCTCCTTTACACGGAGAGGGTCGCTGGTTCGAATCCAGCGTCGCCCACTCGCGCCAGCGTCCGCCACTCGCGCCAGCGTCGGCTCGAGAACGTCGGCGCTCAGCCGAACTTCGGCAGGCGATCGAGCGCGTCGCCGAGGTAGCCGTAGGCGATGAAGCCGAGGAACGCGAGGCATACCAGGAACGCGAAGAGCCAGAGCAGGAACGCGACGCGTCGGACGTGGCCGCTGTCCTCCCGGACCTCGCGCATACCCTGAAGCGTATGGGCGCGCGTCCCGCGGGTCCCCTGTTCGCTGCCGCACTGGCGATGGCCGCATGCACGCCTGCCGGTGGTCTGAGCCCCACCCGTGCCGCGACCGCACCGGTTGCGACGAGCCCGGGCTTGCCCGACGCCGCAACGGTGACGGCCTCGGCGCGGGCGACATCGATCGCCGCGTCATGGCGACAGATTGCCGATATCCCGACCGCGCGCAGCGAGGTCGCGGCGGTGCTCTTCCGCGGAGGCATCTACGTCATCGGTGGATTTGGCGGTGGCAGCGTCGTCGAGCGCTACGACATCGGTCTGGATCGCTGGTCGCGCGCACCTGATCTTCCCGTGAGCGTCGATCATGCGATGGCCGCGGCGATCGACGCCGGCGACGGCGCGGGCATCTACCTGATGGGCGGCAACGCCGGTGCGCCGATCGCTCGTGCCTTCGTTCTGGCGCCGGGAGCGAGCTCGTGGCGCGAGATCGCGCGGATGCCGAACCCGCGTTCGCAAGCTGCTGCCGCAGTGCTGGGGAGTGTGGTGTACGTCGTCGGTGGATTCGATGGCGCGCGGCTCGTCGCGCCAACGTACGCATACGACGTGACGACCGATCGCTGGCGCGAAGTCGCGGCAATACTCACGCCGCGCGATCATCTCGCCGGCGCGGCGCTGCGCGGTCGGGCGTGCGCGATCGGCGGTCGCATGCTTTCGCTCACGACGAACCTCGCGGCGTTCGAGTGCTACGACCCGCAACGCGATGCGTGGGTGCGGATGCCGGACGCCCCGACGCCGCGCGGCGGTGTCGGCGCCGCCACGTATGGCGACAAGCTCGTCTTCGTTGGCGGCGAACAACCGAACGGCACGTATCGCGAGGTCGAGCTGTTCGACGCAGCGACCGCGCGCTGGTCACGGCTTCCTGATCTCCCGACTCCGCGCCACGGTCTCGGTGTCGTCGCAAGCGGACCGGTCGTCTACGTGATGAGCGGCGGGCCCACGCCCGGCGGGAGTCAGATACCGATCTGCGAGGCGCTGACGCTCCAGTAACGGACAGAGCGAGCCTATGCTCGCCTCATGTTCGACATCACGATCCTCGCCATCGTCGGCATCGCGGCGGTCGCGGGTTGGCGAAAGGGCTTCGTCGCGCCGCTCTTCGCCGTCGCACTCTCGGTCCTCGGTCTGTACGCGCTCTACAACGGACCGGGCGCGGGTCTCGTCCCAACGGGCACGATCGGCCTTGGACTCGGTGTGCTCGTCGTGGGATTCGTCGCGAGCGTCGTCGGCCGCGTGGCCGGGATGCTCGTCTCGCTCGTGCACCGCGTCGGCCTGCTCCGCGCCGCAGATCACACGCTTGGCCTGCCCCTTGGCGCGCTCACTGGTCTCGTCGCGGTGTACCTCGCGCTCGTCGCGGTCGTGAGCTTCGACAACCTGCTCGCGCCGTTCCACGGAAAGCTGACGGTCGATCAGGCCGCCGTCGCTGCGCTCAAGGTCGCACTCGATGCGAATCCGCAGTTCGCGGTGATGATCGATCCTGGGATGGTCGACGCGATGGCGACGCAAGTTGCGAAAGCGGCGATCCCCGCGGATCAGATCCAGAAGTTCGATCAGACGCTCGGGTACTACGAGACGACGGTGCGGCCACAGCTGATCTCCAGTGCGCTCGCGCCGGTCATCCTCGCGGTCGGTGAGCGCGCGCCGTTCCTCGGGCGACACATCGTCTTTCCCGAGAAGTAACTACTGCTTCCGGAAATGCTCCTCGCGCGCCGCTGAGTTTCCGCGCGCCGGAGCGGAGCGCGTGCTCAACGCCTCTGACGCGACGCGGTGCGAGAGCGAATCGCTTCGGTGTCGACGGACGTAGCAGCGCGCGCAGATCCGCCCATTGCCATCCGCAAGCTCGATGAGCGCGCGCTTGCCGCACTCTCTGCATGGGCGGAATCCGGCTTCCTCCATGGCTCGGGGCGCCGCACTCAACGTGCCATCGCGCTCTTCGGGACCAGCCGTCCGGCCGCACGCCTGCCGCTGTTACATCGTCCAGGTATGCGATGACGTCCTTGTGCCCGCCCATTCGCGCCCAGCCCAACGCCGTCTCGTCTGCTCGTCTCGCGCTGTCGTGTCGGCGCCAGCCTCCACGAGACGTCGGACTCGTTCGAGGTTGCCGCGATACGCGGACTGATGCAGCGGACCGGCCGGCCATTGCGGGAGCTCGAGTGCGCGCTCGAACGCGGCGCGGTCGTGCACCGGTTCCCCGTGCGAGATGATCACGCGCTCGAACGGCAGTTCGAGCATCGCGCGGAGGTCAGGAAGGGCTCGCTCCGTGTGCGTGGGGGACATCCAGACGCGCAACACGCCGCGACGCTCGGTTAGGGTGTCGCCGAAAACGAGGGTTCGCTGTTCGGGTAGCCACAGCGGCGTCTCGTTCCACCCACGAGGATCCCTGAACGGGAGCAGTCCACCGGGCAGTTCGTGGCCGGGCTCGATCTTTTCCAGCTTCGTCTCGGGCGGGCCATCGTCGGGATCGAAGACGGACGGACCGTACGCGCGGCATCCGTAACGGCGGACCGCGGCGTCGAGACTCTTTGTCTTCGGATCGCTCCAGGTCCGGCGCATGTGATCGGGAATGAGCACGGCCACGGCCGTCGGCGGACGCTGCGCGAGGCGGTCCCAGACCTGCGTCGCGTCATCGGGCGGCAGAAGCGGATCGAGGAGCCACCGCTCGCGGCCCGCGTCGACGCAAACGCATGTCACCACCTGCTGCCAGTCCACGTCGGGTCTCCATGACGGATGCTCGAGCCTCCAGATCCAAAGACCCGGCGCGAGATCGATGACTTTCACACGAGGCGGCAACGACCCGGTAAGGCCGAGCGCTCCAGCGCTCGCCGCTGGAGTCTCTAGGCCGTCTTGGCCATCGCGAGGATCTGTTCGCGCGATGGCGTCGGCATCGACGAGTGGATCGACTTCAGGTGCGCGAGAACGTTCGCGACGAACTCGTTGTCGTCCTTGCCGCTGATACGCACGCTCGAGTGTCCCTGCGCGCAATCCGTGTATTTGCCAGCCATGTGCGGCCTCCCTTGGTGCGTCAGTTGACGCCGGGAGCACTGTAGACCTGCGCGCCGACTCACACTCGGTCAGGTTCGCTCTGTTGCCACCACTCCCGCCTGAGCGGAGACTCAGCGGATGCCGCTCCGCCACCCACGTGAGTGGGCTTGGGTCAACGATGCGCTGCCGATGTATCGGCGTTGGAACCGGCTGCTACCTACAAAACATCGCTGCAAGCGCTGTTGGGCGCCGTTCGGCGGACCATTCGCGTTTTTCTACGAGCTGTTCATGATCCGGCCCTCACGCAAGAATCCCTCGCTATGCACGACCTGATATGAATTCTCTCCTCCGGGTGGGGAGGTCACGATCTCGATGGCCGTCATGGGGCTGCCGGGCGCCGGAGAGGCCGCGCAGCGACTCTCTCCGACGCAGATGGTCGAGCGGCTGAACCACTTCTACGAGATCGCGACGCGCGCTGTGGTCGCGCGCGACGGGACCGTCGACAAGCTCATGTCCGATCAGGTCATCGCCTTCTTCGGTACCCCTTACAACGACCGCGAGCATGCCCTGCGAGCCGTCGAGGCGGCTGCGGACGTGATCGCGGCCATGGAGGACCAGTGGGGCGGGACGTCCCTGGTCGCCGCCGCGGTCGGAACGGGTGAGGCCTTCGTCGGGAACGTCGGAGAGGGTGGGACCCGCGATTACACAGCGATCGGTCAAATGGTCAACTCGACGCACGAGCTGCTCGGACATGCACGGCCCGGCGAGGCACTCCTTCTGCCGGCGACGTACACCGCCGTCTCCTCTCACTATCCCGATGCTCCGATCCGAACGATCACCATCGCGGATCGGGACGAGCCGGTCGCGGCGCGTGCGGTCAGCGTCCGCGCGCCCGCAGCTGCTCGGGCCGGCCGGAGGGCGCTCGCGACGATCATGGTCCTTGATCTTGTCAATTCGACCGTGATCGCGTCCGAGCTCGGAGACGCCGCATGGCGCGAGCTTCTCGCGCGTCATTACGGGCGCATGCGAGAACTGCTCGCTGTCCATGAGGGCACCGAGATCGATACGGCCGGTGACGGGTTGCTCGCGACGTTCCAGGCACCCGTGCACGCCGTGCGATTCGGCGAGGCTGCGATCGACGCGGACGCCGCGCTTGGACTTCGTACGCGCGTGGGCGTGCACACCGGCGAGGTGGAAGGTGATCAGGGTGCGATCCGAGGCATCGCGGTCGTCATCGCGGCTCGGATCGGTGCACTCGCCGACGCGGGCCAGATCTTCGTCTCGAACACCGTGCGCGATCTCGTCACCGGCTCCGGCCTCGGGTTCGAGGATCGCGGGGTGCGGTCGCTGAAGGGCGTAGCGGAGCCACGTCAGATCTACAGCGTGCTGCGCTCCCCCGACTAAAGGTCGCGAGGCGCTGGCGCTGGGATCCGCTAACTCGCCGCTACGCCAGCGGCCTCTCGCCAGCCGATGAATGAGTATCCGGCGACCAGAGCGGCGCTCGCGACGACCGAGGCGCAGATGAAGACCGACGCGAACGAGCCGGCCAGCAGGAACGACAGCCCCGAAAAGACGTAGATCACGACGCTCACGGCGCCGAGCGCCAACGCAAGTGCGTACGCGCTACGACGCGAACTCCAGATGCCGAACACGACGACCCCGATGAGAACCATCGTGAGTGGCGCGACAACGGAACCATTGACCAAGGGGCCGAAGACACGACCAAAGGTGGGGAGCAAGGTCGATTTCGGCTCGGACATGCAGATGTTGTTCGTGTTGCAGTACGCGATGGCAATTGCCAGGGCGACAGAAAAAGCGATCGTTGCCTTAGCACTCGATGTGAGTTGCAGCGAATCCCTCCCACGACCTCCCGCTCGTAGGGCGGACGATACTCCACGTCGCCTCAAGTCTCCGAGACCATTGCGCTCTTCGCGTACATGGTCCTTAAACCATCGCTCTGCTTTTGACGTGCGCGCGGACGCCGAGTTGAGGATTTCGCGGAGCTTGCTCTCGCTGCGACCATCGGCGAGTGGCGCGAAAAGGTACAGAGTGATGATGCTCAGCGACGCGTGCGTACCTCAAGTTAGGAGAACCCGGCGGAGGAGGCACTTCCCATGGGAGACGATCTTGCCGCATCTAACGTCAATCGCTCGTATTCGCTCGCCGCGACGAGCATTGCGATCTTCACGTTCATGTTGATCTTCCTGTATCCGAAGTTCGCGAGCGGTGAGATCAGCGCCATCCTGTTTCAAGCGACGCTAGTCGTGATGGGTCTGGCGACGTTCTCATTCGTGTTCGCGTCCTTCTATTACTACGGCTCCTCGCTTGGCAGCCGGATCGACGATGCCGAGCGGGCCGTGTACTCGCGGCGAGGCGATCGCTTCTGGCTACTCGGATACACCCTGCTGTTCCTGGATCCGAGCCTGATCCTCTTCTCAGTCGGGCTTCATGTTGTCGGGTCTGCCTGGTTCGCACTCTGGCTGGTGTACGTACTCTTCGTGATTCGCTACTTCCCGCGCGTCCAGTCCGCGCCGAGCGCTTCTAGTCGAGGCGAAGTGCGAGAGCATTAGCCCACCGTCGGCTGCTCGAGGAGTCCTGGTTCCGCTAGAACGCGGGCTCTATCGCTCGCGAGGCAGAGGCAGCACGGGCAGGGCATAGAACGCCGCGGTGAGCGCGTACATCGCGAGGCTCGCCTTCGGCTCGACGAACGCGAGGGCGATCCCGATCGTGTAAGAGACGAGCCCGATCGGGAAGAGTCGCCCATCGATGCGCAGCCGCTTCGCCTCCGCCTCTCCACCGATGAGATGCCGGCCAGACGTGGCGTAGAAGAAGACGCCGCTGAATGCGATCGCGATGAGCAGCGCACCGAGTCCGTATACGACGAGGGCCGCGGTTGCGCCATGCTCGGCGAGGATGTACCGACCGACGAGCGCCGTCGGGAATGGCACGATGCCGACCGTGATGAGGAGCAGCAGATTCAAATAGAGGAACGGCCGATCCGCACGCTTGCAGTGCTCGAGCAACGTGTGGTGATTGACCCAGATGATCCCAATTGTCGCGAAGCTGATGAGGTACGCCGCGTACGCGGGCCAGAGATGAAAGAGCGCTCGCGGGAGATCAACGCCTTCGTCCGGGACGCGCAGCTCCAGCACGAGGAGCGTCGCGGCGATCGCGAATACGCCGTCGCTGAATGCCTCTAACCGGCTCGTCCGCATGCCGACAGTCTTACCGACGTGCAGATCTAGAGCTGGCAGCCCTAATGTCCGTGACGTGCGTCGTCTAAGACGACTGGCGGCATTGGTCGCTCTCTTTTTGGCGTCGTGTGCCGTTCCGCTGTCTCAGCCCAGCGCTACCTCTCCCGGCGTGACGGCGACGGCGACATCGCCTCCCGTGGCGACGGCAAGCGTCGTCGCGGCCACGGCAACAGCGACGCCCCGGACGTTCGCGCCGCTGCTCGTGTTCAACCCGCCGCCATTGCACGGCGACTGGGTGTTCGCGTTGAACGGCGGTATCGAAGCGGGCGGTGGTCGACGTAGCCCCTTTATCGGCGAGTTGTGGGCCGCGCCCCTCGCGGGCGGTGCACCCGTGCTGGTCGCGCAGTACTTGGACCGTCAGGAGGGCGGCGCTGGTCTGGTCGGCACGAACGACCTCCGGCGTCAGATATCGTCGGACGGGCGCCGCGTCGTCCTGAGCGTCGGGGCCGGCGCACGCTTCCGACTCGTACTCATCGATCTCGATCGTGGCGCGGTCACCCTCCTTGGCCCAGACGATGTGGACTTGATTCGGCCCGCGCTCTCGCCGGACGGCACGAGGGTCGCGTTCGTCCGAAAGCCGGGTGCCGAGGGCGACGACGGGCTGTGGTTGATCGGCGCAGACGGAGCGGGCATGCGTCAACTGCGTCCAGGCGTCAAAGGGTTATTCACGTGGATCTTCGGCTGGACGGGGGACTCGCGTCGCATCGCGTTCGATCAAGTGGAGTCATCGGCGAGCTACGTCGTCCTCGATGTCACCACCGGTGCGGTGTCAAGTGCGGTCGGGTTCACGACCCTTCTGTACGGGCATCCTGCGGACTGGCGCTCCGCCTCTCCATCGTTCGTAGCGGGCGTAGCGGATGCTGCGTTCCAGGGCGAGTATCGGATCGTCGTCGCAGATCGAGCCGACGAACCGCAGCGCGTCCTCGTGCGCGAGACGAATCGATTCTTGCTCGTCGGCGTGCCGCGCTGGAATCCGATCACCGATGAGATCCTCTACCGCCGTCTCATTGGCATCGGCAGGATCGAGTACTACATCGTGCGCTCTTCGGGAGGCGACCCGGTCCGCGTTCCGCTTTCGGTGACACCGTACATCGCCGAGTGGACGCCAGACGGCGGGTCGATCGTATACGTCGCCGCGGATCAGATGCCGTACGCGTTCTACGGAGCGAGCATTCACATCGCGCGAAGAGATGGCACGGGTGACCGCGAGCTATTCGCTGCGCCGCGAGGCGGTCTCACGGATCTCTTCACCGTCCGTTACCCATAAGTTGAGTCCGAGGGTCCTCGAGAACGTCGTCCGAGCCCCGATGTCGTCACGTGGACGCGATCAGGCCCGACGGATCGCGTCGATGACGTGGTGTAGTTAGAGGCATGATGCGAACGGGTCCCTTTGTGCGCGATTCGCGGCGCCCGGCTTCGCTGAAGAGGCGCATACACTCCGCGGCGCCATGAGCCCGCTGCGTCTCGAAGAGATCACGAGTCCGGCATCCCCGCGGTGATCGGCACGGTCGATGCGACGGCGCGATTTGCGTGACGGTCAGCGCGTCACCATGGATGGCTCGGCCGG
>VBJD01000229.1 GCA_005887995.1 Chloroflexota bacterium
TCGACGACGACGCGGCACTTGTCGAGGGACTCCTCGACCGTGCGCGTCTTGAGGCCGCAGTCCGGATGCGGCAGCAAGCGGTCCGCGCTCACGTACTTCAGACCCTTGCGAATGCCCTCGGCGGCCTCCTCGACCGTCTCGAGGCGATGCGAGTGCACGTCCACGACACCGATCGCGAGCTCCTTCGTGAACGGGTGCTCGTCGAAGAGCTTCAGCCAGCGGTACTCGTAGTTGTGCATCGCGAGGTCGAGCTGATCCACCGGGAGCTCGAGCACCTTCGGATAGATCGCCGCGAAGTCGCCGTAGCAGATATGCGAGACCGTCTTCGCCTTGAGGTTCTGCGTTACGACGGCCATCGCCTCGATGGCGATGTCGATCTCCTCTGGTCGCGCATGGATCGCCGGCTCATCGATCTGGATGTACTTCGCCCCGGCGCGCTCGAGGTCCTCCGCCTCCTGACGCACGGCCTCAGCCAGCGCGAGCGCCGCGTCGCGCCGCGTGCGGTACGCCTCGTTGTACGACCAGTCGAGCAGTGTGTACGGGCCGGTGAGCATGCCCTTCACGGGGCGGTCGGTGAGTCCCTGCGTGAAACGGAACCAGTCGACGGTCATCGGCTTCGGCCGAGACACCTTCGATGCGATGACCGGCTTGTGGTAGTAGCGGTTCCCGTAGGAGCGTACGAGCCCGCCGAGGCGGAAGCCGTCGAGCCGCTCCGCGAAGTACGCGACCATGTCGCCGCGGTACATCTCGCCGTCGACGAGGATGTCGAGGTCGATGTCCTCCTGACGGCGGATCCATTCTTCGGTCGCCTTCTTCTCGAGATCATGCAGCTCGCTGTCGCTGACCTTCCCCCGCGCGTTCGCGTTGCGCGCCTTCTGCAGGTAGTCGGGCTTCCCGAACGACCCGACGGTCGTCGTGAGCAGGATCTCGCTCATGCCGGCACCCCCTTCGCGGCACGCGCCGCGTCCACAAGCGCATTTAGCTTCATTGTCGCGACGTCATGCGGCAGGTACTCGAGACCGGTCGTCGTCGAGAGGATCAAGCGGCGCTCATCGCGCAGCTGCTTGAGCGCGGCGTCGACGAGCTCCCCGGTCTCGCGCGGCGTCTCGATCCGCGTGTTGCGGGCATCAAGGACGCCGAGCGACACCGTGCCCTTCCACGCACCGAGACGCTCGATGGCCTTCGGCGAGGTCTCGCGGCTCCGCACGTCGACCCCGAGGATGCCGACCGGCGGCACGTCGAGCTTTTCGATGATCTTGTCGATCGGGAAGAAGTACGGGTAGAGCGCCACAGTGACGCCGCCCTTGGCGAGCCGTGCGAGCGCGGCGCGCTCCAGATCGATGAGCTCGGGATGCGCGGCGAGCGCCGGCTCCTCGACGTCGACGATCTTCGCGCCGGCCGCCCCCAGGCCGGCAAGCTCCTTCGCGAGCGCATCCGCGATCGCGAGCGTCCTCGCCTCGAGGTCCTTGTAGTGATCGTCTTCGGCGGTGAGAGTCGCGAACGTGAGCGGTCCGCATACCGCAGCCTTCAGGTGCGCCCGGCCGCGCAGCTTGCCGTCGGCGAACTTGAAGTCGCGGACGAGCGTCTGGCCGTCCGTTTCGATCGGCCCCTTGATGATCGGCTGCCGGAAGTACGTGTTGTTGTCGTAGAAACGCTCGAGCGGCCCGCGCTCGCAGTTGCGCCAGGCCTTCGCGAATGGCGCGAGCAGGTCGTCCCAGCGGATCTGACCGTCGTTGATCACGTCGATCCCGACGTCGGCGAGCTCGCCGATCGCCCACTCCGTCGCCTCATCGAACGCCACGGCGAGACTCGCATCATCGAGCTCCCCGCGATCCGCCTTGTGCAGTGCGCGCCGCAGCTCCTGATGCTCGTCCGAGATCTTTGGATATGCGCCGACGACTGTCGTGTTCATGCTGACTTCGACTCCTTCAACAGCGGTCGCGGATAGAGACCGGCCGCGCGCACGACCTTCGTCACGCCCTGCGGCCACTCGATCGCGTAGAGGTGGATACCGTTGACGCCGGGCAACGAGCGCAGGCTCTTCGCCGTCTCGACGGCGATGGCGATGCCTTCACCCTCCTGGTCCTCAGCGGCTCTCATGCGCTCCACGACATGCGTTCCGAGTGCGAGGCCGGGAACTTTCGCAAGTCGCTCCGCCTGCTCGGCGCCGCGCAGCACGAGGACGCCCGCGAGGATCGCGACGTGCCGGCCCGCGAGCCGTCGGACTTCCGCGAGCCATTGGCTGAACGTCGCGAGGTCGAAGACCGGCTGCGTCTGAAGAAAGTCCGCCCCGGCCGCGATCTTCTCGGTCGTCTTCCTCAGGTCGGACTCCATGGGCTTGGTGAACGGCGACGCGGTCGCGCCGATCGTGTACTGGGGCGGCTCCTTGATCTCGTCGCCGGAAAGGAACTGCGCCTTGTCGCGCAGCGAGGCGGCCATCTTCACGAGGCCGATGCCGTCGAGGTCCTTCACGTTCACGGCGTCGGGATGGTTTCCCTGCTTCGGGTCGTCCCCGCTCATGAAGACGAAGTGCTCGATGCCGAGTGCCGCCGCCCCGAGCACGTCGGCCTGCAGCGCGATTCGGTTCCGGTCACGGCCGGTGATCTGCACGATCGGATCGACG
>VBJD01000146.1 GCA_005887995.1 Chloroflexota bacterium
CGTCTATCACGACGGCCCGGACGGCACGGCGGCGTCGCGCAACGTCCCCGCGTGCGGGACCGGCTGGTACGGCGAGAACACCGGCAAGATCTGGAACGACAACGTCGCGGCCCTGCACGTCGAGTTCATGTCGGAGCCGTGGGCCCCGATCAATCACCGCACGAACATCATGGATCCAGCGTTCCGGCGCATCGGCATCGGCGCGGTCGAAGGCCGCGACGCGCTGTACATGACGATGGTGTTCTGCCGCTGAGCGTCATCTCGCGCCCGGGGGCACCTTCCCCTGTTACCGTGCCGACGATGGAATACGAGAAGCGCGTGCTCCCCAACGGCGTGCGCGTGCTCGTTTCTGAGATGCCGGAGGCGCGCTCGGCGTCGCTCTCGGTCTTCGTCGGTGCGGGATCGCGGCTCGAGGATCGGAGGAACGCCGGCACCGGCCATTTCCTCGAGCACATCGTCTTCAAAGGAACGGCGAAGCGCCCGACGGCGGCTGAGATCAGCCAGGAGATCGAGAGCAAGGGCGGCGTCGTGAACGCGGCCACAGACAAAGAGGTCACCGTGTTCTGGTCGCGCGTGCCGGCGCGGCACTGGCGCGTCGCGCTCGACGTCGTCGCCGATCTCATTCACGCGCCGATGCTGCGGCCGGGCGACGTCGAGATGGAGAAGCGCGTGGTCATCGAAGAGCTGCGCATGTATCGCGACCAGCCGCAGGACCGCGTGCACACACTCATCGATGAGCTGCTCTACCCGCGCCATCCGCTCGGGTGGGAGGTCGCGGGGCGCGAGCCGGTCGTGAACGCGCTCGACGGCGACCGGCTCCGCGCGTTCATGCGCACCGGGTACGTGCCCTCGAAGATCGTCGTCGGCGTCGCCGGCAAGGTGAACGCGGGTGAGGTCTTCGAGGCGGTCGCCGAGCTCTTCGGTTCGTCGGAGTCGCGGACGCCACCGAAGGTGAGCCCGGCGCCAGAGGCGGGTGGCGTCCGCATGAAGCTGCTCGGCCGGCGCACGGAGCAGGCGCACGTCTGCATCGGCTGGCGCGGCGTGCCACAAGAGCACCCCGACAAGTACTCGCTCGACATGTTCAACGCGATCCTCGGTGAGGGGATGTCGAGCCGGCTCTTCCTCGAGCTTCGGGAGAAGCGCGCCCTCGCGTACGACGTCCATTCGTACGGCACGAACTACGTGGACGCCGGTCACCACATCATCTACGCGGGAGTCACCCCCGAACGCATCTCCGAGGTGATCGACGCGGCGCTCGCCGAGGTCGCGCGCCTGCGAGATGAGATCGTGCCCGCCGACGAGATCGATCGCGTGCGCGATTTCAACAAGGGTCGCCTGGAGCTGCGGATGGAGGATTCGCGCGGCGTCTCGAACTGGCTCGCTGGTCAGGAGCTCTTCCTCGATCGCGTTCGCAGCGTGGAGGAAGTCTGCGCCATCATCGACAGCATCAGCGCCGAGGATGTGCAGCGCGTCGCGCGCAAGTACCTGACGCCCGATCGCGCCTACATCGCGGCCGTCGGGCCGCGGGCGGCGATCGCGAAGGTCGCCGTGCCTGAGGCGGCGGTCGTGGACATCGAGATCGCCTCGTGACCGACGGAGCGAACGTGCAGCGCACGCTCGTGATCCTCAAGCCCGATGCGGTGCAGCGCGGCATCTCGGGGGAGATCCTCGCGCGTTTCGAGCGACGCGGCCTGCGCATCGCCTCGCTGCGTTTATTGAAGGTTGACCGCGCGATGGCCGAGAAGCACTACGAGATCCACAAGGGGAAGTTCTTCTACGAAGACCTCGTGAAGGTCATCAGCGCGTCGCCGGTCATCGCGTTCGTGCTCGAGGGGCCGAACGCGATCGCGGTCGTGCGCGCGATGGTCGGCGCGACACGGCCGCACGAGGCCGCGCCGGGGACGATCCGCGGTGATTACGCGCTTGTCGGTCTGCGCAACCTCGTGCACGCGAGCGACGCGCCGGAGACGGCGGAGTCGGAGATCAAGCTCTGGTTCCCCAGCGGCCTCGTGGCCTACACGCGCGACATCGAGAAGTGGATGAGCGAGGACAAGGCGCCGTCGTGATCGCGCGCGCGTTATTCCGCGCGCATCAGTTGCGTAAGATCGGTCATGGGCAGATGTACCTCGTCGAGCGTGAATGGCTTTCGGACGGGCGCGTCATGCAACGCACGAACGAAGGCCGGCCCGACATCGAGGACGAGTGGAAGCAGATCGGACACTGGTCCGATCTCGAGGCCGAGCGCGCGAAGACGGCGCGCGCTGGCTGGGAGTCCGACTAAGCGTCGGCGACGACCGTGACGAGCGCGATCTCGTCCTCGAGGCTCACGTCCGGTCCCTGTTCGCGCCACTCGCGCTCGAGACGCGCGAGCCCAGCGCGGTAATCGTCATCAGAGATGAGGACGAGCTGGGAGCCGGAGCGGTCGTGAGCGAGCGCGACGGCGGATCCCAGCGACATGACCGGATGCTCGACGCTGATCGATATCTTCACGCGCGTGAAACCAGCCTCGCGACACCACGATTCGAGCGCAGCGCGTGGCGCGAAGCGACGAAGGTCAAGCTCGCGCGCCGCTGGCCAGTAGCGGTAGGTGAGGAAGCCAGGTTGGTCTGCGGGCGACAGGCTCTGTAGGACGAAACGTCCACCTCGGTCGAGGACGCGCCGGACCTCGCGGACCGCGCGGCGGCCGTCGGCGAGGTGATGGATGACGAACTGCATCGACGCGTAGTCGAACGCGGCATCGCCGAACGGAAGCGACGTCGCATCGGCCTCGACCCAGGTGATCGCGTCCAACTTCGCGTGCGCGCCGGCCAGCATGCCGGCGCTCCGGTCGACGCCCGTCGCGCGGAGCCGCGGGAAGCGTTCGATATCCGCGACGAGCTGATTCCCGGTGCCGCAGCCGACGTCGAGCACGCGCAGATCGTCGCGACCTCGCTCGTCGATGAATGCCGCGAGATGGCGGTCGACCTGCTTGTGCCGGATGGCGTCGCGGTCGTAGACGCCGGCGATGCGGTCGTAGTCGACGGTCACAGCGGCCGCAGCGCGCGGATGAACTCGTCCGCGAATGCGGCGATCGGACGGAGGAACCCGTCGGGCTGCATGCCGCCGACGAGGAGCGCGAGG
Organism: Chloroflexota bacterium; assembly: GCA_005887995.1. GTDB lineage: Bacteria > Chloroflexota > Limnocylindria > P2-11E > P2-11E > CF-39. The sequence goes on from VBJD01000146.1 coordinate 3,121, forward strand.
AACAGCAGCGTGCCGACGACACCCGCGACCGGACGGCTCTCGACGCGCCAATGGTCGGGGGCGACGCGGAAGATCGCGATCGCTGCGCGCAGCTGCGCGATGAGGATCCCAAGCGTCGACAACACCAGCGCGGCCCCGAGCACGCCGGAGTACGAGAACGCGATGAGCTCGACGAAGAAGTGTCCCGGGAACGCGACGAGCGGCGGCGCGCCGATCATCGCGAAGCCGCCGATCACGAATGCGAGCGCCGCGAGCGGGGCGACCGTCGCGCTGGGCTGATCCGCTCCTGAGCGCCGCTCGATCGCGCCCGCGGCCAGCAGCTGCTGTGTCGCGCCGGCACCGGTGACGAGGACGATCGCGATCGCGCCGACGATGCCGGGGCCCGACAGCGTCGCGATCCCGACGAGCGCCTGGCCGAGATTCGCGATGACCGAGTACGCGGTGACGCGGCGGAGCTCGGTCGAGCCGGTGGCGAGGAACGCGCCACCCAGCGCGGAGGCAGTGCCGAGCGCGAGGAGCAGGTCCTGCACCTTCGAGATCTGCACGATCGCGGGAAGGAGGCCTGACAGGGTGAGGATCTCGGCAAAGGCGATGAACGTTGTCGGCACGAGGACGCCGAAGTACAGCGCGAGCGCGGACGCGGGCACCTCCATCGCGAGGAGCGCGGCGTGCGTGTGGAACGGGATCGCCGCGAGCTTGAGCGCGAACGCCACGACGATGATCGCGACGAGCAGGACGAACGTCGCGGGGGGTTGATCGCGCGGAAGGCTGCCCGAGAGGGCGAGGGCGGAGAGCCCGAGGCAGCCGCCGAGCAGCACGAATGAGAAGTGCCGGAACGCGGCCTCATAGCTGCGGTTGCGATGCACCTGAAAGGTGAATGACCCCACCGGGATGAGGAGCGCGAGGATGAGCGCGCCGTAGATCGCGATCGGCGCGGTGAGCGTCAGGACCGCGAGCACGGCGGCGCCGGCGGCAAGCGCCGTCGGGAAGAAGTTGTACGCGGGCTCGTCGATCCAGACGGTGAGTGCGAGCGAGATGAGCGAGCCGAGCAGCATCAGGGCGCCGAGTTGCGCGAGCTCTGAGAGTCGCAGCTGCAGCCCGAGGACCTCGGTGGTGGTCCCGGCGTCGAACGAGACGACGAGCACGATCGCCGCGAGGAGGCAGCCAACGGTGAAGGGACCGGCGTACTGCACCCGCTTGCGGATCGCGAACGCGATGACCGCGCCGAGGCCCAGCAGCGCGATGGGGAGGGTCATGCCTCGCGGAGCGCGCGCTCGTTCACGATGAGGAACGCGCCGGCCAGCGCGACGACGACCTGCAGCCACGCGAGCATCAGCGCGAGCGCGAACTGCGGACCCGGCACGAGCTGCACGAGCAGCTGCGTACCAGTCAGCATGAGCAGCGCGCCGAGCGATCCGCGTACCGCGCCGCGTGCCGTGAGTAAGATCGCGACGCCCGACGAGAGGAGCCAGAACGCCGCGGCCTGCTGCGTGACACCGCTCGGATCGGCACCGAGGACGCTGACGTGCACGTCTTCACCCGAGGCCGTCCGCAGGAACGCGAACGCTGCCGCGGTGGTCGTCGCCGCGACGATCGTCGCCACCCACAGCCGCCAACCGGGGTCCTCGCCGAAGCGGCCATCGCGCGCGGCGATGAACAGGATCGCCGTCGTGACGAGGGCCGCGGCGAGCGAGAGCGCGGCCTGCCACACGCTGATGTCCGGTCCCGCCATGAGGTGCGCGGCGATCGCGACGCCGAGGAACGCCAGCGCCATGTAGCGGAGATGCTGCGCGCCGTTCGCCGCGAGCGTCGCGACGGCGACAAGACCGAGCATGAGCATTTAGTGCCGCCTCCCGGACTTCCGTGAGGCCGCCACTAACGCACCGACCAGACGAGGACGCCGGCGATGAGGATGACGGCGAGCCAGACACCGGCGCGCTGCTCGAACAGGGAGAACGTCGAGGACACGAGCGTCGCGGATCGCTCGAGGATGCGGAATGCGGCGAGCGCGAGTGGGACAGGATCGGCGAGCTCGACGACGCGGGCGATGCGCTCGGAGATGTTGATTTGCTCAGGGAGGAGCGGACGGATCGCACCGGCGACGACCGAGAGGATCGCCGCGACGATCGCGAGCGCGGCGACGGCGTACGCGACGGTCGCGAGGTCCTCTTGTAGCGGACGACCGAAGGCGCGGGCGAGCGCGTCGAGCGCGGGCACCGCGAACGCGATCGCGACGAGCATGGCGGTGAGGAACGCCACGACCGTCGCGGTGATCTCGAGCTCGGTGGGCGCTTCGGCGTCCTGCAGGCGCCGACCGACGTGCGCGAGCTCCAGCGCGATGACAGCGCCGACCGCGGCGATGGAGAGGGCGAGCGTGGCGGCATCTGGGACCGCGAGCGCGGCGATACCGATGCCGAGCGCACCCGCGACGATGGTCGTCGTGCTCGCCAGCATGACGATGTATGCGCGGTGCGGCGGCATCCAGAACGCGTCAGCGAGTGCGGCGAACGCGCCACCCACAAGGACCGCGAATGCTCCCGCGAGACCTCCGGGCGTCCCTGTGGCGATGCCGATCCACGCCGCGGCGAGGGTCACGTCGTACCGCGTGACCGGCCACTGATCGGGGAGCGCGAGCGACACGGCCGCGGCGTACGCGACGGTGAGGACGCACGCAAGGACGACGACGTGGCTCCAGTGGACCCACGGGTACCCGACGAACAGCCCGAGGAGAAGGACGAGGAACGCCGTCTGACGTCGCGCGCCGACCCGACGGCGCCGCAGCCGGAAGAGCGACAGCACGAGGAGCGCGGCCACGACGACCACGAGCGCGCTCGGTACATCGCCGGGAAGCGCGAGACGCGCAAGATCGATGCGCGTCACGCCCACGATGCGCACGAGAACGATCGTCGCCGCGATGCCGGCGGGCATCGTGAGAAGTCCGCGCAGGCTCTCGCGCTCGCCGCTCTCCTCGGCGCGATAGCCCCACGGGACGAACGGATAAAGCCCGGCGAAGAGCGCGGCGCCGATGGTCGCGGCGAGCACGACACCGGGACTCATCGATGCGGGGGAGATCGCATCGAAGCGGAATGACGCGCCGCCGAACCGCGTCACGAGCAGCGCGGCGACGATGAACGCCTGCACGCCGCCGGCGAGGTAAGCGGTGACACGCGCGACCGCCGGCGCCGGCGCAACGAGCAGCGCGACGAAGATCGTGTTCGCGGCAAGCGCGCCGAGGACCGCGGTCACGGCGACGAGATCGTCCGTGACCACGGCAGTCATGAGGACGAACGAGTTCAGCAGCAGCGCGGGCCGCAGCACCGAGGAGCGCGATGCGACGCGCGTGGTCGCGATCAGCGCCGCACCGCAGTAGAGCGCGCCGATCGCCAATCCGACCGCCGCAAGTCCGTCTAAGCGATAGGTCGCTTGCACGGTCGGTCCGCCAACGGCAGACCATTCCCAGAGCGCGCGACCCTGCATAAGTTGTTGGTCGATGAATGGAAAGGACAGCAGTGGTGTTATTCCTGCCAGTGCGCACGCCACCGTGCCGAGACGCGTTCGCCATCGCACAAGACGACCGGTGAAGAGTGATGCGATCGCGATGATCGAAAGTGCGAGAGCGACGATCGCGAGGACGACCTCGCCGCGCACGACCATTGCGGTAAGGTAGCCGATAGTGGATCTCAAACTGCTTCCGCAGCAGCAGCTGAAGGTCACGCCGAAACAGATCGCCGCGAACTACATCCTTCAACTGTCCTCGATGGAGCTTCAGGACGTCATCAACGCGGAGCTCCAGGACAATCCGGCGCTCGATCTCGAGGAGACGCAGGTCTGTCCGCTCTGCGGCGAGCCATTGCAGGGCCGCATCTGCCTCAACTGCTTCGGTCTCGCGAACAAGCCACCGCGCGGCGACGAGCCCGAGACCGAGCCCCTTGAGGGCACGAGCCTGTTGCAGCGTGATGACGAGGAGGACGAGTTCGATCCGATCGTCCGCGCTGAGGCTGAGCAGACGCTCGCCGAGTACCTGTCGTGGAACGTCCGCGTGATGCTGCCGTCGCGTCTCCATCCGGCCGCCGAGTACCTGATCGGCAACATCAACGACAACGGCCGGCTCGAAGGCGTGACGCTCGAGGACGCCGCTCGCGTGATGAAGGTGCCGCTCTCGGACGTCGAGCGCGTGCATCGCACGATCATGTCGATCGAGCCGTGGGGCATCGGCGCGCGTGACACGCGCGAATGTCTCCTCGTGCAGATGGAGCACCTCGAGGAGATCGGCGAGGCGATGCCGGTGCACGCGAAGCAGATCGTGGCCGAGCAGTTCCGCGCGCTGGGCGAGCACAAGTTCGGCGACATCGCGCAGGCGCTGCGCATCACCCGCGAGGAAGTGCAGGAGGCGTGGGATTACATAAAGGAGAGCCTCAACCCATATCCCGCGAACGCCTTCGCCGCGGGACCCGACGGCGCATCGATCGGCGGTCGCGAGGTCGGACTCAGACCCGACGTCATCATCATCAAGAACGAGACCGACGAGTTCAAGGTCGAGGTCATCGAATCGCGCCGTTTCTCGCTCCGCGTGAACCCCGTGTACCGGCAGCTCGTCGGCCAGCTGCAGACGGCGCGGCGCGAGGGGACGACGCCGGTGCCGATGTCAGATCAGGAGCGGCAGCACATCCGCGATTACGTGACGCGCGCGAAGTTCTTCATCGACAACATCAACCAGCGCCGGCAGACGATCGCGCGCATCACCGAGGTCATCGTCGAATGCCAGCGCGAGTTCCTCGCGTTGGGCATCCAACAGCTGCGCCCGCTCACGCGGGCCGAGGTGGGTGAGCGCATCGGCATGCATGAGTCGACCGTGAGCCGCGCGACCGCGGGGAAGTTCGTGCTCATCCCGAGCGGCCAGGTCGTGCCGTTCTCGGTCTTCTTCACCGCCTCGCTCGGGGTGAAGGACGTGATCAAGCAGATCATCGAGAACGAGGATCGCTCGCGTCCGTACTCCGATCAGGAGATCGTGGAGAAGCTGCGCAACGACAGCGGCATCAGGCTTGCGCGGCGGACGGTCGCGAAGTACCGCGAGGAGCTATCGATCCTTCCGGCGAGGCTCCGGAAGCACAGCTAACGCCGCGCGGCGTTCGGTTTGGCGGGCGGCTCTCCCAGCGTGGCCTTGATCTGATCGACGGCGTCGCCCTCGATGTGGTAGCCGAACGCGGTCCGGCGCACACCCGGCAGATCCTTGCCGCGCATGGCGTCGCGGAGCGCGTGCTCGCGCCACCCGATCTTCTGCGCGAGCTCACCCGTCGTGAGCCAGTCGCGGTCCTTGCTCTTGGCCTTCTCGGTCACGTCGGCCTTCGGCTGACTCTTGGACGCTTTTTGCGGTGGCATCACTCGAACGATACCCGGTTTGCCGCGCGCGTCCGCTCACCGTAAACTGCGACAAAGCGCTGCAGCCCCCTCCGTCGGGGCGGGCGCTTGATTCTTGTCCATCACTTTCTTCAGCTCGTGGGAGGGCCTTCGCTTGGACGCCTCGCCTCTGTTGTGGGTGGTCCCCATCTCCGGCGTCATCGCCGTCGCCGTCGCTGCCTACTTCGCATGGGACGTCCTTCGCTCGGACACTGGGACAGAGGCCATGCAGGAGGTCGCGGGCGCGATCTACGAAGCGGCGGTCGCGTTCATCCGTCGCCAGTACCGCACGATCTTCCTCCTCGCCCTCGGTGGCGTCGTCGTCATCGCCGCGGTCATCTACCTCTTCGAGACCGCTCCGGGAGTGTCGAAGGAAGAGCTCGCCATCCGCACCGCGATCGCGTTCTTCGTCGGCGCGGTGTGCTCGATGGCCTCGGGCATCGTCGGCATGTTCGTCGCGGTTAAGTCGAACCTGCGCACGGCCGCGGCCGCTCAGCACAGCATCGCGGACGCGTTGCGCATCTCGCTCCGCGGTGGCGCGGTGTCGGGGATCCTCGTCGTCGCGCTCTCGCTCATCGGCGTCTTCGCCATCTTCATCGCGTATGGCGGCTTCGCGAACCCCGCGCAAGCGCCGTTCACCATCGTCGGCTTCGGCTTCGGCGCCTCGTTCGTCGCCCTCTTCGCGCAGCTCGGCGGCGGCATCTACACGAAGGCGGCCGACCTCGCCGCGGACCTCGTCGGTAAGGTCGAGGCGGGCATCCCCGAGGACGACCCGCGCAACGCCGCGGTCATCGCGGACCTCGTCGGGGACAACGTCGGTGACTGCGCCGGCCGCGGTGCCGACCTCTTCGAATCGACGGCCGCGGAGAACATCGGCGCGATGATCCTCGGCGTCGCGATCTACGCGGTGACGCAGAACGTCGCGTGGATCGTCTTCCCGCTCGTCGTCCGTGGCTTCGGCCTCATCGCGAGCGTCATCGGGATCTTCCTCGTGCGCGGCAACGAGCGCCAGAGCCCGATGACCACGCTGAACATCGGCTATTACATCACCGTCGCTCTCTCGATCGCGGGGATGTTCCTCGTGACGAACTCGATGCTCAACGAGAAGGGCGGCGGCATGTGGTTCTTCTACGCCGGCGTCGTCGGGATCCTCACGAGCCTCGCGTTCGTGTTCATCACGCAGTACTACACCGCGGGCACGTGGCGCCCGGTGAAGGAGATCGCGGAGGCCGCGAAGACCGGGCCGGCGACGACGATCATCTCCGGCGTCGCCGTCGGTTTCGAGACGACCGCCTCGTCGGCGATCGCCATCGCCATCGCGCTCTTCCTCTCGCACTGGTTCGGCGACCAGTGGGGAGCGCAGACCGGCCTCCCGCACGGCGGAATCTATGGAACGGCCGTCGCGACGATGGGCATGCTCATGAGCGCGGCGTTCATCCTCGCGGAGGACACCTTCGGTCCGATCACCGACAACGCCGGCGGCGTGGCGACGATGGCCCGCGCGTCGGAGGAGACCCGTCGCCGCACCGACCGACTCGACGCGGTCGGCAACACGACGAAGGCGCTCACGAAGGGATACGCCGTCGGCTCCGCTGCCCTCG
>VBJD01000076.1 GCA_005887995.1 Chloroflexota bacterium
GCCGTTCTGGCGGTTGTACTTGATCGCGTTCGACACGAGGTTCGCGACGGCGCGCTCGAGACGGGCTGCGTCCCACTCGCCGACGACCGGCCCGTCCGCCTCGACGATCACCTGCTGCCCGTGCCCGACATCGCCAACATCGGCGACAACGCTGCGGATGACCTCGACGAGGTCGGTCGGCGCGCGACGCACCTCGAGCGTCGGATCGGCGTGCCGCCGCACGAGCTCGAGCAGCTCCTCGATGAACGCGTTCATGCGCGCGACCGAGCCACGGATGCGCGCGGTCACCGGGTCTGCGTCGCGATCGCCGCGTCGGCGCTGGAGAAGCTGCGTCGGCGCGCTGATCACGGTGAGCGGCGTCTTCAGCTCGTGCGCCACCGCGGACAGGAAGTCGTCACGCGTCTTCAGCGACTGCTGCACCTCGTAAAAGAGGCGCGCGTTCTCTATCGAGAGCGCCATGCGGCGCGCGAGCTGGCGCCCGAGGTCGAGATCGGCCTCCTCGTAGCGGCGCGCGGATTCCGCGGTGATGAAGGTCACGGCGCCGATCACGCGGTCGCCAACGTGCAGGGGCAGCGTCGCGAATGACCGTGGCCCGAGTGCGTTGTACAGCGCGAGCTCCTCGTCGTCGCGTGCGACGCTGCGGAGAAACTCCGGTGTCACCTCGTGCATGAAGACCGGCTCACGCGTGGTGATCGCGCGCGGGATCGGCCCGCGCGCCGGTTCGCGGCGACCGGTCATGTCTGGCTGGCTCGGCGGATACCGCTCACGCAGCCGGCGCGCGCGATCCTCGCGGGCTGGGTCAGCGACCGCGACGGCGCCACGCGCGATGCGGTCACCGTCGAGGATGTCGACGACAACCCAGTCGGCGAAATCAGGGATCGCCACTCGCGCCGCGCGCCCCAGAACCTCCTCGTAATCGAGGCTGCCTGAGAGCAGTTCGCCGGATGCGGCGAGAAGACGCATCTCGTCCTCGCGTTTCGCAACCGCCTCTTGCATCGCGCGCATCGCCGCGGAGAGCTGCTCCACCTCGATGCCGCCCGACGTGTCGGGGATCACCGGGCGCTCGCCGCGTGCGATCGACGACGCGATGTGCGACAGCTCACGCAGCGGCAGCGCGAGGCGGTTCGCGAGCAGCGTCGCGATGAACGCCGCGACGGCGAGTGCGGCGAGCACCGCGATGGTGTCACCGAGCAACGGGCCGTAGATCACGTTCTGGAGCGATGCGGCCGGACGCGTTACCGCGAGCGCCCAGCCCACGGTGGGGACCGGCACGATCGCGCCGAAGCGCGGCTCGTCACCCACTGGCGTCGCGACGCCATCGACGGAGACCGCATTGCCGGCGAGGGCGTCCTTCACGCCGAACGCATTCGACACGTCGATCTCGGCAGTCGCGGGCTGCTTCGCCGTTGAGTCGTAAACGACCCTGCCGCGCTCGTCGATGACGACGAGCTCGGCGGCCGGGGGCAGGACCGGCTGAAGCCGCTGCATCACCTTTTCGGGATAGAAGGCACAGATGAGATAGCCCTTCAGCGGCAGCGACCCACCACCGATCGTCCGCGCGAAGGCGACGGTGATGTCGCCGCTCTGCAGACCGACGATCGAGCCGCTCCACACCTTATCGGCACCGGCCTTGAGTGCCTGCACGTAGGGGCGCGACGAGAGGTCGACGCCGATCCCCTCGCCGGTGCCTGAGACGACGACCTTCCCGTTCGGATCGGTGATGAAGAACGCGCGCAACTCGGGATAGCGCTGCATGAGCGACGCGAGGTACGGGCCGCGCGTCGGTTGATCGAGCGGCAGCGGGGCGACGGCGAGCAGGCTGGCGGTCGCGAACGTCGTCCCATCGAGATCGCGCAGGAAAGCGCCGAGGATGCTGGCGCCGTTCGTGGCCGTGCGCGACGAGCTCTCGAGCTCGGCGGCGCGCCGGTCGCGCAACAGGTCCGCGTATGAGATCGCGATCGTGAGGAACACCGGCACGGCGAGCGCGAAGACAAGCAACGTCAGCCGACCCGAAAGACTGCGTGGAAGCCGAGGCCGCCAGGGCACGGATTACATTCTGCGGGGTGCCGCCGCGTAAGAAGCGTGTGCTCGTCGTCGACGACGAGCCCCAGGTGCGCGAGACCATCGGCGAGGCTCTCTCGCTCGAAGGCTATGAGGTAACGGAAGCGAGCAACGGCGCCGAGGCGCTCGCGCTCCTCCGGACGGTGCAGCCCGACGTCATCGTGCTCGACCTCTGGATGCCGATCATGGATGGCTGGGAGTTCCGGAAGGCGCAGGTGCAGTCACACCCGGGAATCCCGCTCGTCGTCCTGTCGGCGCTCGATCTCTCGCACGAGCGGCTCGCGGAGCTGCGCGCCGAAGCGCTCGTGGGCAAGCCGTTCGACCTCGACGAGCTCTACGAATCCGTCGCGAAGGCCGTGGGTTCGAGCGATTAGCGCACGGGCCTCGCCACCAAGAGCTTGCCCTCGCGCCGCACGACCATCGCGAAGGCGAAGCGATCGACCTCGCACGCGAGCTCAGCGTCGCGGCGTGGGAACCACTCGGGCCAGTTCGGATCCTCATGCGCCCACAGCGATGTGATGATCGCCTTCGTGTCGGCCTGTTCACCGCGAAGTCGCGCCGCGATATAGCCCGCGCACGCGTCGTCCTCGCTGCTCTCGAGGATCCCGCGCTCGCCCATGGACACGACGGTGACCTCCCTCGCGCGCTTCTCGAGATAGCGCACCGTCGCGCTCGCGATCACGAAGCTGCCAAGGAGGATCTCCTCCGCCAGCTGCGCAGCTACGACTCCCTGCGTCCCTGAGCTCGTCCGCTGTACGACGCGACGGCCGGCCAGGTCGAGCCGTTCGATGGCTGACGGCGAGTTGCCCACGTCGAAGCCGGGGATCGCACGGCCGCCGATCTCGCCGGTGAGGAAGAGTGAGGGGTCGTCGCGTCTCATCGCCAGCGCCTGCTCGTGATCCGCGACGAGCACGATTTCCGTCGCGCCCGAAGCGATGCAGAACGGCGCGCTCGTGAACGCGCGGAAAACGTCGACGATCACGACATGCCCCGTCGCGGTGCGCGCGCCGTCGAGAAAGCGAGTGATCCCGACGTTCAAAGGACGGTCGCGGTGAAGGGGCGCCGTCCCGTCTGGAAGCGCTCGAGCGAGAGGTCAGAGATGTCGAGCGCGCGCGTGCGTCCGTCGAGCATCTGCTCGACGACGAGCTGCGCGATCGCCGGCGCATGCATGAAACCGTGACCGCTGAACCCTGCCGCGATGAAGAGACCTTCGACGCCCGGTACTGGGCCGACGATCGGATGGTCGTCGGGCGTCATCTCGTAGTAGCAGGACCACGACGAGCGGATCTGCACGTCAGCGAAGAGTGGATGGCGCCATGCAGCGCGCGCGCGTACCCACGGCTCGAGCGATGCCGGCACGTCGAGCGGCACATAGTCGCCCGGATATGCCGACGGCGGTCCGGGCGGTCCCTTCTCGATGCCGCCATCCGTCGTGAGGTTCGGCATCGCGAACCGGACCGCGTTGCCCTTCGGTCGGAAGTGAAAGCCCGACTCCCATTCGATGACCATCGGCGCTCTGCTCAACTGCGGGATCGGCTGTGACTCCATGATCGAGCGGCGATACGGCCAGATCGGGACGGCGACGCCGGCGGTCGCCGCCAGCGGCGCGGTCCAGCAACCTGTCGCGAGGAGCACGCGATCGGCCGCGATCTCGTCATCGTCCGTCCGCACGCCGGTGACGCGGTCGCCACTCCGCATGATCTCGCGCACGTTCGTGCGCTCCTTGATCTGAACGCCGGCAAGTTGCGCGAACGCAGCGAATCCCGCGAGCGCTTGTGGCGGATCTCCGTAGCCGTCCTCCGCCCCGAATCGCCCGCCGACGACATCGTCGACGCGCATCCCTCGGACGAGCTCCGCGACCGAGACCCGACCGACCATCTCCACGTTCACGCCCACCTTCTCGTAAAGCGGCATCGACGCACGCAGCTGCTCGAGGCCCCCGTCGGTGTTCGCGATGAAGAGGTAACCGCGCTGATGGAAGTCGTGTCGCGCCCCCGTTATGTCGTCGAAGACGCGCCAGAACGACATCGCGAGGCGCGAGAGCCGCACGTCGAGCTCGTCGACGAACTGGTGGCGGATACCGCCGAGTCCGCCCTTCGTCGTGCCGCTCCCGAGCTGAGCGCGCTCGAGAACGAGGACGTTCGTCTCGCGCCGCTCGGCGAGGAAGTACGCCGCGGCGGCGCCGATGATCCCGCCGCCGACGATGACGGTGGTCATGTCGCCGCTGCTGGCCCGCTCATTCGACCTCGTCGAAGACGAACCGGCCCGCGTCCTCACGGATGTGTCCGAAGCGCGGGACGTCGTGCGTGAAGGCGACGAGCCACTGCTCCGCGATCGCGCGCGGCAAGATGACCTTCTTGGCCGCGAGTGTGTCGAGCGGGTAGAGGTCCTGCGATGGGATCCACGGCAGCGGCAGATGGTGGCGGTCGGGCATGAAGTCGGACGAGAAGAACAGCGTCTCCTTTCCGTCGCTCACGCGGACCGTCTGTGTCCCGCGCGTGTGCCCCTGGATGCGGTCGAGACGGATCCCGGGGAGGATCTCGACGGCTTCGTCGACGAGCTCGAGCCTGCCGGCCGCGTCGAGAGGCGCGAAGTCGTCGGCGACGTAGGAGCCGCGCGTGCGCTCATTGGGCGCGAGCGCGTCCTCCCACTCGCGGCGCTGGACAACGTAGGACGCGCGCGGGAACGTCGCGAGCAGACGCTCGCCGTCGCGATAGGTGTTCCCGCCCGCGTGGTCGAAGTGCAGATGCGTGTTGACGACGAGGGTCACCTCGTCCGGCTTCACGCCTCGAGCCGCCAGCTCGACGAGAAGGCGCGGCGGGCCGTCGACGCCGAAGTTGCGCTTCTGTTTCTCGCTCAGCTTCGGTCCCGCGCCGGTCTCGACGAGCACGACTCGTCCAGCGTCGCGGATGAGCAGGCAGTTCATGTCCATCGCGACGCGGTTGAGCTCGTCCGCCGGTTTCTGCTTCTCCCACAGCACCTTCGGCACGACGCCGAACATCGCGCCACCGTCGAGCCGGAAGATGCCGTCGCTGAAGATCTCGACCTGGAAGCGTCCGAGACGCATGCGAGTCAGTATGGTGACGTGACTGACGAGACGCGTCGTCAGTGGTCGCCACTCGCGCAGGCGTACCTCGAGAGCCCAACGCACGCGCGAGGCGAGGACCTCGACACGATGCTGGCGTTCGCGGATCCCATCGCGCATGAGATCGCGCTTGACCTCGGATGCGGCGTCGGCCACACGCTGCGCCGCGTCGCCACACGCGTGCGGCTCGCGGTCGGCGTGGACCCGACGCCCGGCATGCTCGAGGGCGCGCGCACGCTGCTCGCGCGTGAGAGCGTCACGAACGCGGTGCTTGTCACGTCGCCCGCCGAAGCGCTCCCCTTCCTCGAGTCGACCTTCGACATCGCGACGTGTCGCCTCGCCGCTCATCACTTCGCCGACGTCGCGAAAGCGTTTCGCGAAGTACACCGCGTGCTGAGGCCGGGCGGCCGGTTCGTGCTCTCGGACAACTACGCGCCCGACGACGAGGCACTCGACCGATTCATCAACACGCTCGAGGGGACGCGTGACCGCACACACGTGCGCGAGCACACGATCGCCGGCTGGCGCGGCCTCCTCGAACAGTCCGGCTTCGATGTGACGGACGAGTCGCGCGGCACGGTGCACATCGAGACCGAGCCGTGGCTCGCGCGGTCGCGCACGCCGGAGGCTGACGCACGTCGCGCACGCGAGATGCTGCGCGGCGCTCCGAAGCCGACGATCGATGCGTTCGGCATCGACGAGCGCGGCTTCGATCTCCTCAAGGTCGTCCTGCGCGCGACGCGCTGACGTGAGCCTCGCGGCGCTGCCGACGATCGCCGCGCGCGACGTTCCCGTCGCGACCGCGGCGCAGATGTCGGCGGCCGACCGCGTCGCGAGCGAGACCCTCGGCCTCACGCTCGAAGCGCTCATGGAGAACGCTGGCCGTCAGATCGCCGTGACGACTCGTGCGCTGCTCGGCGAGACGGACGGTCAGCTCGTCACGGCGCTCGTCGGCACCGGCAACAACGGCGGCGATGCGCTCGCGGCGCTGCGCCATCTTCTCGGCTGGGCCGCCGAGGTGGACGCGTACGTCGCGGCGCCGCCCGATCGACTTCGCCCGCTCGCCCGACGCCAGTACGACGTGCTCGCGCGGCTCGGGGTGCCGCTCTATGACACGACGACGCTGAAGGACAGCTTCATCGCGCATCGCGTCCGCGGGCGTCACGCGGTCCTCGATGGACTCCTCGGCTACAGCGCGTCGGGTCCGCCTCGCGGCGAGGTCGCGCGGCTCATTCAACTTGCGAACGCGCAGAGCGGACCAAAGGTCATCGCCATCGATCTGCCGTCGGGGCTCGATCCCGACTCCGGACAGGCGCCCGCGGCCGCCATCCGCGCGGATGTGACCGTCACTCTCGGGCTGCCGAAGCCGGGTCTACTCACGGAGGCGGCGCGCGACGCCGTAGGCGCGCTTCTTCTCGCGGACATCGGCATGCCAGCGAAGGCGTATGAAAACGCAGGCATCGACGCCAGGCTGCTATTTGCGAACGGCGATCTGCTGCGCGTCATCTCATGAGCGAGCCGCTCCCTCGCCCATAATCCGCCAATGCCATTGCAGGGCAAACGCCTCGCGTTCATCGGCGGCGGCACGATGGCCGAGGCGATGGTCCGCGGCCTGTTCGACAAGCATCTCGTGCCGCCCTCGCACGTCCTCGTCACCGGCCCGCGGCGCGAGCGCCGTGCGGACCTCACCAAGCGTTTCGGCGTGAAGGCGCTCGCGTCGAACGTCGAAGCGGCGCGCGCCGCGCACGTCGTCATCCTCTCGGTGAAGCCACAGGTGCTGCCGACGGTCTTGCGCGAGCTGCGTGGCGAGCTGCGCGAGGACCAGCTCGTCATCTCCATCGTCGCCGGCGCGCCGGTGGCGGTGATCCGCGACGGGCTCGAGCACGCGGTCATCGTGCGCGCGATGCCGAATACGCCGGCGCAGATCGGCATGGGCGTCACCGCCTGGACCGCGGCCGCGGCGGTCGATCGCGATCAGCGCGACCGCGCGAAGGCGATCCTCGGCGCGCTTGGCGAGGAGCTCGAGGTCGACGACGAGGGGCAGGTCGACATGGCGACCGCGCTCTCAGGTACGGGCCCGACGTACGTGTTCCTGCTCATGGAAGCGCTCGTCGACGCCGGCGTGCATCTTGGGTTCTCACGCCGCGTCGCGGAAGAGCTCGTCCTGCGCACCGTCGAGGGATCCGCGGCGTTCGCGCGTCAGAGCGAGCGGCATCTCGCCGAACTGCGGAACATGGTGACCTCGCCCGGTGGCACGAGCGCCGCGGCGATCTACGAGCTCGAGAAGGGAACGCTCCGCACGGTCCTCAGCCGCGCGGTGTATGCGGCGTTCCGTCGCACGCGCGAGCTCGGCGCGGAGGCTGAGGCTCGCTCGCGTAAAGAGCAGTCATGACGCGCTGGATCGTGCTCGCGGTCGCGCTCGTCGTCGGCTTATTCCTGCTCTCGTACGACCAGCGGACCGACGACACGGGTGTCGAGGCCTCGCTGCTCGTCGCGACATCGCTCGCGCTCACGCTCGCCGCGCCCCGGGTCGCGATCGCCATCGCGCTCGCGATCGGATTGCCCATCGCGGCGTGGTCGGTGTGGCACGGCAATGGCGCGGCAGTGGTCGCGCTCGTGTTCTCAGGGATCGGTGCGGCGATCGGCTACGCGATGCGGAGGGGGTCGCTCACCGCGCGCGCGGGTTAAGCGACCTGCGTCACCTCGAAGCGCTCTCCCGCGTGGCTCACGTCGGCGACCGCATCGACGGTGACCTTCCACTCGGTGCCGCCCACCGCCAAGGCCTCGAACGTCTTCGCTGGCGAGACGCGCGGCCACATGAGCACGGTGTGCTCGTGCGGGACGCCCTCGCGCAGGAAGCGTTCGAGGTCCGCTTGCTCCGTGAGAACGACGGCGCAGCCGAGCTTCGAGCCGGCGGGCGCCCACTTCATCACGCGCGGCGACCATGCGGTGAGCCAGCCCGGAATGGCCTTCTCGGTGCCGACGACCGCGACGAGCGGGGTCGGTCCGAATTGCCAGAGCCATGCTGCCGTTTCCGCGAGCGTCTCCGGGTCGGCGAGTGGACGCCAGTCGGCGTCGGCCGGCGGGAGCTCGATCACGAAGCGGTCGTATGCGACCTGGCTCACCTGCATGTCGCGAATGGAATACACCCGCCGCGCCTCCGCGTCAGCAGCCCTGCTGGCTGTGTCGGTGGTAGTACTTCAGTACCGGCCAGCGCATTAAGCGCCTCTATCGCGCGACAAACCCGCATCACCCCTGGGGAGCCGTGCCGCTATCGAAGCCCTTGACGATCTGGTCGACGGTCTCCTCGACGGTCGAGCGCGAGTTGTCGATGACGATCCAACCGTCGAGATCGGTCGTCATGCTGCGGGCCAGCCTGCGGATGATCGGTGCGAGTTGCTCCGTGTCGAAGGTCTTGTTCGTCCGCGACCGATTGCGCGCGAGTGCGGTCTCGACCGTCGGCCTTAGGAGCACGCGACGCACGCGACGATCGCCGAGCTCGCGGTAGAAATGCGCACGCAGATCCTCTTCGCGAAGGACGTCCTCGATGACAACGACGAAGCCCGCGTCGACGTAGCGCGCGGCCATGCTCGCCGCGCTGCGCCAGGAGAGACCGAACTGCAGCGTGTGCTCCGACGACCAGCCGTCGAGCGGGCTCGCGTGGCCAGAGACGACCATCGCGCGCAGCGCGTCACCTTCGATGACGACCGACCCCGGATACCGCGCGGCGAGCGCGTGCGCGACCGTGGTCTTCCCCGAGCCGGGCACGCCACTCACGATGTAGATCGGCGGCGTCAATGCGCGCCGCTAGCCGCTGCGGCGTAGCCGCGGATCGAGCGCGTCGCGCAGCGCGTCGCCGAGGAAGTTGAACGCGAAGACCGCGCTGAAGATCGCGAGACCGGGCGCGACGCTCATCCACCACTTCAGGTTCGGGAGGTAGCGCTGCGAGTAGTTGATGTCCTGCCCCCAGGACGGATCCGGCGGCTGCGTGCCGAGACCGAGGAACGAGAGCGCGGCTTCAGCGAGGATCGCGAAGGCCGTCGAGAGCGTCGCCTGGACGATGAGCGCGTTCATGACGTTCGGGAAGACGTGCCGCATCACGATGCGCAGCGGCGGCGCGCCGATCGTGCGCGCCGCGACGATGAACTCACGCGCGCGCACCGCGAGCACCTGGCCCCGCGTCAGCCGCGCGTACCCGGGGATCGCGACGATGCCGATCGCGATCATCGCGTTCTGGATCTGCGGCCCGAGCGCCGAGGTGATGCCGATCGCGAGGATGAGCGCCGGGAACGCGAGCAGCGCGTCGATCCCGCGCATGATGAAGAGGTCGAACTTGCCGCCGAGGTAGCCGGCCGCGAGGCCGAGCGACGTTCCGACGAGCAGGCCGATCGACACGCTGATGAGGCCGACCGACAGCGAGATGCGCGCGCCCCAGATGACGCGCGACAGCATGTCGCGGCCGAGGTCGTCCGTACCGAACCAGTGCTGCGGATTCGGCGGCTGCAGTGCCTCGTCGACCTTCACCGCCTTCGGGTCGTACGGCGCCACGAATGGCGCGAAGAGCGCGACGAACACCCAGAGCAGCACGATGAGCCCGCCGATGATCATCCGCGGGTTGCGGCGCAGGAAGTACGCGGCCGACGCCAGCTGCTCGGTGCGCGCGCGGCCGAGCGTGAGCGGGAGCGTC
This sequence comes from Chloroflexota bacterium, assembly GCA_005887995.1. Classification (GTDB taxonomy): domain Bacteria; phylum Chloroflexota; class Limnocylindria; order P2-11E; family P2-11E; genus CF-39. Next base: position 9,834 of record VBJD01000076.1, read on the forward strand.
GCGCCGGCCATCAGGCGGTCACCGATTCATACGAGATGCGCGGATCGAGCCACGCATACAGCACGTCGACGAGGAGCGTGCTGAGCATGAACGAGAGCGCCGAGACCAGCACGACGCCCTGCACGACCGGGTAGTCGTGAGAGGGAATGGCCTGCACCGCGAGCCTGCCCACGCCCGGCCAGGAGAAGATCGTCTCGGTGATCACGGCGCCCTCGATGATCGCCCCGATCTGGATGCCGATGAGCGTCACGACCGGGATGAGGGCGTTCTTCAGGGCGTGTCTGATGATGACCGCGCTCTCGCGCAGGCCCTTCGCGCGGGCGGTGCGCATGTACTCGTGACCGAAGACCTCGAGGAGGCTCGAGCGCACCTGCCGCAGGTTGAGCGCGAGGCTCCCCGTCGCAAGGGTGATCGCGGGAAGGACGAGGCGCCGGAGATTCTCGCCCACGTCTGTCGTGATCGGCACGAAGCCACCGGGCGGGAAGATCCGTCCGGGGATCACATAGGCGAAGAGGAGGATGAGCACGACGCCGAGGAAGAAGGACGGGAACGACACGCCCATGAGCGTGATGCTCGTCGACAGCAGATCGACGACCGAGTTGCGCTTCACCGCCGAGAGGATGCCGATGACGAGCGCGAGCGTGACCGAGATCACCAGGGCGGCGAGCCCGAGCTCGAATGTCGCGGGCAGCCGCTCGGAGATCGCTTCGGTCACGCGCTGCTTGTTCTGGAACGAGCGTCCGAGATCGCCCTGCAGCGCGTGCGATAACCACGCGACGTACTGCACCGGGAGCGGTTGATCGAGGCCGAGCTGGTGGCGGATCGCCTCGAGCATCGCGGGATCGCGCTCCTCGCCCGCGAAGACGAGCACCGGGTCGACCGGGGAGATACGGGCTAGGGCGAACACGCCGACGGTGACGAGAAGTGCGACGGGGATCATGAGCACGAGGCGACGGAGGATGTACCTGATCACTCCGTCGCCTCCGCTCTCACGCTCTAGTCGGTCACTTGCTCAGCTGGGCAGTCTCGAAGCGCGGGATGCGGTCTGCGTAGGACACCATGCCGGTGACGTTCTTCGCGGTGACGATCGGCGACGCGCCGAACTGGAACCACACGCGAGACGGGTCGTCGACGACGTAGATCTGCTGCGCCTGCTGGAGCAGCGTCTTGCGTTTCGCCGGATCGGACTCGGTGCGCTGCTGGTTCATGAGGTCGTCGACCTGCTTGTTCGAGTACGACGAGTCGTTGTTCGTTTTGCCGGTGACGACGAAGTCATAGGTGTTGCCGTCCGGGTCGAGACGACCCGACCAGCCGATGAGCGTCATGCCGAGGTGCTTGTGGGATTGCTGCAGCGTGACGATGTCGTTGAAGAGCTGCGTCTTGATCTCGGCCTCGATGTCCGCCTTCTTCAGCTCGGCCTGGATGAGCTGCGCGAGCTGGAGGAGCCCGGCGTCGCCGGATGAGACGAGGAGCTCGAACTTGAGCGGCTTACCGACCTCGGCGATGAGCTTCTTCGCGCCCTCCGGATCGGCCTTCGGCCACGGCTTGAAGTTCGGGTCGTACGCGAAGTGCGCGGGCGCGATCGGGCCATAGCCCACGAGCCCGAGGTTGCCCTGCGTCGGACCCTTGTCGAGGATCTCCTGCCGGTCGATCGCCATGGCGACCGCCTTCACGTAGCGCTTCTCGTTGAAGATGAAGCCCTGCGCCTCGTTCGGGATCATGCTGCTCCACGCGAACGAGCCGACCTCCTGGTACGTGAGCGACGTGTCGGCCTTCAGCGCGGGGACGTCCTTGCCCGCGATGCCGTTCAGCACCTGCACCTGGCCGGTGCGAAGGTTCGTGAGCCGGACGTCGCTGTCGAGGATCGGCTTCACGATGATCTTGTCGAGGAACGGCAGCTTGTTGCCCTTGTCGTCCTTGCCCCACCAGTCCGGGTTTCGCTCGAGCGTGTAGTGATCGGTCTTTACGGCCTCGGTGAGGATGAACGGGCCGGTGCCAGCCTTGAACGGCTTGAGGGTGAAGTCGGCGCCCATCGCGTCGGCGACCTTCTGGCTGACCATCATGCCCGCGCGGTCGACGAGTGCCGCGAGAAGCGGTGCGAATGCCGCGCTGAGGTTGAACTTGACGGTGTACGTGTCGACGACGTCGACGGTCGCCACCGCGCCGAGGTCGCCTGTACGCGACGAGCCCTTCGTGTTCTTGTAGCGCTCGATGTTCCACTTCACGGACGCGGCGTCGAACGCCGTGCCGTCGTGGTACTTCACGCCCTGACGGAGATTGAACGTGATCGTCTTTCCGTCACTGGACGTCGTCCACTTCTCAGCGAGCCACGGGATGATGTCGCCCTTCGTGTTCACGCGAACGAGCGAGTCGTACATCATGTAGTGGATGTTCCGGTCGACGAAGAGACCGGACAGCATCGGGTCGAGGTTGCTCACGTCGTTCTCGAGCCCGAACGTGATCGTCCCACCGTACTTCGCCGCGGCCGCGGCCGTGCCGCCCGGGCCGCCGGAGGCCCCGGGGCCCGTCGTCGGCCCGCCGCACGCGCCGGCGACGACGGCGAGCGCGACGAACAGGGTGAGCACTGGGATGCGGAGTGATCGCATGTTTTGCCCCTCCCGCGTGACCACTGGGCGGGTGATCCCGCCGCAGCAGGATTTGACGAGCATACGCGCCGGCACCTGACGAAGTTCATATCTCGCTAAATGAAAGGCGGCCCTTTCGGGCCGCCTTCTGAGACCTAGGTCACAGCGCCGCTAACCGATATCGCGCTTCTCTACGCGCTCCGTCTGCACCTCGTCCATCTTGCGCTCCTCCTCCATGCGCTCGCCGCCCATGCGTCCGAAGGCGGGCATGAGGGAGTGATGGGGTCGTCGCTCCTCGACGACCTGACGCTCGCTGCGGACGACTGGCGCCGGCCGTGGCGTGACCGGGAGCGCGGTCGCGTAGACCGAGTGCGACGGCGCAAGCACGCCGCCCAGCCATCCGCCGAAGATCGCGGCAAGGAATCCGAGGATCGCGCCGAACGAGAGCGCGTTGCCGAACGAATCGACGTTGAGGTCGCTCAGGCCGGGAAGGACATCCGCGAGCGAACGGATGCCCGAGCCCGCGAAGACACCGCGGTCGGCGAGACCGCCGACGAGGAGGATGACCAAGAGGACGAAGAGCGTGAAGAACGCGGTCATCATCCCGTGCCAGCTCGTGCGATAGCCCGCCATACGTCCGGCGACGTAACCACCGACGATGTAGCTCAGGAGGATGCCGAGGACGACCGGCACGGCGAGCGCGAGATCGGACGAGCTCTGCGGTGAGCCCGCCGCCGCGATGAGGCCCGCGACGAGCGGGGCGAAGATCACGGATGCGCCGATCGTCGCGACCCATCCACCGATGACCGCGCCCCACGAGGTCGCGGCAGGACGTGTGACGACTCGCGTATCAGCCATCAACCCACTCCTTTCTCTTGCGAGAAGTGCTGGCGGCGTCCGTGCAAGACGTGCGCCTATCCGCTGGAGAGCGGGCTTCTAGGCGAGCGCTGCCTTTGCCCCGGCCGCACGCGCGAGCACCGGCGCCAGCTCGAGGCGCTCCCACGGGAGATCGAGATCGGGCCGGCCAAAGTGTCCGTACGACGCGGTCTGGCGATAGATGGGGCGCCGCATCTGAAAGCGATCGATGATCGCACCAGGCCGGAAGTCGAAGTGCTCGTCGATGAGCGCGCGGATCTTCTCGTCGCTCACCTGCCCCGTGCCGAACGTCTCGACGTTGAGCGAGATCGGGCGCGCACCGCCGATGACGTACGCGATCTGCACCTCGAAGCGATCGGCGAGGCCCGCGTGCACGACGTTCTTCGCGACGTAGCGCGCGGCATACGCGGCGGAGCGGTCGACCTTCGTCGGGTCCTTGCCGCTGAACGCGCCGCCACCGTGCCGTGCGTAGCCGCCGTAGGTGTCGACGATGATCTTGCGGCCGGTGAGGCCGGCGTCGCCCATCGGCCCGCCGATCGTAAAGGCGCCCGTGCCGTTCACGATGTACTTCGTCTTCGCGTCGAGCCACTGCGCCGGGATCGCGGCCTTCACGACGACGTCGCGGATGTCCGCCTCGATGCGCGAGTGCGACACGTCCGGGTCGTGCTGCGCCGCGACGACGACGGTGTGCACACGCTTGGGGACGCCGCGCTCGTACTGCACGGTGACCTGAGTTTTCCCGTCGGGACGCAGGTACGGGATCGAGCGGCGACGCCGAGCCTCGGCGAGCTCACGCGCGACGCGGTGCGCGAGCGTGATCGGCAGCGGCATGAGCTCCGGCGTCTCGCGCACGGCGAAGCCGAACATCATCCCCTGGTCGCCGGCGCCGAGCTCGTGCGGTTCGGAGGGGCGAGGGTTCAGCCGCGAAGGGACCGTACCGGCGCGCTCCTCGATCGACCGGTCGACGCCCTGCGCGATCTCCTTGGACTGCTCCTTGATCGCGGTGAGGATGCCGCAGGACTGGTAGTCGAAGCCGTACTCGGCATCGATGTAGCCGATCTCCTTCACGACGCCGCGCACCATCGTCGGCACGTCGACCCACGCCTTCGTGGTGATCTCGCCGCAGACGATGATCGTGCCTGTCGTCGTCGCGGTCTCGCACGCGACGCGGGACTCGGGATCCTGCTTGATGCACTCGTCGAGCATCGCGTCGGAGATCTGGTCGCAGAGCTTGTCGGGGTGACCCTCGGTCACCGACTCGCTCGTGAAGAGGACCTCATCGGCGGTCATGAACGACGTCGTCATGCTCCATGCCTCGCTGTCACTCGGCTCATCCCTATGTACCTGCCTTCCAGGAGTTCGCGTACGTGCGCTGCTCCTCGGTCATCTGGTCGATCTTCATGTTCATCGCGTCGAGCTTCGCGCGGGCGATGTGCTCGTCGAGCTCGCGCGGCACAGGGTAGACCTGCGCCTGTAGGTCGCGGCCCTGCTTGATGAGGTACTCGACCGACAGCGCCTGGTTGGCGAAGGACATGTCCATCACCGCCGGAGGGTGGCCCTCGGCTGCGGCGAGGTTCACGAGTCGGCCGTCGGCGAGCACGACGACGTGCCGGCCATCGCGCAGCCGGTACTCATTCACGAGCGGCCGCAGCTCGCGGCAGCCCGATGCGAGCGAGGTGAGCGTGGCGAGGTCGATCTCGTCGTTGAAGTGACCGGCGTTCGCGACGATCGCGCCGTCCTTCAGCTTCGCGAGCGCCTCTTTCCCGATGACGTTCACGTTCCCCGTCGCGGTGATGAAGAGGTCGCCGCGTGACGCGGCATCGGCGATCGTCGTGACCTCGAAGCCGTCCATGGCGGCCTCGAGAGCGCGGAAGGGATCCACCTCGCAAACGATCGTGATCGCGCCCATGCCGCGCAGCCGCGCCGCGATGCCACGCCCGACCCAACCGTAGCCCGCGACGACCGCGGTCTTCCCCGCGAGGAGCAGATTTGTCGCGCGCAGCACGCCGTCGATCGCGGACTGACCGGTGCCGTAGCGGTTGTCGAAGAAGTGCTTCGTGAGCGCGTCGTTCACCGCGACGATCGGGTACGCGAGGACGCCCTCGCTCGCCATCGCGCGCAGCCGCGTGACGCCGGTCGTCGTCTCTTCGGTCCCGCCCTTCACGTTCGCGAGCAACTCGCGTCGCTTCGTGTGCAGTTCAGTGACGAGGTCCGCGCCGTCGTCCATCGTGAGCTGCGGCTTTGTCGCGAGCACGGCATTGATATGCGTGTAATAGGTGTCACGGTCCTCGCCTTTGCGCGCGAACACGCTGATGTCGTCGTTCGCGACGAGGGACGCCGCGACGTCATCCTGCGTCGAGAGCGGGTTCGACGCACAGAGCGCGATGTCCGCGCCGCCCGCCGCCAGGGTCTGCATGAGGTTCGCGGTCTCGGCGGTCACATGCAGGCACGCGCCGATGCGAAGCCCGGTGAGGGGCCGCTCCTTGGCGAAGCGCTCACGGATACCCGCGAGCACCGGCATCTCGCGCGCCGCCCACTGGATGCGACGCTCACCCGCGCCGGCCTGTCCGATGTCGCTCACGTCGTGTTCGATCGTCTTCGTGGTCATCGCATCCTCCCAAGCAGTCGATCGAGAGCGTTCCGCCGCACCGCGGGGCCCTCAAGGAATGGCGCATGGACGCGGTAGCCGAGACGGTCGTAGACGGCGATCGCCGGCGAGTTGTTCTGCCGCACGTTGAGGACGACGTCGGTGTGCTCCTCGAACGCGGCCTCGGTGACCGCCGAGGTGACCGACGTGGCCATTCCGCGATCGCGGTAGGTGACGCGCGTGAGGACGTTGCCGACGGCCGCGATGCTCGAGCGGCGGGAGCGGACGTGCGTGCCCGCGGCCGCGGCGAGCAGCGAGCCGACGTAGATTCCGAAGTAGATCTCCCGCTCAAGACGGTCGGGCGTGAAGTACGAGCGCGACGCGTGACCGTACAGATCGACGACGTCCTCGACGTGCTCGGCGCGCAATCGCGTGACGGTGTGGGTGACGCGCGGCTTGAAGATAGAGACATCGACGGCCATGCGATGCATGCGGTCGAGCCGCTCGAAGCGGTACGCGACGTCGACCGCGACGCGCCCGGGCGGTGGTGTCGAGATGACAAGACGCGGCTCGCGCAGGCCTTCGCGGAAGATGCGCACGAGCGCCTCGGTCTCGCCGGTCGCGAAGCATGGACGGAACGGCAGCGCCTCGACGACGAGGGCCGCCGCGACGATCTCGTCGGCCCGCGTCGCGATCCACCAGCGGGCGCGCTCGACGTCCGTCGCGTCGAGGTCCGCGAGCGCGTACGCGGCGAGCAGGCGATCGCGTTGGAGGAAGCCGCGGATGCGCGCGGCAGGGACCTGCTCTTCGACATGGATCTCGGGTAGCAGCGGGGCCGCGGTCATCGGTCCTCCTTGATCTAAAGGACCAAGCGGGCCTCCGCCGGTCGCTGGGCTACAAGAAAGATTCTAGCGGGTCGCCCGGAGGGAACTGTGCGTACTCGATCAGGGTCTCGCTGATCCATCCATTACTTCGGTGCGGGGAAGCTGAACAGCGCTCCCTCGTTCGGATTCTGGTCCTGCGTGTAGATGATGCCGTTCGTCTCGTCGTAGGCGACGCCGTGGCTCCCGACCGCCGTCGGGATGCCGGTCATGAACTTGATCGGGTTCCCCGAGAAGATCGCCATCATCGCGCCGCGGTTGAAGTTCGAGGCGCCGAAGAAGAAGCGGTCGGCCTTCGCGCTGTAGAAGACCGCGTCGCCAGCGCCCGCCTGGTCGAACGACTGGACTACCTTGCCCGCGGCGAGATCCCACTCGACCGCGTTGTTCGAGGAGCGGTTGCTGCACCCGAGGAGCGCGTGGTTCGTCGTCGGGTTGATGCCGAGACCATTCGGGTCGCACTTCATTCCGATGTCGAACTTCTTCACCATGGTGTCCTTCGTCGGATCGAACTCGAAGATCGCGTTCTGCCCCGAGCTCGTCATGTACATCATTCCGTCGCTCGTGTCGTAGCGCGGCTGCTCCAATCCATCGCCGAGGTTGTCGAACTTCTTGATGATCGTGTCCTTCGTCGCGTCGATGACGGTGACGATGCCGTCGTCACTGTTGGCGGCGTAGACCTTCTTGTCCTTGGGGTCGTAGTCGAGCTCGTCGGCGCGCTTCTTCCCGCCGGTGTTGAGCTTGGTGACGACCTTCTCGGACCCGGGCGCCGAGATGTCGATGACGCCGACCATGCTGTCGTTCGTCGTGACGAAGACCTTGTTCACGTTCTTCGCGACGACAACGCCGTTCGTCCCAGAGCCGAGATCGATCGTCTTCACGTACTTGGCGCAGGGCGTCGACACATCGAAGAGGTCGAGCCCGTTGTCGGTGCGATCGGTCACGTACAGCACGTGGGCGGCCTGATCGATCTCCATGATGTCGATCGACGCGGTCTTCCCCGCGATCGGCGGGATCGGGATACGCGTGATCGGCACCGTCGTGATGTTCGTGCTCACGGCCGGGAGGAGCGTCGGCGGAGGCGTCGACGCGACGGGCAGGCTCGCCTGTGCGGGCCCGGTGAGCACGGTCGCGTTCGCGCACGGGGTCGCGGTCGCAGCCGTCGTCGCGGCCGCCGCGGAGGTGGCGGGCGCGGATGAGGACGTGGTCGCCGGGCTCGCACAGGCCGCGATGAAGAACGCTCCGGCGATGATCGTCTGGACCGGACGCTGTACTGCGCTCATGTCGTCCTCCCGGTGCGGGCTCAGTCTCCATCCGCCGGTCAACGGCGCAAGTGCTGCCGGGCGAGCGACGAAGCGAGCGCTCCTACTCGCTCAATAACTGATGAGCGTGACGACGTCGTAGCCGCCGAGCTTGTCGCGGCCGTGAAGCGGGGTCAGCTCGATGAGGAAGGCGCAGGCGACGATCTCGCCCTTCAGCTGCTTCACCAGCTCGATGGTCCCGGCGACGGTGCCGCCGGTGGCGAGCAAGTCGTCGACGATGAGCACCTTCGCGCCCGGCGCGAACGCGTCCTTGTGCATCTCGAGCGTGGCCGATCCGTACTCGAGGTCGTACTCGACGGCGACGACGTCCGCCGGCAGCTTACCGAGCTTGCGGACCGGGACGAAGCCCGCCCCGAGTTTGTACGCGATGGGCGCCCCGAAGATGAAACCGCGCGACTCCATGCCGACGACGACGTCGACCTTCCGCTTGCCGATCTTCTCGATGAGACCGTCGATCGACCCGCGGAAGCTGTCGGCGTCCTTGAGCATCGTGGTGATGTCCTTGAAGAGGATCCCTGGCTTGGGGAAGTCCGGAACATCGCGGATGCGCGCCGCGAGATCCTTCGTCGTCGCCATGCGCGGAAGCCTAGAGCACCCGCTAGCGACGCGCGTCCACGTGATCGCTCGCGAAGAGGCGTTCCACGTGGCCGCCTTCGTCGTCGACGACGATGACGGTGATCGCGGTGTTCGTCTGCGCCGTCGCGTCGAGCTTCGGGAGGATGCCGAGGTAGTGCGAGGCGAGGATGCGCGTCACACCGCCGTGGCCAATGACGAGCACCGTGCCGCCGGGATCCTCGCGATGGAGCCGCCGCATCGCGCGAAGAGCGCGCTCGAGCACGCCTTCGAGCGTCTCGCCGCCGGGCCACGCGACGAAGCCATCATCGCGCCAGTCCGGCAGCCCGCGTACCTCGTCGAACCTCTTGCCGGTGCGCTCGCCGACGTCGATCTCGATGAGCTCGCTCACGACGTCGACCGGCAGTTTGCGACGGCGCGCGATGACGAGCGCCGTGTCCAGCGAACGCGAGAGCGGCGTCGCGACGATGCGGTCGAACGCGACGTCCTGGAGCGCGTCCGCGAGCGCCACCGCCTGCTGCCGGCCGCGTTCGGTGAGCGGACTATCGGTGCGGCCCGAGAAGCGACCATCGCGATTCGCTTCGCTCTCGCCGTGGCGGATGAAATAGAAGGTGGTCGGCCCCATCAGACGCCGAGGAGCGTGCCGGCCTCGGCCCAGCCGCTCACGCGCGTGACCCGATCGTGCTTCACGTCGCGGTTCCACGGGTGATCGAAGAGCAGCACCCGGATGCCCGCATCGGCGAGCGTGCGCGAGATAAGGACATCGTCCTCGCAGAACACATCAAGACGTAGCTCCTGCGCGAGTCGCGTCTTGTACTGCGCGGAGCTCTCGGGGTCGTAGCGGCCGCGCGGGTAGTCGGGGTTGAACTCGCCGTGCGGCTTCAGGTGGACCGCCTTCGCGTAGTCGAGGATCCGCTTCTCGCGCAGCCACGTCTCCGTCACCATGCGCCGCCGCTCCGCGCGCGCGGTGACGAAGTAGATCTCGTGGCCGTTCTGCACCAGGCGCTCGAGCACGATCGGGCAATCCTGATAGATGTCGAGCTGACTGAAGAACGTGCCGTCGTAGAGACGAAGGCGGAAACGGTCGCGCTCGTCGGGGGAAACGTGCTCGTCCATCTCGCGCAAGAGGTGCCAGCCGATCTCCTTCTCGTCGGGCAGTTGGACCTTGTACTCCTGCGCGAAGCGCTTCAGGTACGGCACCGCGCAGACCGCGATGACATCGTCCAAGTCGACACCTATTTTCATAAGTACGGTCGCGGTCCTTGCACGTGCTTCGCCATCTCGCGGTCTCTCTTGGACTCTAACTACTGAGACCACCACAGGCCGACGAGCAGCACCGCGTTGAAGAGCCAGTGCGCGGTCATCGTCGTCGTGATGGTGCGCGTGCGGATCCGCAGCATTGCGAAGACGATCCCTCCGGCGACGACCACGAGGAACGCGCCGGCACAGGCGAAAGCGAACCACGGCGACGGCGGGCGAAGCGTCGTGTCGCGCACGGTGGCGACGATGACCGAGCCGTGCCAGAGCGCGAACGCGATGGCGGAGAGAAGCACCGCGCGGCGCACACCGAGGACGCGCGCCGCGAACGCGAGCAGTGTGCCCCTGAACGCGATCTCCTCAGGGACGATGACGCCGAGAGGCAGGAGAAGCGCGACGTGACGGGCGAGCTCCTGCGTGCTGACGTGCGCGAGCGGCGCGTATTCAACGGGTGAGCCCGTGATCGCCGGCGCGCCCAGACGGAGAAAGGCCAGGCTCGCGAGCGCGACGAGCGCCGCAGCGCTCCCGCCGATCGCCGCGCCCGCGAGCGCGTCGCGGCGCGAGCCAAAGAGCGAGCGCGCGCCGAGCCCGCTCCGCTCTGCGACGAGAAGGGAGATCGTCGTGAGCGCGACACCGGCGACGGCGAACGCGACGCTGCCGCCCGGGAGCGTCGCCGTCGCGCCGAGCAAGAGCGCCGCGAGATTTCCCCAGGCGACGAGGAGCGCCGCGAACAGCAGCGCGGCGCGAACCGCGCTCAGACGGCGAGCGTGCCGCGGACGATCATCCCCACGCGCCGTCCACGTTCGGATCGGTGATGAGCGTGAGGTTGGCGGGGGACGGCAGCGGCAGCCCTTTGCGACCGAGAGAGTCCACGACCTCGATGTGGAGGCCCTGCTCACAGCCGAACAAGAGGACCTCGATGGGATCCACGTCCCGATCCTCGAGCGACATCGCCTCCGGCGGGAGTTTCCAATCGGCGCCCGTGCATTCGATGCCGTCAAGATGCGCGCTGAAGCTCGGGCAGCCGCAGGTGCAGTTCGACTTGTACAGGAGGCGCTCACGCGTCGCGAGGATCTGCGCGCGTTCGGTGAAGGGGACGCGCAGGAGGAAGTCGAGGAGCGCGGTCTGCTCCGGCGTCGGCGGACCCGCGGGCGTTTCGCGCTCGGTCATGCGACGAGGTCCAAGAGGCGCGTGAGCGCATCGCGCCAGTCGCCGCGCATGTCGAGGATGCCGAGCCGCACCTGACGCTGACCTGCTTGCACGCGCGGAAAGACGCGGCTGAGCGCGGCGCGGCGCTCCGGGGTGAGGTCGGAGCCGAGGACGACACGCAGCTCTGGCCCGCGCGCGCGGACCTCGGTCGCGCCGGCGGCGACGGCGCGCAGTTTCACCTCGACGCCATACAGGAGGTTGCGCATCGGCTCGGGCGGCGGTCCATAGCGATCACGCAGCTCCTCGCGCAGCGCCGCGAGCTCGTCGAGTGAGCGCAGCTCCGCGATGCGCCGGTAGAGCTCGAGCTTGCGTTGCCGGCTCGGCACGTAGTCGTCCGGGATCGCCGTCGAGAGCGCGAGATCGACGACGACGTCGGGCAGCTCGGCCGCTCGCGGCGCGCCACGCTCTTCGTTGACCGCCTCCTCGAGCATCTGCGTGTACAGCTCGAATCCGATCGCCGCGACGTGGCCGTGCTGCTCCGCGCCGAGGATGTTCCCCGCCCCGCGGATCTCGAGATCGTGCATCGCAATCTTGAAGCCCGCGCCGAGGTCCGATGCCTCGAACACCGCCTGCAGCCGCTTGCGCGCGTCGTCGGTGAGGCGCTCCTCCTTCTGATAGAAGAGGTACGCGTACGCTTTCGCGGCGCTCCGGCCGACGCGGCCGCGCAGCTGGTAGAGCTGCGCGAGGCCGAGATGCCCCGCGCGGTCTATGACGATCGTGTTCACGTTCGGGATGTCGAGGCCCGACTCGATGATCGTCGTGCAGACGAGAACGTCGTGCTCGGCATCGGCGAACTCGACCATCACGCGCTCGAGCTTTCGATCGTCCATCTGACCGTGCGCGACGACGAAGCGTGCGTTCGGCACAAGCTTCCGAAGGCGCTGCGTCTCGTGTTCGATGCCCTGCACGCGGTTGTGCACGTAATAGACCTGGCCGCCGCGGTCCATCTCGCGCAGGATCGCCTCGCGCAGGACGTCGTCGGTGCGCTCGACGACGTGGGTCTCGATCGGCTGCCTGGACTCCGGCGGCGTCTCGATGACGCTGATGTCGCGCACGCCCGACAGCGCCATGTGCAGCGTGCGCGGGATCGGCGTCGCGGTCATCGAGAGCACGTGCACCTCGGTGCGCAGCTGCTTGAGGCGCTCCTTGTGCTTCACGCCGAAGCGGTGCTCCTCGTCGATGACGAGCAGGCCCAGATCACGGAAGCGGACGTCCTTCTGCAGAAGGCGATGCGTGCCGATGACGACGTCGACCTCGCCCGTGTCCAGCTGCGCGACGACCTCCTTCTGCTCAGACGTTGTCCGGAAGCGCGAGAGGACCGCGACTCGCACCGGGAACGTCTCCAGCCGCTCCACGAACGTCTCGTAGTGCTGTTGCGCGAGGACCGTCGTCGGTACGAGGACCGCGACCTGCTTGCCGTCCTGCACCGCCTTGAACGCGGCGCGCAGGGCGACCTCGGTCTTGCCGTAGCCGACGTCACCGACGATGAGCCGGTCCATCGGCCGAGCGCGCTCCATGTCGCGTTTCGCATCCTCGATCGCCTGCAGCTGGTCGGGCGTCTCGGTGAACGGGAAGGCGTTCTCCATCTCGATCTGCCACGGCGTGTCCTTGCCGAACGCGTGCGCGTGCACCATCTCGCGCGCGGCGTAGAGCTTGATGAGCTCGCGGGCGATCTCTTCGACGGCCTTCTTCGCCTTGCGCTTCGTCGCCGCCCACTCGCGACCGCCGAGCGCCGAGAGCGCTGGTGGTGTGCCGCCGACGTAGCGCGTGACCCGGTCAACACGCTCGGTCGGCAGCGCGACGACGTCCGTTCCGGCGAAGCGCAGCTCGAGGTACTCGCGAACGACGCCCGCGACCTCTTTGGTGACGAACTGTTCGAACCGCGCGATGCCGTGCTCCTCGTGCACGACGTGATCGCCTGGCTTCAGGTCGGAGAGGAACGAGCCGACGGCGACACGGCGCCGGCGGCGCTCCGGGTGGCGCGGCTTGCGGAACCCGAAGACCTCGGCGTCGGTGAACACACGCAGCCCGAGCTCGGGGATGCCGAAGCCCTCGGCGAGCGGCACGCGCACCAGCAGGAGCGATCCGGCTTCGGGCGAGGCCAGGACATGCTCGTGCGGCGACGCCATGACGTCGCGATCGGCGAGCAGCTCCGAAAGCCGTGCGGCCTGCGGCGTCGCGATGATGCGTGTGTCCGTCCCCGACCCGGCGACCTCGCGGAGGAACGTGTCGAGACGACTGGCGTACGACGTGACGCCGGCCCAACCGAGTCGCACCGAATCCGTCGCGGGGCGCACGCGCACGCTGCCGCGGGCCGCAGCGGCACGCTCGAGAGCATCACGAGGAACGTACGGTGGCGGGAAGGCCGCTGTCGCTAGTCCCTGCGTGCGCAGCTCTTCGCGGCGCTCGTCGGCCTGCGCTTCGTGTTCGTCGTGCGCGAGCTCGAGGACGTCGGAGTCCTCGAAGATGACGGTGGAGCGATCGGGAAGGTGTTCGAGAAGGGACGCGGTCGCGCCGAGCGCCTGTGCGAACGCCTCGACTCCCGGCGCGTCACGTCCCTCGCGCAGCGCGTCGAGAAGCACTCGATATGAGCGCAGGTCCTGCTCTTCATCAACCGGGAGCTCATTCCATCCGGCACGCGCGAGCCGATCGGCGAGCTCCCCGGCGCGCTCGAGCGAATACTCGCGTGCGGGGAGCACGTCGACCGAGTCGGTCGCATCCTGTGATCGCTGTGTGACCGGATCGAAGGAGCGGATCGTCTCGATCTCGTCGCCGAAGAGCTCGATGCGGATCGGCATTGATGCCGACGCGGGATACACGTCGAAGATGCCGCCGCGACGTGAGAAGGTTCCGGGCTCGCTCACCTCCGCGACGGGCTCGTAGCCGAGATCGAACAGCCACGCCGCGGTCTCGTTCCACGAGACACGATCGCGGGTGTGCAGCGTGCGCCCGCGGCGGCGGAGATCGTCGGGTGCGATGGTGTGCTGCAACGCAGCCCGAAGCGATGCGACGGCAGCGACGGGCGCGTCTGCGGTGTGAAGCCGCCAGAGCGTAAGCAGCCGCTGGTGGATCGCGCCGGGCGACGAGGATGCGACCTCGTAGGGCATCGATTCGCGCTCGGGGAACGCGAGGACGCGGTCGTCGCCGAGCCAGCCCGCGAGCTCAGCGCGCCAGCGTCGCGCGCGCTCCTCGCTCGGTGCGACGACGACGATCGGGCGCTTCGCCACATCGACGAGAGCGGACCAGAGATACGCGCGCGCGCCCGCTGACGCCTCGGCGACGCTGATCGACGCGCGAGTCTCGACGCGATCCGCGAGCTCGATGAATCGCTCGCTTCCGTCGGCGAGCGAAAGGATGCCGCCGAGCCGCGCGGTACTCGTTGCCTCGGTGCGCGTGACGCTAGCCACGGTCCACCCGCGCATCGGCGTTCCTTCCCGGCGTGTCGGCATTGAACGTGTCCATCGCGCGGCGCACGCCGTCGCGGATCGCCACCTCAGCTGCCTCCGCCGCGCGCTGCGTCACGCGATCGGCCTCGGCGCGCTCGTCGGCGTTGAACGGTGAGAGCACGTACTGCGCGAGATCGCCGATCTCCGCCGCCGGGTCCGTCGGCGCGACGCCGACGCGGACACGCGGGAATCCCTCGCCGACGGCGGCGACGATCGACTTCATCCCGTTGTGCGTGCCGGGCCCGCCCTTCTCGCGGATGCGGATCTTGCCGAGCGGCAGATCGACCTCGTCGAAGACGACGATCATCTGCGCGGGCTCGATGCGGTAGCGGTCGAGGAGCTTGCGCACCGCGTTGCCGCTGTCGTTCATGAACGTCTGGGGACGCGCGATCGCGACCCTCGTGCTGCCAACGGTGCCCTCGGCGATGCGCGACTCGGCGGCCTTGATGGCGAACTCCGCGCGGGCGCGCTTCGCGAGCGCGTTCGCCACGCGAAAGCCGACGTTGTGTCGCGTGTCGGCGTAGCCGTCGCCCGGATTGCCGAGGCCGACGACGAGCAGGTCCGCGCGCGGCGGCGCGGAACGCTCGAAGAGCTTCGCGAGACGCACCAATGCCTACTCCTTTATGAACGCCGAAAAGGGGCGCCACCGGAATGACCGGGGTGCCCCGCAGACCGCGTATCGATAAATAAGGATACGAGGTGCGATGATCCCGCACGCAAAGAACGAGTTCGGCGTGTAGTTGTTGCCGGAGATCTCGTTCGCCGAGATGAGACCGGTCGCGCCGAACCCCATCTGGACGCCGTTCTGCGCGATCAGAGTGCTCGGCCCCACGCCGGTTACGACGTTGCGTGTGACGATCGCGTCAACGTTGCCGTTCGCGAGGATCCCAGTCTTCTGATAGAGCGGGATCACGTTGTCAGAGATCGTCACGCTCGTGCGGCCAGGGGAAGAGAGTGTCTCGCCGACGAAGTTGCGAGCTTCGATGGCGTTGCCCTCCTGACAACCGAAGTTCACGCCCTGCGTGACGGTGACGTGGTTGTTCGTCGCCGTCCCACTTGCCCCAAAGAACAGGATGCCGCGGAGCCGCTGCTCGCCGGCGTCGCAGGGATTGCCCGGCAAGGTTGCGTCGACCGTCAGATTCGTCACGTGGATCGTGCTCTGTGCGGTCGCGTTCTGGACGACCGCACCCGTGAAGTGACCGATGCCGGGTTCCACCGCGGTGATCTTGTGGCCGTTGCCGTCGAGCGTATGCCGTCGGGAACCTGGATCGCCGTGTCGGTGGTGCAATCCAGCAGCAGGAGCCATGTGGCCGTTTCCGTCAGGAAGCTAAAAGTGCAGGTACCGACGGCGAGCGCTCGGGGTGCCGGACCGAGGGACGAGAACGAAGCGAGGAATGCGGGAGAGACGAGGAACGGGCGCAGGCGAGCGATCAAGCGAGCCTCCTTCTGTGGTGGAACGAATTCGGGCGTTGCTCGGCCGCATTCGCGATGCGATGTGTCGTGGGAATGCGAGCAACACATGACAATCTCGTGACATTTCAATGACACGACCCCGGCTCGCTCTCGTCGGATTCGGCAGTGTCGGTCGCGCGCTTGCCCGAATGCTCCTAGCGACACAAGCGCCCTTCGTCGTTACTGCGATCGGCACGCGGTCGCACGGCGCGGTCGTACACCACGGCGGCATTGACCTCTCGTTGATCTTGGCCGGCACCGACCTGCCGAGACGAGCGCTTCCACCGATGCGCGATCTGCCGGCGGACATCCTGGTG
>VBJD01000077.1 GCA_005887995.1 Chloroflexota bacterium
AGGACGATGAGGATCAGAAGGATGATCCCGATGATCATTCCTGCGCCGAAACCACTGTCCGTCGACCCAGCTGGCGGGTTGACATTCACCTGACCCATGAAGTCCTTACCTCCAGTTCTTCGGTAGGTCGCCGAGGTCACTCGCAAGCACCGTGCCTGTCGCGCGGGCTCGCTCATATGCTCGGCGCTCGTGCGACGTGGTCCGCTCCGTCATCGCTGGTTCACGACATTCGTCGGCGCGTTCAGCCTCGGCGCGGTCGCCGATGAGATCGCTCGGCTCGCATTACCGCTCCTCATGCTGGACATCACTCACAGCATCGCCGCCGCGGCGGCGCTCCGCGTCGTCCAATCGGTGCCGTACATCATCTTCGGCGCGCCAGCCGGAGCACTGATCGACCGCGCGAACAAGCGGCTCCTCCTCATCGCCTGTGACGCCGCGAGCATCGGCCTCACCCTCGTCATCCCGCTCTCCGCATCGGTCGGGTTCTTCTCGGTCGAGCTGGTGTACGTCATCGGGTTCCTGCTCGGCACCGTCGAGGTGATGTGGGGAGTGACGACCGACTTCAGCGTCGTCCCGGCGCTCGTCGAGGAGCACGAGCTCACGGAGGCGAACGCGATCTTCTTCGGCTCGGACCGCATCGCGCGCGTCATCGGCCCGACGATCGGCGGCTTCACCATCGCGGCGATCGGCACCATCGGCGCGATGTGGATCGCGGCGCTCGCGTTCCTGCCGACGCTCGTGATCTTCTGGCGCATGCCGCCGGTGTACGACGTCATCGGCGGCGAGCGCGCGGCCCTCACCGTGCGCAATGTCATGAGCGAGATCGGCGAAGGCTTCCGTTACCTATGGGAGCAGCCGGTGCTGCGATGGCTCGTCGTCGTCATGTCGCTCGCCAACCTCGGCGGGGTCGGCCTGCGCACGCTCATCCTGTACGTGCTGCGCGAGGAGCAGCACCTCGATGAGGTCACGATCGGTCTCGCGCTCTCGGTCTCGAGCATCGGGCTCGTGCTCGGCTCGTTCATCCTGCCTCGGGTCACGCGAGGCCGGCCGATGGGTCAGTCGATGATCGCGAGCGTGTTCCTTTCGTCGATCGCGCTGTTGGCGACTGCGCTCACGAACGATTGGCGTCTCGTGACCGCGGGGTTCACCGCGCGTGAGGTCGCGTGGCAGGCGTTCATCATCTTCGCATTCATCCCACGCCAGCGCGTTCCGGCGAACCTTCGCGGCCGCGCGAACGGCGCGTTCCGCACGCTCGTCCTCATCTCGAACAGCGCGTCGCCCGCGGTCCTCTCAGCGATCGTCGTGGTCGCGTCGAGCGCTGCGGCGTTCGCCTTCGCGGGCGGTCTGGGGCTCGCCGCAACGCTCATTGGCGCGGCATCGCCGCTGCGCAAATACGCCGCGCGTGAGACCGCCCACGATCCGGGCGCCGCCGTGGCCTGACGCCACACCGACGATCAGTTATGAAGCTCGCTGGCCGTGCCGCTCAGCGACGGAACGAGGCGATATCGGTGTCGTCCTCTGGAACAGGCTGAGCGCCGCGACTCCGCGTCGCACCTTGCCAATTGAACTCGCTCGGTGAGCCGATGCGTTCCGGATCGAGCCACAGCTGCACGGTGTCGCCATCGATCTCGAACTTCGAGACGTACGTCTGGATCCCGCCTGCGGTGAAGTCGTTCAGCGCGCCTTCCCAGTGCGCCGGGCCGGGCTGGCAGCGAGGGTGCGTGACGGTCGTGCACCAGCGGACGATGACGTTGTACTCGAACCCTGGGCGCGCGCTGTTCGTGTCGAGCAGCCAATTCGCCGCGAAGAACGTGTCCGACGACAGTTCCGGGATCGGTACAGCGAGGTTCATCGAGAAGACGATCGCTTTGTAATCTTCGCTTTGACCGCCGGTCGCGTGGATCTTCGCTTTGACGATGTCGTAGTAGGACGGCGTCGTGCTGCCGATGTCGCCCGCGGGATCAAGGACGACGCTCGGATGTGCCGCGGCGGCGGTCGACGACATGACGAGTGTGCTGAGCGCGATGAAGGACAGAACGAGACGCAGCTTGGCCATTTCGACCCTCCCCCAGTGATCGATCGACCTGCCGACGGTCGACGAGCGCGGACACTGTAGTACGTGACTCGGTGCGTACCTTCGCCTAGATTTACGTCATTCCTCCTACGACTGCGGCACCGACGAAGCGCGAGGACTGGCTGACGCTCGGCGAGGCCAGCCGCGTGCTCGGCGTCGATCCGGACACGCTGCGACGCTGGGCGGACAACGGGAAGATCGAGGTCTTCACCACGCCCGGCGGCCACCGTCGCTTCCTGCGGACCTCCATCGACGCAATGCTGCCGCGCGCGAAGCCCGCGCGACGGCCTTCACTGTCCTCGATCGGCGAGGCCCCCGATCGCATCGCCGCCGAATTCCGAAAGCGTGTGCGCACCGAGCTCAGCGACCAAGACTGGCGAGCGCGTTTCGATGAAAGATCGCTGCGCTGGTTCCGCGAACGCGGCATGCGCATGAGCGACCTCCTCCTCGGCTCGCTCGACACCGCGCGGCGCAGCGGGCGAGATCAGCTGATCGCGCAGGCCGAGTCGCTCGGCCGTGAGTACGGCGCGGAGGCGAAACGCGCAGGTCTCTCGCTGGGCGAGGCGACGCAGGCGTTCCTCTTCTTCCGCGCGCGCTTCATGGCCGAGATCGCCCACGTCGCGCGGCGCCGCAACGTCGAGACGTCGCAGGCCGCGGCGCTCTTCGCCGAGGCGGACACCGCGCTCGACCGCATCATTCTCTCGCTCATCGCCGGGCATCAGGCGTGAACGCTGGCTAGCATCGCGTCCGTGCCCGACATCGCTGCGGTGCGCAAGCGCGCCCTCGACGCGATCGACCGCCGCCGCGATGCGCTCATCGCGCTCTCGCTCGCGATCCACGCGAAGCCGGAGCTCGCGTACGAGGAGCGCGAGGCCGCGCTCCGGCTGACGGAGTTCCTCGAGGGCGACGGCTTCAAGGTGAAGCGCGGCTACTGCGGTCTCGAGACTGCGTACCGCGGCGACGCGAAGGGCAAGGGCGACGGCCCGCGTGTGGCGATCCTCACGGAGTACGACGCGCTCGCCGATCTCGGTCACGGGTGCGGTCATAACCTCATCGCGATGATCGGCACGGCCGCGGCGGTCGCCGTGCGCGAGGTCGTCGATGAACTGCCCGGCTCGGTCACCGCGATCGGCACGCCCGCGGAGGAGGGCGGCGGTGGGAAGGTCGCGCTGCTGCGCGCCGGCGGCTTCGACGACGTCGACGCGGCGATGATGATCCACCCCACCACCGGCCGGAGCCTCGCGGGGCGTCACTCGCTCGCGACGAACCGCGTGCAGGTGGAGTACTTCGGCAAGGCGGCGCACGCGGCGTCGCAGCCCGACCAGGGAGTGAACGCGCTCGACGCGCTGCTTCTGCTCTTCAACGGCATCGGTGCGATGCGCCAGCAACTGCGTCCCGACGCGCGAATCCACGGGATCATTGCGAAGGGCGGGAGCGCGCCGAACGTGATCCCCGACTACACGATGGGCCGATTCAGCGTGCGGGCCCTCGACCGCGCGTACCAGCAAGAGGTGCTGCGGCGATTCGTCGCCTGTGCCGAGGGCGCGGCCACCGCGAGCGGCACGACGGTGAAGATCACCGTCGATCCGTACGCGGGCTACGACAACATGGTCTTCTCGACGCCGATGGCCGAGCGCTGGGCTGTGCACATGCGCTCGCTCGGCATGCAGATCTTCGACACGCGCGACGACGAGCGCGTCGGCTCGACCGATATGGGCAACGTCATGCAGGCCCTTCCGGCGATCCATCCGTACATCGCGATCTCCGATCAGACCATCCCCGGGCACTCGACCGCGTTCCGCGATTACGCGAAGACGCCCGAGGCGCTCGAGCGCGCGCTCATCGCCGCCAAAGCGCTCGCACTCACGGCGATCGACGTGCTTGCCGATCCCGAGGTGCTGCGCAAGGCGCGCGCGGAGTTCGACGCGCGTCGCGTGACGGGAATCGTTCGAGGACGCGCATAGGTCTCGGTCGCGAAGCGCGGATCCTCATCGGCGCGCAGGTCCTCTGGGGAATGGGTTTCGGGCTCTTCGCGACGCTCACGCCGCTGTTCCTGAAGGAGATCGGCGCGACGCCCACCGACATCGGCGTTGTTTTCGGAGGCGGCAGCGCAGCGGCTGCGCTGACATTTCTGCCTATCGGCCTCGCTGCGGATCGCTGGGGAACAAAGCCTCTCCTCGTCGCGACATGGTTCGCTTCGATGGTCGGAGGTGCTGCTTTTCTTCCACTCTCGGATTGGCACGGCGCGCTGATCGGATCGTTTCTCTACAACGTCGGAAACGCGGCGTTCCCGCTCCTGTCCGCGCACCTCGCCGCGTCGACGCCGCGCGCTCGGCTCGGCAGCGAGCTCGGCATCGTCTACGGGGCGTTCTTCTTCGGGACGATCTTTGCATCGCCCTTCGCGGGTCCACTCGGCGCGGCGATCGGACTGCGTGAAACGATGGCCATCGCCGTCGGCGCGTTCCTTCTCTCGGCGTCGCTCACTCTCTTCCTCAAGGACGTGCGCCCGACGCTCAACACGGCGACGGCGCGACTGCCGCGCTCGTTCTGGATCCTCCTGGCGGTGACACCTTTCGCTGCCCTCATCGGGATCATCGTCAACCCACTGTTTCCGGTGTTCGTGCGCGATGTCGCCGCGGTGCCGCTCGAACGCGTTGGCATTTACGTGGGTCTCATCGCGCTCGGCGCCGCGGTCTTCTCGAGCGCGAATGGCCGCATCGCGGACACACGGGGCCCGTTCGTCGCGATCGTCGGAGCCGGCGTGCTGTTGACGATCGCCGCGACGCTCGTCGCGCTCGCCGGCCACTCGGAGCCCACGCTCGCGCTGGGATCGTTCCTGCTCGGATCGCAGACCGCGGCGAACCCGGTGCTCGTGTCGGCACTCGCGCGGGTGTTGCCACCAGCGCGCGCAGGAGTGGGCTACAGCGGATTTCAGCTCGTATATGCGCTCGGCTTCGGTGCAGGCGGACTGCTCTCGGGCGTCCTGTACGACGCCGATCCACTGCTCCCCCTGCTCGTGCAGATCGCTCTGGCGCTGCCGGTCACGGTGACGGTCGCGATGGTCGTGTCCCGCGTCGTCCGCTCGCGCGGGCCGCTACCGTCTGGCGCGTGAGCACGAAGACCGACTCGATCGCCGCGCTGGAGAAGGCGCGCAAGGCGATCGACGACGCCTTTGCGCCCATGCCGGACAGCGCGCTCGCGTACCTGAAGCCTGGGGACGACTACGCGATCGGCGGCATCGTCATCCACCTCATCCAGTCCCTTGACGGCTATATCGCCACGCTCGAGGCGCTCGGCCAGGCCGGCTATCGCGATACCGAGGGGCCAGCCGAGGACGAGTCCGTCGTCGAAGGACAGCTCGCGCACGCGCGACTCGGCCTCGCGCCGGCCGAGCGCAAGTCGACGTTCGCCGAGATGGCGGCGAAGCAGCAGCAACTCGGACGGCTCGCCGCGAAGGCCAACGATGACGAATACGCGCGACTCGTCGGCGTCTCGTACCCCGGCGACGACGTTCCGTATCCGACGAGCGTGGCGCTCGTACTGCAATGGATGACCGAGCACTTCACGGAGCATGTGCCGCACGCGCGCCAGCTATTCGCTGAGTGGCAGACCGCTCGCTAACCTAAGAGCCAATTTCGGATCGGGAGCTTCCATGGTCGTCACGAAGGACCAGCCGACCACGAATACGTATCTCCTCGACTGGGTCGAGGAGATGGAACGACTCTGCAAACCCGACGATGTGTACTGGGTCGACGGCTCCGATGACGAGAACAAGCGGCTCACCGAGAAAAGCGTCAGCGACGGCGTCCTGATCCCACTCAACCAGACGAAGCGTCCGAACTCCTTCTATTCGCGCAGCAATCCGAACGACGTCGCGCGTGTCGAGGAGCTCACCTTCATCTGCACGCCGACGAAGGCCGAGGCCGGCAACACCAACAACTGGATGTCGCCCGACGAGGCGTACGCGAAGCTGCGCGAGATCTCGAGCGGCGCGATGAAGGGCCGCACGATGTACGTGATCCCGTACATCATGGGCACCGCCGACTCACCGTTCGCGATGATCGGCGTCGAGATCACCGACTCGCTCTACGTCGTGCTCAACATGCGGATCATGGCGCGCATCGGGAAGCTCGCGCTCGATCGCCTCGGCGATTCGTCGTCGTTCAACCGCGGCATGCACACGGTCGCGGATTGCGATCCGTCGCGCCGCTATATCTGTCAGTTCCCGCAGGACGACATGATCTGGTCGGTCGGCTCCGGCTACGGCGGCAACGCGCTGCTCGGCAAGAAATGCCTCTCGCTGCGCATCGCGAGCTATCACGGACACAAACAGGGCTGGCTCGCCGAGCACATGATGCTGCTCGAAGCGGTTTCGCCCGAGGGCGAGACGCACTTCATCGCCGGCGCGTTCCCGAGCGCGTCGGGCAAGACGAATCTCGCGATGCTCGTTCCGCCACCCGAGTTCGCCGGCTGGAAGATCCGCACGATCGGCGACGACATCGCGTGGATGCGCGTCGGCGACGACGGCCGCCTCTACGCGGTGAACCCCGAGGCGGGGTTCTTCGGCGTCGCGCCGGGCACGAACCAGCACACGAACCCCGTCGCGATGAAGATGCTCGAGCGCGACTGCATCTTCACGAACGTCGCGCTTACGCCCGACATGGACGTGTGGTGGGAGGGCATGGACGGCCCGACCACCGATCTCATCGACTGGCGCGGCAAGCCGTGGAAGCGCGGATCGAAGGAGCCCGCGGCGCACCCGAACAGCCGCTTCACCGCACCGATGGACAACAACCCCGCGCTCTCGCGCTACGCGAAGGAGCCACGCGGCGTGCCGATCTCAGCGATCCTCTGGGGCGGGCGTCGGTCGACGACGGTGCCGCTCGTGCTCGAGGCCTTCAACTGGACGCACGGCGTGTATCTCGGCGCGACCGCGGGCGCCGAGACGACCGCCGCGATCACGGGCGCGGTCGGACGCATCCGCCGCGACCCAATGGCCATGCTCGCGTTCATCGGCTACGACGCGGGCGCGTACTTCGCGCACTGGCTCTCGATGTTCGGACGCATGACGCATCCGCCGAAGATGTTCCTCGTCAACTGGTTCCGGAAAGGCGACGACGGCCGCTACCTCTGGCCCGGCTACGGGCAGAACATGCGCGTGCTGAAGTGGATCATCGATCGCTCGGTCGGTCGCGCCGGCGCGGAGGAGACGCCCCTCGGATACGTGCCGGGCGTCGCGGACCTCGACCTGCGCGGCATCGATACGAGTCCCGACGCCATCGAGGGCGCGCTGCGGATCGACCGCGCGGAATGGGAGAAGGAGCTCGAGGCGCATGGAGACTGGTTCGATCGGCTCGGCGGAACCGTGCCCGACGCGCTCCGCCTCCAGCGTCGGCTCCTCCTCGCGTCTCTCAAAGCGGTGTCATAGCCGCCGGCGAACTGCCGCGGCCCGATCCGCGTTACAGCGAGCGTGAGCTTCTCCGTCACGACCTCCACGATCTTCAAGCTCGCCGTGGGCGCGCTCTTCGTCTTCGCCACCGTCCGCTACGTCGAAGGAGGCGCGACACAGGCGCCGGTCTCGGCATCCCCGAGCGCCGCAGCGGCTCCGACGGGGACCCCCACGCAGAGCCCACAAACGGCGCGACCCACGACCGCGGCGTTCTCGATCACCGTCAGCGACGCCGAGCTCACGAAGTCGGCGGCGGCCGGCTTTCCGCAGACCGTGAACGGCGTCACGGTGAGCGACCCGCAGGTGCGCATCGGATCCGACGGGGTGCGGCTCGTGGCGCGCGCGAAGGTGCTCTTCGGCACCACGGAGTTCGTGATGACCGGCACGCCCCTGGTGAGCGACGGGCACCTCGCCGTCCGCGTCGATACGGCGACGCTCGCCGGCATCTCGCTGCCGAGCGATACGCGCGCGTCGATCTCGCAGACGGTGCAGGCGACGATCGCCGGCTACGTGCCCACGTCCGTGAAAGTGACGAGCGTGTCCCTCGCGCCAGGGACGCTCACCGTGCAGGGGACCCAGCGCTAGGCACGGTCTCTGCAGGGCGCGCCGATAGAGTGCGCGCGTGAACGAAGCGATCCTCGTCGGCGCTGTCGCAGGAGCGGTCGCAGGCGCGATCGCCGGCGCCGCGGTGATGATCGCGACGCACGGGCTCCCGATCGGCCGTGGCCGCGCACGGCGCGACTGGACGTATCGATCGGCGCCGGCGTTCTCGTCCGGCGCCGGGACAGTGACGCCGCAGGCTGGAGCGGGCGTGGGAACGCCACCGACCGTCACGCCACATCAGGGATACCGCGGTCCGTTCGATCGCTTCAACGACCGCGCGAAGCGCGTCCTCGCACTTGCTCAGGACGAGGCGATCCGTTTCAACCACAACTACATCGGGACCGAGCATCTGCTGCTCGGCCTCGTGCGCGAGGGCGAGGGCGTCGCAGCGCGGGCGCTCGACGCGATGGGCATCGAGCTATCGAAGGTGCGTCGGGCTGTCGAGTTCATCATCGGCCGCGGCGACTCGACGACCTCGCCGAGCGAGATCACGCTGTCGCCCCGCACGAAGAAGGTCATCGAACTCGCGATCGACGAAGCACGCAGGCTCGGCCACAGCCATGTCGGTACCGAGCATCTCCTTCTCGGTCTCGTGCGCGAGGGCGAGGGCATCGCGTCGGGCGTCCTCGAGTCGCTCGGCGTTTCGCTCGAGGCGATGCGGAAAAAGGTCATGGAGACCCTCGGGCAGCCACACGGCCCGACGTCGCAACCGCTCTATCGTGACGAGCAGCGCAGCGCGGCGCCGCCGGGGCCGACCGGCGGCGGTACTTTCGATCTCTTCGACAACAGCGCAATCCGCGCGCTCGCGCTCGCCGAGGCCGAAGCGACCAGCCTCAATCACAACTGGATCGGCACTGAGCACCTCGTGGTCGGACTGCTGCGAGTCGATGAGGGTGTCGCCGCGAAGGCGCTCACGTCGCTCGGCATCGAACTGGCGGCACTGCGCGCTGGTCTGCTCAAGCACATCCCCCGTGGCGCCGCGCGGGTCGGAAGCGACATCGCGCTCACGCCGCGCATGCATGAGATCCTCGCGCGCGCTTCGGTCATGCGCACGCGGCGAGCGAGCACGAACGTGACTCCAGAGATCCTGCTGCTCGCCTGCGTCGCCGATTCCGCCGGCGTCGGCACGCAGGTCCTCACGCAACTCGGTGCGACACCCGAGAAGATCCGCGAGGCCGTCGACAGGCTCTCGCCGCCTAAGGCTTAGGTCGTGGGACCGTTCGACCGCTTCAACGACCGCGCGAAGCGCGTGCTCGCGCTGGCCCAGGACGAGGCGATCCGCTTCAACCACAACTACATCGGCGTGGAGCACCTGCTCCTCGGTCTCGTGCGTGAAGGAGAAGGCGCCGCGGCCAAGGCGCTGGCGTCGCTCGGCGTCGAGCTCTCGAAGCTGCGCACGGCGGTCGAGTTCACGATCGGCCGAGGCGACTCGACGACTTCACCGAGCCAGATCACGCTTGCGCCCCGGACCAAGAAGGTGATCGAAAACGCGATCGACGAGGCGCGGATGCTCGGTCACAGCCACGTTGGCACCGAGCATCTGCTCCTCGGGATCCTGCGCGAAGGAACGAACGCGGCAACCGGGATCCTCGAGTCCTTGGGCCTGACGGTCGAGAAGATCCGCCTGCAGGTCATCGCGGCCATCGGGCAGGGAATCACCGATCGCGTTCGCCCCGTCGGTGCATTCCGGCACTTCGGTAGCGCTGTCCAGTCCGGCCAGCAGACGATGATGATCGCGGAGGGTGAGGCGAAGGCGCTCGGCCACGATTGGATCGGCTCCGAGCACATTCTTCTCGCGATCGTCAAGGTCGCCAACACGCACGCGGCGAGCGCCCTCGCTTCGCTAGGCGTCTATTACGACAAGACGAAAGCGGAGGTCGCGAAGGTCGTACCGCCGCGGGAGGGGACGCCGAACACGATCACGCTCACGCCTCGCGCGCAGAAGATCGTCGGCTATGCGAGCGGGTTCGGCGACGCGAGCGGACATGGCCTCTCGCCCGAGACGCTTCTGCTCGGCCTCATCGCGGAGAGCGACGGGATCGCCGTGCAGGTGCTCACCTCGCTCGGCGCGGCGCCCGAACGCATACGAGAGGCGTTGCAGAAGCTCTAGATCACGTCTCGCGACAACGTCGTAGAGTCGAAGTAGCGACCCAACCTACAGGGGAAGGTACTGATTGACCCACCGCATCACCCTCATCCCGGGTGATGGCACGGGCCCCGAGATCGTCGAGGCGACCCGTCGTGCCATCGAGGCCACGGGCGTGGCGATCGAATGGGACGTCCACGACATCGGCCTCCCCGCCCTTCAGAAGCTGGGCGATCCCTTTCCGAAGTCAGCGCTGGATTCGGTGCGGCGCAACAAGGTCGGGCTCAAGGGCCCGCTCACGACCGAACTGGGCACGGGCATGCGGTCGGTGAACGTCGCCTTGCGCAAGGAGTTCGACCTCTACGCAAACCTGCGGCCGGCGAAGACGTACGAGGGCGTCCAGGCGCCGATGGGCAAGATCGACCTCGTCGTCGTCCGCGAGAACATCGAGGATCTCTACGCCGGCATCGAATTCGACATCGGCACGCCGGAGCTCGCGGAAGTCCGCGCCGTGATCGAGAAGGCGTCAAAGCAGAAGATCCGGACCGATGCCGCGATCGCGATCAAGTACATCAGCGAGTTCGGGTCACGGCGCATCGTGAAGTTCGCGTTCGAGTACGCGCGCACGAACAAACGGCGCAAGGTCACGGCGGTGCACAAGTCGAACATCATGAAGTTCGCCGACGGGCTGTTCCTGCGCGTCGCGCGCGAGGTCGCGACCGAGTACCCCGACATCGAGTTCGATGACCGCATCGTCGACAACATGTGCATGCAGCTCGTGCAGAAACCCGATCTCTACGACGTGCTCGTGCTACCGAATCTGTACGGCGATATCGTGAGCGACCTCGTCGCCGGTCTCGCGGGCGGGCTCGGCGTTGCGCCGGGCGCGAACATCGGTGAGAACGGCGTCGCGGTCTTCGAGGCGATCCACGGCTCCGCGCCGAAGTACGCGGGGCAGAACAAGGTGAACCCGATGGCCCTCATGCTCGCGGGCGTGCTGATGCTTCGCCACATCGGCGAGCGCGACGCCGGCGACAAGCTCGAGCGCGCGATCGCGTCTGTCGTGAAGGAAGGCAAAGAGGTGACCTACGACCTCAAGCGCGATCGCGACGACCCGACGGCAGTCGGCACCAAGGAATTCGCCGACGCGGTGATCCGACGGATGAAACGCTGATGACCGAGCCCCGGCAGCAGTACTCGACGCGCACGAAGTACGAGTTCCAGTTCGGCTACTCGCGCGCGGTGCGGCAGGGAAACGTCATCCGCGTCGCAGGCACCGCGGGCCTCGGAGAGAACGGCCAGGTCGTCTCCGACGACGTCGTCGAGCAGGCGCGTCGCGCCCTGGAGATCATGCGCGACGCGATCGAGAAGCTCGGCGGCACGATGAGCGATGTGATCATGACCCGGGTCTACGTCTCGGACGTGCTGAACATCGACCGCGTCGCGGTCATCCACGGCGAGGTCTTCCGCGACATCCGCCCAGCATCCTCGATCGTCAAAGTCGAGTTCATCGATCCGAGGATCCAGGTCGAGATCGAGGCCGAGGCGATCCTCGGCGGCAAGTTGGAGAACGAGTAGCCATGGCCAAGACAGTGAAAGTCGTCGTCACCGGCGCGACCGGCCAGGTCTCGTACGCGCTCCTCCCGCGCATCGCCGCGGGCGAGATGTTCGGTCCCGACAACGACGTCGACCTCCGACTCTCGGACATCCCGCAGATGATCGACAAGGCCCAGGGCGTACAGATGGAGCTTGAGGACGGCGCGTATCCGCTGCTCGCGACGATCAGCGCCAGCGCGGATCGCGCGGTGTCGCACAAGGACGCGGACTGGGTGCTCCTCGTGGGCAGCGTGCCGCGCGGTCCCGGGATGGAGCGAGGCGATCTCATCCGCAAGAACGGACCGATCTTCGTCGACGAGGGGAAGGCGATCGCGCAGTACGCGTCAGCGGGCGCGCGCGTCGCCGTCGTCGGCAATCCCTGCAACACGAACTGCCTCATCGCGCGCGCGAGCGCGAAGGGTCTCCCCGACGATCGCTGGACCGCGATGACGCGCCTCGACCAGAACCGCGCGCGATCGTTGCTCGCCGCGAAGGCGGGCGCACGTGTGCGTGACGTGAAGCAGCTGGCCATCTGGGGTAACCACAGCGCGACGCTGTATCCGGACTTCACGAACGCGAAGGTGAAGGACCGCGCGGCGAGCGAGGTCGTCGACAAGACGTGGCTGGAGAACGAGTTCATCCCCGTCGTGCAGCAGCGCGGCGCGGCCGTGATCGCGGCGCGTGGTGCGTCGAGCGCGTTCTCGGCGGCGCAGGCGCTCGTCGATCACGTGCGCAGCCTCGTCAGGCCGACGCCGGGTGACGATTGGTTCAGCGCGGCCGTGCCCAGCGACGGCAGCTATGGCGTCTCGAAGGGCCTCGTCTCGTCGTTCCCGCTGCGCAGCAAAGGCGATGGAGGCTACGAGATCGTGAAGAGCGTGGGCCTGAATGACTTCGCGAAGGCCAAGCTTGCCGCGACCGTCGCGGAGCTCGAGAAAGAGCGAGACTTGGTGAAGGATCTGCTCGCATGACGACATACAAGAGCGAGACGCTCGCCGGCACACCGCACCGCTACTACCCGCTCGCGCAGCTCGGCGACCTCTCGAAGCTGCCGATGACCGTGAAGATCCTGCTGGAGGGGATGATCCGCGCGGGTGACAGCGATCGTGATATCGCCGCGCTCGCGAAGTACCCCGCTCCCCCGCCCGACGGCACGAGCGTCCCTTTCCGTCCCGCGCGCATTCTGCTCCAGGATTACACCGGCGTTCCCGCCGCTGTGGATCTCGCGGCGATGCGGAGCGCGATGCAGCGCGCGGGCAAAGACCCGGCGCGCATCGAACCGCTCATCCCGGTCGATCTGATCATCGACCATTCGGTGCAGGCCGACTTCTTCGGTGCCAAGGAGGTCTACGAGAAGAATCTCGAGCGCGAGTACGAGCGCAATCGCGAGCGTTATTCGCTGCTGCGCTGGGCGGGGCAAGCCTTCAAGACGTTCCGCGTCGTCCCGCCGGGCGCGGGCATCTGCCACCAGGTGAACCTCGAGCGGCTCTCGCGGGTCGTGCAGATCCGCGACGGCGTTGCCATACCCGACACGCTCTTCGGCGCCGACTCGCACACGACGATGGTCAATGGGCTGGGCGTGTTCGGCTGGGGCGTCGGGGGCATCGAGGCCGAGGCCGCGATGCTCGGGCAGCCGACGTATCTCCCGTGGCCGGTCGTCGTCGGCGTGAAGCTCACCGGCTCCCTGCCGACCGGAACGACGGCGACCGACCTCGTGTTGACGCTCACCGAGACGATGCGTAAGCACGGCGTCGTGAACAAGTTCGTCGAATTTGCCGGCGACGGTCTCTCGTCGTTGACCGTGCAGGACCGCGCCACCGTGTCCAACATGTGCCCCGAGTACGGCGCAACCGCCGCGTTCTTCCCCGTCGACGCGCAGTCGCTTCGCTATCTCGAGGCGACGAACCGGGGCGACCTCGTCGATCTCGTGCAGCGCTACACCAAGGCTCAGGGACTCTTCCGCGTCGATGGCGCGTCGGCACCGACGTTCGACGAGATGATGGAGCTCGATCTCGCGACCGTCCGCCCAAGCGTCGCCGGCCCGAAGCGACCGCAGGACCGCGTCGAGCTGCCGATGGTGTGGCAGTCGTTCGTCGGTCCGAAGCCGACGACGGGCATCACCCGTCCCGGCCACACCGAGGGACCGAAGCCGGTGAACGACGCACCCGCGACGATGGTCGCCGAGGCGACGCCCGCAACTGCCAAAGCGGCGCACCTCTCGCCCGCGCTCGGGGGGATCACCGATGGCTCGGTCGTGATCGCCGCTATCACGTCGTGTACGAACACGTCGAACCCGTCAGTCATGATCGCGGCGGGCCTGCTCGCGAAGAAGGCCGTCGAGCGCGGATTGTCGGTGAAGCCGTACGTGAAGACGACGATGGCGCCGGGCTCGCGCGTCGTGACGCGATACATGGACCAAGCCGGTCTCACGCCCTATCTGGAGAAGCTCGGCTACTTCCTCGTCGGCTACGGATGCACAGTCTGCTTGGCGGCGGGTACGCCCGTTCTGCAGACGAACGGAATGAACCGACGAATAGAGGATCTGCCACTGCTAGGCGGCGCGGTCGTTTATGGGCCCAACGCGAATCGGCGTATTGCCCCCGCGCGCCAGAGCGCGATGATCTCGAAGGGCAGGCGCGAGTGCGTCTCAATCGTCCTTCAGGACGGTCGGACGCTCACGTGCACGCCCGACCACGAGCTGCTCCGCGCGGACGGCACGTGGGTACGTGCGGACGAACTCCGGCTGGGCGAGGACCGCCTCGTGATGGGACTGGAAGCTCCGCTCGACGTTCCGCTCGCCGACGAGGAAGGATGGAACCTGCGCTCCGAATCATTCGACTTCACCATGACGACGCCGAATGAACGTCTCCGCACGCTCGCGTTCGCGCGCCTCTTGGGCCATCTCTTGAACGATGGCTCGATCAGCGTCCACGGCCAAGCGCGCATCAACGTGGGACAACGACTCGATCGCGAGGCCGTCCTCAATGACATCGAGATTGTGACCGGCAAGAGGCCGGCCGCTTCGATGTACGACGAGCGCAAGTGGTCGGTTGTCCTGCCTCAAGAGCTCAGCATCGCGATCATGGCGCTACCGGCCGTCAAGGTTGGGCGGAAGATCGACCAGGCGCCGACGCTTCCGCAATTCTTGCTCACCGAGAGGTGCCCGGTCGCCATCATCCGTGAGTTCCTAGGCGGGGTATTCGGGGCCGACGGGCACGCTCCGTACTTGGCCCGATTTGGTAAGGGCGACGAGGATGCATCGTTGCACCAACCTGCCATCTCGCAGACCGTAAGACCGGAGCACGTTGCCGACCAGCGGCTGGTCATGGATCAGATAGCAATGTTGCTCGACCGTTGTGGCGTCGACGTGGCCGGCGCGAGGATCTTCGAGTATCCAGTCCGCCGCTCCCTCTCGTCCTACCCCGAGGCGGACGACGGCGTGCCGCGCATCGAGGTTCGGATGACGCTGCCTGATGGGGTTTCATTCATAACGAACGTCGGTTACCGCTACTGCGTCGACAAGACACTCAAGGCGAGTGCGGCCGCGGTTTACTGGCGGACCGTCGATCACATCGCGCGCCAGCGTCTGTGGATGCTGACGCGGCTGAGTGTCCTACATCGGGAAGAGCCCAAGCTCACGTTCGCCGCCGCTCGGACGACAGCAGCAGCCGAACTGGAAAAACACGAAACATTGATCTTCCCGCATTACTCGACCTTGCGCGGCTCAGGCAGTTTCTCGCATCTGATCGCGCCGAGCCGAGGGTTCAGGCCCCTGCAGCGAAAGAAGGTGGACTTCCCGTCACCTGTCGCGCTCTTCAAGGAGATGGGCGTTCGGGACTGGTTCTCCGAGCTCCGCAAGCATGATGTCGCGGATCACAAAAAGCGCTACTGCGTCGAGAAGGAGGCGCTCGATCTACCGACGTTCAGTCTCCGCGTCATCGACCGAAGGCCGGCCCGCGAGCACGACGTCTACGACCTCACGATTGACGAGTTACATGCGTTCGTCGCGAATGGCGTACTGGCGCATAACTGTATCGGTAATTCAGGTCCTCTCGCGACGCCGGAGATCGAAAAGGAAGTTAAGGACAACGACCTCAATGTCGTGTCCGTCCTCTCAGGGAATCGCAACTTCGAGGGACGTATCCATCCGCTGGTGAAGTCGTCATACCTCGCCTCGCCGCCGCTCGTTGTTGCGTATGCCCTCGCGGGTACGGTGCACATCGACCTCGAGGACGAGCCGATAGGCAACGACAAGAGCGGCAAGCCGGTGTTCCTCAAGGACATCTGGCCGACGCCTGACGAAGTCAATGCCGTGATGAACAAGGCGATCACGCAGGAGATGTACGCGACGGAGTACGGCAAGATCTTCGAGGGCGACCGGTTCTGGAAGACGATGCCGTCGCCGACCGGCGCGATGTTCAAGTGGGACTCCAAGTCGACCTACGTGCACGAGCCGCCGTTCTTCAAGGACATCGCCGGAGCGCGCGACGTCGCGGACATCACGAACGCGCGAGTGCTCGCCGTCCTCGGCGACTCGGTCACAACCGACCACATCTCGCCCGCCGGCTCCATTCCTGCGGCGAGCCCGGCCGGGCAGTACCTCATCTCGCTCGGTGTGAAGCCCGTCGACTTCAACCAGTACGGCACGCGGCGCGGGAACCACGAGGTGCTCATCCGTGGGACCTTCGCGAATATCCGCCTGCGCAATGGGCTCGTCGAGCGTGAGGGATGGTGGACGAAGCACCTGCCGTCGGGCGAGGAGATGACGATCTACGACGCATCGATGCGCTACCAGCGCGAGCGCACGCCGCTCGTCATCCTCGCGGGCAAGGAGTACGGCTCCGGCAGCTCGCGCGACTGGGCGGCGAAGGGTCCGCTGCTCCTCGGCGTCCGCGCGGTCATCGCGGAGACCTTCGAGCGCATCCACCGCTCGAACCTGGTAGGGATGGGCATCCTGCCGCTGCAGTACCAGCCTGGTCAGAACGCGGCGAGCCTCGGCCTCACCGGCGCGGAGACATTCACGATCCGCGGGCTGAACAAGCTGGCGCCTCGGGCGATAGTCGACGTGGAGGCGCGGCGCGCGAATGGCGAAGTCGTTCGGTTCAGGGCGCTCGCGCGCGTCGACGATCCGGTCGACATCGATTACATGCGCAGCGGCGGCGTGCTGAACTTCGTCTTCGGCGAGCTACTGGCGAAGAACTAGCGCACCCTCGACCACCGGGATCGCGAGGCCGGCCGCGCCCGGCGACGATGTGCGGAAGCGCGCCACCCGCGAACGTTCGAGCAGCTCGAGCCCAAGGCGAGCACGCCTCACGCGCTCGCGCGCGTTCGCGACGAGCGCCGCCTCTACGTGGTTGCCCGCCGGATACGGATCGACGGTGCCGCGCAGGCCGAACTTCAGATACACGGGCGCGGCTACCCGGATGAGATCGGGGATCTCCTGGTATCGCATGAAGCCGCCAATGTTGTCGGGGCACTCGATGTACACGTCGAGCGGGAGCGACGCGGTCGCGCGGATCGCCGCGATCTCAGCGAGCGTGAGATCCGTCGGCAGGTTGATCGTGTTCGCGCCGAGCCGTTCGACGACGCGGGCGCTCGCGGGGTTCGCCACCGGGAGCATCACCGACACCTTCGCCTGCATGTCGTTCGGCAGGATGCCCGCGCGGCGCAGCTCACCAAAGGCGTGTAGCGCGCCGACGTCCTGTATGAGCACGCTGCGGAACCCGTGCGCCGCGGCGCGAAGCACATCGTCGACGACCGCGGCGAGCTGATCGGCGCCGTGCGCCGTCGGTGCGATGAGCGCGCCGACCGCGCTGCGCGCCATCGCCGACGCCGACCATCCCGCATTCGGCCGCGCGAAGAGGCTCACCTCAACGCGGGCGCTCTGCGCGAGCCGCGCCATCTCGTCCAGCTCGGCGTCCGTGTGCATGAAGACGCCACTTCCCTGCGACACGCGGGTCACCGGGACGCGAAGGCGTGCCGCCTCCTCGAGTACGGCATCGAGCGCCGTCGGACCTTCGGTGCTCGGGATCTCGACTCGGTAATGCGCGCCGTCGGGGAACGTGAGAGGCGACGCCGGCAGGTCACGTGGGTCGCTGCCAGGCAGGCCGATCGCCTTCAGGGCCGCGGCCCCGTTCCACTCAGTCACGCGCGCTCGCCTTCGAAAACACGAAAGGCCGATCGCGTGTCGGGACGACGACCGTCAGCGGCAAGCCCTCGCGATCGACGACGTCGACGAGATGCGCGGGATAGCCGCGATTCGTCGCGAACGTCTCGTAGTGCATGGGGACCAAGACGTCGACCCCGGCGTCGCTCGCGAGCTGCGCGGCCTCGCGATGGTCCATGTTCCCGACGATCCCCGCGCCTTCGCGGAAGTGATCGCGGCCGTTGATCGGTAGGAGCGCGACGTCGACGCGGAGCTCGCGCAGGCTGGCAGCGAGCCCGTCGTAGACCACCGAGTCGCCGGCGTGATACGCGCGCGCGAGGCCGTCGTCGATGACGTACCCGAGGAAGCGGTCGAGGCCGTCTCCGTCCCGGCCGAACGAGTACGCGTCCTCCATGCCCACGCCGTGCCGGGCCCGAATCGGATGGAACGTGACGGGGCCGAACCTGATCGGCTCGCCGCTGCGAGCCCCGATGACCCGTTCGGGCGCGATCCCCGATCCCGTCAGGAGCGGAACGAGGGGGCGCGGCACGATGAACCGCGCGGCGGGTGAGGCGCGGGCGATCAGTGGCAATGACTCGAGGTCGAGATGGTCGTAGTGCTCGTGCGAGCAGGTGACGACGTCCACGTCCACCGCGTCGCGGGGATCGAAGGCCGGTGCGGTCAGACGGCCATCACGTTCGGCCAGGAACGGGTCGACGAGGATGAGCAGCTCCGCCGCGCGGACCGCGAAGCCCGCCTGTCCGAGCCACCAGAACGCGATGGTGCCCCGGGGGACTGCGAGCCCACGCATCCGCGCGAGGGGCGCGCCGATGACCTGGGTCATACCGCGACCGCGCGCTGCGCCGCGATGAGCTCTCGGTACCAGCGGCCGCTGTCCTTGATGCGCCGGCGCTGCGTGTCGTAGTCGACGTGGACGAGGCCGAAGCGCTTGCTCGTGCCGTGCGCCCATTCGAAGTTGTCCATGAGCGTCCAGACGAAGTAGCCACGCAGCGGCACGCCCCGACCGAGTGCGTCCGCGGCCGCGGCGATGTGCTCGCGCAGGAACGACGTTCGTTCGGGGTCGGCGACGCGATCGTCGCGCACGACGTCGTCGTATGCCGCGCCGTTCTCCGTGACGATGACCTCGCGCGGTGCCCAGTCGCGCGTGACGCGAACGAGCAGATCGCGCAGCGACGATGCGTGGACTTCCCACCCCAGCGCGGTGTATGTCGAACCCTCTGGCTCGACGCGCGTGACGCCGAGCGGTCCGTCACCGCTGGCGCGGCACACGCGACGGCTGTAGTAATTGACGCCGAGGAAGTCCGGCGGCTGGGCGGCCAGTTCGAGCGCGGGAATCGTCACCCACGTCGCGTAGTGCTCCAGCATGTCCGCTGGATACGGCCGTCCGAACACAGGATCGGCGAACCAGCGGTTCAGGTAACCGTCCATGCGCGTGGCCGCGGCGCCGTCGGCCGGCGCGTCCGAGGCGGGCTCGCACGGCGACATGTTCAGCGCGATGCCGACGCGCGCGTTCGGACGCGCGGCACGTATCGCCGCGGCACCGGCACGATGCGCGAGGTGCAGGTGATGAGACACGCGCAGCGCGGTCGTGAAGTCGCGCACGCCCGGCGCATGAACGCCGACGTGATGTCCCGCGAACGCGACGACCTCGGGCTCGTTCAGCGTCATCCAGTCCGTCACGCGGTCCCCGAGTCGACGCGCGAGGAGCGACGCGTACTCCGCGAACGCCGCGACGATGTCCGGCGCCGTCCATCCGCCGCGGTCTTGCAGTGCCTGTGGCAGATCCCAGTGATAGAGCGTCACGAACGGACGGACGCCGATCGCGAGGAGCGCGTCGACGAGCGCGTCGTAGAAGTCGAGGCCCTTCTCGTTGACCCTGCCACGCCCGCGCGGCAGCACGCGAGGCCAGCTGACGGAGAAGCGGTACGCGCCGAGGCCGAGCTCGCGCATGAGCGCGACGTCCTCTCGCCAGCGGTGGTAGTGATCGCATGAGACGTCGCCGGTCTCGCCGGTCGCGATCGCGCCGGGCACGCGGCAGAACGTGTCCCAGATCGACGGCCCCTTGCCGTCCTCGGCCGCGGCGCCCTCGATCTGGTACGCCGCCGTCGCGGCGCCCCAGAGGAAGCCCGGCGGGAAACCTTGCGCGAGGTCCCTGCTCATCGCCGGGCCTCCGCCTCTTCCCACACGAGTCCCATGCGGGCGTTGATGCCGCCGTCGACATAGAGCAGCTGACCGGTAACGTAGTCGGCCGCCGGCGAGACGAGGAACGCGACGACGCGCGCGACATCGGCCGGCTCCCCCATACGACCCCACGGGACGCGCGCCGCGGTCTGCTCGCGCGAATAGCCGGGCATGTCGAAGTAGCGAGGCACCTCGATGAGCCCGGGCGCGACGGCGTTCACACGGATGCGCTTCGGCGCGAGGTCGATGGCGAGCGCGCGGGTGAACGCGTTCAATGCGCCCTTGGTCGCCGCGTACGCGGCGTGCCCGGGGAAGCCCGCGCCGCCATGGATGGAGCTCACGTTCACGATCGCGCCGCCGCGCCGCGCGAGGTGCGGCACGGCCTGCTGGCTGCAGACGTACGCCGCCCGCACGTTCACGCCGAAGAGCTCGTCGTATTCGGCGTCCGTGAGCGACGCCGGATCGCGCGTCAGCGTGATACCGGAGTTGTTCACGAGTATCTCCAGCCCGCCCAGCGCGGCCACCGTGTCGTCGACGAGACGGCGGCAGGCGCGCGGCTGCGACAGATCCGCGGGCAGGACCGCCACTCGGCGGCCGACCTCCTGGATCTCCGCACGGAGCGACTCCGCGCCGTCCGCGCTGTGCGCGTAGTGGATCGCGACGTCCGCGCCCTGTCGCGCGAGCTCGCGTGCGATCCCGTGGCCGATGCCCGTTCCGCTGCCGGTGACGAGCGCGCGACGGCCGGAGAGCGGAAGGCTCATGTCGGCTTCGCCGCCATTCGCTTAGAACCTGTTTCTCGCAGGGGCTCTGCCCCTTCCACCCCTGGTTCACGTCCGCGGAGGTGCCATTGGTCGCCGAAGAGATTCAGGTGCACCGGACGCCGCGGATGCGCGGCGATGACCGCTTCGTCGAGCGTGATGCCGAGACCCGGCGCGGTCGGAAGCGGGAACGCGCCGTCGACGACATCCGGGACGCCACGGGCCGCCTCCTTTACGAACGGCGCGGTGAAGTCGTTGAAGTGCTCGAGGATCTTGAAGTTCGGTGTCGCCGCGGCGAGGTGGATCGCCGCCATCGTCGACACGGGACCGCCCACGTTGTGCGGGGCGACGAGCACGTTGTACGACTCGGCCCACGTCGCGAGCTTCCGCGTCTCGGAGATGCCGCCCATCATCGTGAGGTCGGGCTGGATGATGTCGACCGCGTCCAGCTCGAAGAGCTCGCGGAACTCGTGACGGACATGGATGCGCTCCCCACTCGCGATCGGGACGCGAGTCGCGCGAGCGACCTTCGCCATCGCCTTCGCGTTGTCGGGTGGGACCGGCTCCTCGATCCAGCCGGGGCGGTACGGCTCGAGCTCGCGGGCGATCGCGATCGCCTGCGCTGGCGTGAAGCGTCCGTGCATCTCGACGAACACCTCGGCATCCGGGCCCGCGCCTTCGCGCACCGCTTCGACGAGCGCGATCGCGCGGCGCAGCTCGCCCGCGGAGAGCTCCTGCCAGGCCGTCCCGAACGGATCGAGCTTCAGAGCGCGGTAGCCGCGCGCGATCGTTCGGCGCGCGGCGTCGCGGAACTCGGCCGGCGTGCGCTCGACGGTGTACCAGCCGTTCGCGTACGTCGCGACGCGGTCGTTGATCGCGCCGCCGAGCAGTCGATACACGGGCACGCCGAGTGACTTGCCGATGATGTCCCAGCACGCGATCTCGATCGTCGCGAGCGCGGACATCGCGATCTGTCCGGCGCGCGCGTAGTCGTCGCGGATCATCCGGCGTGCGAGCGCCTCGAGCGCGAACGGATCCGCGCCGATGACGTGCGTCGGCACCGCTTCCTCGAGGTAACCGAGGAGAGCGCTCGTGTGGTTGATCATGCGCACCTCGCCCACGCCCTCGATCCCCTCGTCGGTGCGGACGACGACGAACGTGAGGTTGCGCCAGGCGTCGCCAAGCACGAGCGGGCGGACCTCGACGATCTTCACGATCAGCCCTTCAGCCCGGTAGTGACGACGCCTCGCACGATGTATCGCTGCGCCGCGAAGAACAGCGCGACGAGCGGAAGGACGTAGAGAACGATCCCGGCCATCGTGATCGTCTGGAGCGGGTTGCCACGCGGGTCGACGTAGGCCTTGGCCAGCTTTACCGCGAGCGTCGTGTTCTGGTCGTTGAGCAGGAGGATCGGATACAGGTAGTCGCCCCAGACCCAAAGGAACGCGAAGATGGCGCTCGCCGCGAGCGCCGGCCCGGCGTTCGGGATGAAGATCTGAAGGAACACGCGCAGCGGCCCGCAACCGTCTACCTCCGCGGCGTCCTCGAGCTCGCGTGGGAATGCCGCGAAGAACTGCCGGAAGAGGAAGACGTGGTATGGACTCGCGGCGAGGCCCCAAAGGATCCATGGCCAGTACGAGTTCGTGAGATCGAGTCGCGCGAACATGACGAACTGCGGTACGAAGAGAACGAGCGTCGGCAACATCATGGTGCCGATCACGAGAAGGAAGAGACGGTCGCGCCCTGGACCACGGTGGCGCGCGAAGCCGAAGCCCACGAGCGCGCTCGTGATGACGACGAGGATCGTGTACGCGGAGCTGAGGAAGACCGAGTTCGTCGCGTACTTCGGGAAGTCGGCCATCGTGACGGCGAGCTGGTAGTTGATCCACTGCGGCACCGCGGGGAAGAGGACGATCGGCGACGCCGCGTACTCGGATTGTTTCTTGATCGAGGTGATGAGGACCCACACGACGGGGAGCGAGAAGATCGCGGCCAGCGCGAGCACGACCCCGTACTTCCTCACTGCTGGACCCCGTAGAAGACCCAGCGCCCGCTCGTGCGGAACAGCACGAGCGTGAGCAGCAGGACAAGCGCGAAGAGGATCCACAGCAGCGCCGCGCCGTAGCCGAAGAGGTGGTTGACGAAGATCGCGTTGTACGCGTGGCCGACGAAGACGTAGTTGTCGCGTGGTGGGACGGTGCCGGGACTGATCCCGGTGATGCCAGGAGTGAGCAGGATCGGCTGCTGCAGGATCTGGAGCGTCGCGATCACGCCGACCACGACCTGGAAGAAGATGACCGGCGAGAGCAGCGGCAGCGTGACGAAGCGCGTCACCTGCCACGGGCTCGCACCGTCGATCATCGCGGCCTCGCGGTACTCGGCGGGGATGCCCTGCAGTCCCGCGAGGAAGATGACCATCCCGCCGCCGGCAGCCGCCCAGATCACGAAGACGCTGAGGACGACCGTCGGGTACTCGACGAGCCAACGGATGTACGTGTCCGGGGAGAAGATCCCGATGATCGCGTTGAGCAGGCCGCCGTTCGGATCGGTGAAGAGCTTCCAGACCCATGCGCCGCCGACCACCGGGATGACGTGGGGCAGATAGAAGATCGTGCGGAGTAGGCCGGAGAAGCGCAGGCGCTGGTCGAGCAGCAGCGCGAGCGCGAGCTGGACGCCGACCCCGATCGGCACGACGGTCACCATGAGGATGAGCGTCCGCTGCAGCGCGTGCTGCGCATCCGGATCAGCGAGCGCGCGCGTGTAGTTCTCGAGCCCGACGAAGCCGACGCGGTCGAGGTTGAAGCCGTCGTAGTCGGTGAAGGACATGAGCAGCGCCACCGCGAGAGGGAGCGCGGTGAGCAGCGCGAAGCCGACGAGCCAGGGCGAGAGGAAGGCATAGAAGGTGAGCGCCCGCCGGGCGCTGCGCCGCCGCCATGCGACAGCCCGCACTGATGAGCCCGCGATCGGCCTCGCTGCCGCGCTCATCGCGTCGTCTCCGTTCTTCAACGCCGCACGATGATGACCGGGAGGTGGTCGGCGCGCGCCCGTGCGCCGACCGCCCCCGCCTACCGCGCTAGTTGTTGCCCGCGATGCGTTTCCCGTCAGCGATCGCCGTGTTGATGTCGGCCTCGATGTTCGCGACGAACTTGTCGAAACTGATCGAGCCTTTGAGTGCCGGCTCGAGGTGCTTCTTCCAGCTCGTGGCGAACGTCTCCTCGCCGATGTACGGATTGAACGCGAGCGTGAATTCGCTCTGCTTGAGCTCAGCCTGCAGGACCTTCTGGACCTGCTTCTGGAAGGGAGTCTCCTGGGGCATGAGCGGATACATCGACTTCAGGCCAGGGACGCCCCAGCCGCTCTTCGCGCGGTCTTGCGCCGGCTTACCGCCCATGTACTGCTCGAAGACGGCCCACGCGGCGTCGGGGTCCTTCGTCTGAGAGGAGATGACCCATCCCGTCGCGGTCATCGTCGGATCGCGCCGGACGCCGGACCACGTCGGCGCCGGCAGGAATACGACGTTGCCCTTCGTCTTGTCGCTCTCGGCCATCGCGCTGTACCAGAAGCCGTACTGGAGGATCGCGATCTGACCTTCGTTGAAATCGGCGCCCATCCAGTTCGGGCTTGGATCAAGCGGGTTCTGATGCACGTCATCCTTCGCGAGGTCAAAGAGGTAGCGGACGACCTTGAGCGTCTCGGGGTTCGCGGCGATGACGAGCTTCGAGAAGTCCGCGCTGTACAGCGACTGGTTCTTCTCGGCGAGCATGTTCATCGCGGTGCGGTCGATCCACTGGTCATTGTTCGAGTGGACGAAGCCCCAATACGTGCGCTTGCCGCCCTGCTTCTTGTTGACCTTCTTCGCGAGCGCGGCCAGCTCGTCGTACGTCAGCGGCTGCGAGTCACTCGGGACCGTCACGCCCGCCTCCGCGAACGGCTTTTTGTATGCGTAGAGCGTGAAGTCAGGCGACCAGTCCTTCACCATGCCGTACAGGTCCCCCGTGCCGACCTTCTTCCCGTCGGACTTGTAGAAGTTGTTCGCCGGCGCGAGGTCGTCGATCTTGAGGACTTTGCTGTTCGCGAAGTACGGCTGAAGGTCTTTCAGCATTCTCCGCGAGATGTACTGGGGGATTCCCGCCGCCTGCACGCGGAAGATGTCGGGCGGATTGCCTGCCGCATACATCGCATACAGCCGCGTGAGGTCGGCCTCGACGAGCTCGATCTCGATCTTCGTCGTGTCCTGCAACAGCTTGCGGTCGTCGTCGCCGAACTCGTGCGAATCGGTCATGACGACGACCTTCGCGGGGCCGCTCTTCTTCGACGTGGGTTGCTGCTGGCAGGCGACGGCGAGTGGGGCCACTGCCGCCGCCGCGGCGACTGCCCCGGCGCCCGCGAGAAGACGCCTGCGCGTCGTTCGTAGCTGCCCGTGGGGTGCGTTCAGGGTCGGCTTCGTGTCGGCGCTCATGGGCGCTCCTTCTCACGGGCCGCGGGGCGCTCGGTCCGATGTGACCGGTAACATACGCCATATTTTTCATTCGTCAAGGGGTCTCGTCCAGGAGTTTCGAGATAAAGTTCCGAACAATGGGCAGCGCGCGCGACGAACGACGGGCAACGATCCGCGACGTCGCGCGCGCCGCGCATGTGTCCCACCAGACCGTTTCCCGCGTGATCAACGGGCAGAACACCGTCAGCGAGGAAACGCGGGAGCGCGTTGCCAGCGCCATCCGGGAGCTGCACTACGTGCCGAGCGCGGTGGCGCGCAGCCTGTCCTCGAGCCGCACGCACACGCTCGGGATGGTGACGACGGATGTCAGCGATCACTTCTTCGCCGAGGCGGTCGCGGGAGCGGAAGCGGAGTCGCGCAAGCACGGCTTCTTCCTCATCATCGGCAGCATCGAGCCCGGCTCCGAGGACGACGAGCGAACCTATCTACGGCTCATGCTCGAGCGTCGCGTGGAAGGCTTGATCATCGCCGTGCCGCGGCTCCTCCTCGCCGAAGACGACATTCTGCGCGAAGCCGCGGATCGCGTCCCGACGGTCGTC
The DNA here is from genome assembly GCA_005887995.1 of Chloroflexota bacterium. Taxonomy (GTDB): domain Bacteria; phylum Chloroflexota; class Limnocylindria; order P2-11E; family P2-11E; genus CF-39. The sequence continues at coordinate 25,948 of VBJD01000077.1, forward strand.
CTCGCATCGAACGTCGAGCTACCCGGCGCCGACCACGTCGACATCGACAATCGCCGAGGCGGCCGCGAAGCGACGGCGTATCTCCTCTCGCAGGGTCATCGACGTATCGCGACGATCACCGGGCCACTCGACTGGCCATCGGCGCGAGCGCGCCTGGACGGCTACCGCGACGCGCTCCGCAAGAGCGATGGCGAGTCCAGCCAGCTCGTCGAGCCATCTGTGGACTGGGGTCTCGAGAGCGGGCGGCGCGCCGGGCTCCGTCTCCTCGAGGCGAAGCAAAAGCCGACGGCGATCTTCGCGCAGAGCGACCTTCTCGCGCTCGGCGCCATCAGCGCGTTGCGCGAGAGAGGGCTGCGTGTGCCCGACGACGTATCGATCATCGGGTTCGACGACATTCCCGTCGCGCGCGTCTTCGATCCGCCGCTCACGACGCTGCGCCAGCCGATGCGCGAGGTCGGCGAGCTCGCCGCGCGTCTCGTGCGAGAGCCGCGGACCGAGCGTCGCTCAGCGAAGGCGCGCCGGCATGTGCTGCGCGCGCCACTCATCGTCCGCGGCACCGTCGCAAAGCTGTCGACGAAGAACTAGCGGCTACTGCGCGCTGAAGGCGTTGCCGGTCCAGACGTACATCTGTCGGCTCCTGCCGTCGGGCGACGTGACCATGAGGCGCGGCCACCCGGAGTTGTCGGTGCTGAGGTCGACCTTCTGACCCGATACGCCGAGCAGCTTCAGCGGCGACCGCGATTGCCACGTCAACACGAGTGCCGCGCTTGCGCTCGGTGTGGGATTGCCGCGGATCACGAGCACAGGACTCGGCCACGTCGTCGGCGCGTACACGCGCACATTCGGCATCTCGTCGACCGGAGCGATGACTCCGAAGTCCGTGGTGCTCGCGAGATATGTCTCGACGATGAGATGGACGCCGTCCGGCGCATTCACCATGCGCACACAGTCCGCACCTGCTGCGACCTTGTTGATGAAGACGAGCTGCTCGTTCCCGGCCGCGGGTCGGCACGCTGCGCCGTAGCCTCCGACCGCCAGCGCTCCTGCCACTGGAACGGCGACGCCCGGCGTCGCGAGCACGACCATCGAGACTGCGCTCGCGGTCGCCGCGGCCGGGGCCGCGCCCGTCTGAGTTCTCGCGACCTCGCTCGGTGACGGCTTCGGCGTTGGTGCCCACGGGTGCGTCGTCTCCGGGTCGTAGAACCACTCGCGCCACGCCTTGAGCTGGTGACCGACGACGACGGACGAAGACACGACGAAGACCGAGAGCGTGATCTCGGTGAACGCGATCGCGAGCCGACCCATCAATGCGAGCGGCAGCAGACGCACGAGCGCGACGACGTGATTCACAACCAGACTCTCCGGCCGTCTAACGTGCCACGCGTCCGCGATGTACGGCCGGAACTACTACATCGGAGCTAGCAGAAGGTTCCGCTTCCGAGCAAGCGCCCAGGCGATGAACAGCGCGAGCACGGCGATGAGTGGCGACCACAGCCAGGCGAACATTCCGACCCACATCGGCAGCGGGAACGCCATGGCGTTCGATTGCGCTCGCCAGAGCGGCACACCGTTCGCGAACGACGGTCCGATGAGGAGCAGCGCGATCAGCAACGCCGGTGCGAGCGAGCGCCGCGCGAGCAGCACCCCGGCGAGCACAGCGCCGATGATCTCGCCCAGAGCCGTCGCGTAGAGCGGCACCTCGGTCGGAGTCACGATCGGAAACGGGCCTGAGGAGTTGATAGGCGTGGTCGGCAGGACGGCGAGGAACAGAAGCATCGAGCCGACGCTCGCAAAGGCCGCGAACACGAATCCGTACGCGCCGGCAGCACGAAGTACGGTGTTCTCCTCGCGCTCACGAGGCGCCAGCCAGCGTGAGGCCGCGATCCCTAGCGCGAGCGCGAACCAGAGTGTCCACCGCTGGCCGAGGAACACGGACCAATCGCAGGCACCGGCGTTGAACGCGGCTACGCGCGCGCACGCAAACGTGCGCGCCGGGATCTGCGCCGCGAGGAGCGCGATCTGGAACGCGACATACAGGAGCGCGGCTGAGAACCCCCCGGCGCGAACGGCGACGGCACCAGCCCCCATCGCGCCAGCGCCTTCCCAGATCACGCGTGGCGAAACGTAGATGACCTGTTCGTGCGTCGGCGGAAAGAGAAGTGGATACACAATGAATGCGAGCAGCTGGATCACGGCACTCGCGAAGAACGACGCACCGATCGCGGAAACGAAAGCCCACCCCGGACTCTCACGCGCGACGCCGATGCGTCGCACGTGGCCGAATGCGCTGAACGTGCCGGGGAATTCCGCTCGCAGCGCGTCGATGAACGCGACGCTACCGGGCTAAGGCGTCGCGAGCCAACCCGAGGCAGGCCTCGCAAGCCTGCCCGCCGCAACGAGCGCGTTGATCGACGGGCGCGCGACGGGCCAGGTGAACCAGGTGCGCACCTCGTCCTCGTGCGTGACGACGGCGGCGCGGACGCCGAGCAGGATGAGCTCGTCGAGCGCGACGTCCTCCGTCGCCTTCCACGGCTTGCGCCACACCTGGTCCCAGCGCGAGAGCACGCTCGAGTGGCGATGGCCGCCCTTGCTGTCCTCGACCGCGATCCCGCGCGCGAGGATCGCGCCGGCCTTCTCGAGCCCCTCGCGCACCTTCCGCAGCACCGGGGCGTCGAGGCCGAGCTCGCTCTTCAGATCCTCGACGGTGCTCGGACCGGCGGCCTTCAGATGACGCAGCAGGCGCGCGCGATCGTCATCTGACCCCTCGGCTTCGCTCAGCGCGGCGCGGCAGAGCGGATCCGCGGCGCGCGCACCCTCGGGCGAGAGGAACAGCGTCTTGCCGCGGTGCAGCTTCGTCTCATAGACGCCCTCGCGCTCCGAGAGCTCGCCACCCCAGGACCACTTCGTCTTTGGCCACGAGGCGAAGCCAGTCTTCGTCGCGTCGTAGGCCTCCTCGTGCGCGGCACCGAAGAGGCTCGGCAAGCTCGAGTCCTGCGTGAGCGTCAGCATCTGTCGGTCGGCGAGGAATGCAAGGGCATCGTCGAGCGTCCGCAGCTTCCGGTCGGGAGTGAGTCTGCAGTCATGGAGACGCCGGGCTCGCAGCTCGGCTAGTGGGATCGTTTCCTCGCGTAGGCGCGCGTGTCGGCGTTCTCGACGAGCTCGCGTGCGGTGCGCCCGTCCAGCGGATACGAGGCGACGCCCCAGGACAGATCGGGCATCCGGATGCTGCGCGCGTTCGGCAGCTCGACCGTCTTCTCGTCGAGGATCTCCATGAGGCGGGTGACGACCTTCTCGGCCTCGTCGCGCGGCGTGTCGGGCATGACGATCGCGAACTCGTCGCCACCGTAGCGCGCGGGCACGTCCTCTGTTCGGACGTGGCTCGAGATCGCCTCGCCCAGGACACGCAGCACTTCGTTCCCCGCGAGGTGGCCGTAGGTGTCGTTCACGTTCTTCAGCTTATCGAGGTCGAAGAACGCGACCGCGAGCGGCGCCTGGCGGCGCTCGGCGCGCGCGATCTCCTCCTCGAGGCGGTCGTAGAAGTAGCGGTAGTTGTGCAGGCCCGTGAGCGCGTCCGTGTTCGCCGCGCGCTTGAGACGCTCGTGCAGCTCGGCCACGTCGATCGCCGCCGCGATCTGCGCACCGACGGTCTGCATGAGCGTGAGGTCGCGCTGCGAGAACGCGGCGACGCTGCGGTGGGAGAGGACGAGCACGCCGATCGCGCGTCCAGCGGACACGAGCGGCACGACCATCTCCGAGCGCACGTTCGGATCGCCGACGTAGCGCGGGTCCGCGCGCACGTCCTCGATGTTCTGCGCCTCGCGGTGCTCGAGCGCCCAGCTCGAGATGCCGCGGCCGGCGTGTACGCGCACCGGTGAATCGATCTGCGTCCACGCCCCGGCCGCAGCGCGCACCACGAGGTCGTCGGTCTTCTCCTCGCGCAACAGGATGGTGAACGACGCACCCGGGATATTGCGCTGGAGGATCTGCAAGATGCGGTCGAGCAGCTGCTGCAGGTCGAGGAGCGTGTGGAACTCGGGCGTGAGCTCGGCGAGGATCGCGAGCTCGCGGCTCGTCGCGCCGACCTCTTCCTCGACGGCCTGGATCGTCCCGCGCGCCTCGATCATCGTCGCGAACTCGTCGACGATCTGCGGGTCGTACCACGTGCCCGCAAGACGCCGCAGCTCACCGAGCGCGGTCTCCGGACGAAGAGCCACGCGATACGGACGGTCGACGAGCATCGCGTGGTAGTCGACGATGACGCGTAGTGCGCGAGCCGCTCGCGGGATCGCGTCGCCCGTGGTCTTGTCCGGATAGCCCGTGCCGTCCCAGCGCTCGCGGCTCGCGCGAACGATCGGCACGACGCCGCGCAGGAACCGGATCGCTTCGAGGATGCGCGCGCCGAGGATCGGATGCTCCTCGACGACCGCGCGCTCATCCGGCGTGAGCGGTCCGCGCTTGGCGAGGATCGCGGCGGGGATGGCGATCTTGCCGATGGAGTGGAAGAGCGAGGCGTACCGCAGGTCGCGTAGCTCCGCCTCGCCGACGCCGAGCCGCTCGCCGAGCGCGACGGCATCCGCGGCGACGCGGCGCTGGTGGTCCTCGCGGTACTGATCGCGCGCCTCGATCGTCGCGGTGAGTGTGCCGACCGTCGAGAGGTACGCGTCGTCGAGCTCGCGATAGAGCTGCAGGCCTCGGATCTGCGCGGCGCCGATGCCGGCGATGACACCGAGCAGCTCGCGCTCTTCGGTCGTCGTCGTATGAAACTCGCGCCAGGTCACGAAGATGACGCCAATGAGCCGGTCGGCGACTCGAAGCGGCTGGAAGAACACGCTCTTGTGACCGAAGCGCTGGAGGCCCTTGCGCGTCGTCTCGGGCTCGCCGTCGCGGTCGTGTAATTCGAATGCCTCGCCCGTCGACATGAGCCGCGCGATCGAGGCGCTCGCCTTGGGCAGGCTGCGCACGTCGAGCGGCGCGCTGCCGGTCGTCGTCGCGAACTCGAGCGCCTCGCCACCCTCGTCGAGGTAGATGGCGACCGCGCCGGCGCTCACCAGCTGCTGGACATTCGCGGCGAACGCGCGGACGAGTGACGGCAGCTCTTTGTGCGTCGCGAGCTCGATGCCCAAGCGGTACAGCTCGAAGAGCTGCTTGGACAGCGCGGTCGTGCGCTCGTACAGCTCTGCGCGCTCGATCGCGATCGCTGCCTCGTTGCCGATCGCCGAGAGCAGCTCGAGGTCGCCTTGGTCATACGCGTTCGCACGGAGGCTCTGCACGGAGATCGCCCCGATAGCGCGGCCATGGAGGCGGAGCGGCGCGACCATGAGCGAGCGCTCGATGAGCGTTCCCCACGGGCTGCGCGGCGGCAGGTCGAGGCGGACGCGGTCCTTCTCCGCGTCGCGCAGGAGGATCGCCCGATCGGTCTCGACGCAGATGCCCGCGAGCGTGCCCGCCATGGGGCCCTCTTCGGGCTCCATCTCGTGATCGTTCTCGTAGAGGTAGCGGAACGAGAGAAGCCCGCGCTCACGGTCGGCAATGCAGACGTAGAAGGCGTCGACATCGAGCGCGTTGCGCACCTGCGCGAACACCTCGCGGAACACCGTCACTGGGTCCAGCGACATACCGACCGCGTGGCCGACGTCGACGAGTGTCGCGAGCAGCCGCGCGCGCCGTTCCGCGGCGAAGCGCGCGCGGATGTCGAGGTAGCCCATGACAAAGAGCGGGATGCCTGGGATAAGGAACCACGGTTCGATGAGGACGACCTGGACCGTGATGACGGCCGCGAGGCTCCAGAGGAGCTGCGCGCGCATCGTGCGTGCGATCCACTGCCACGCGTTGCGGTCGAACATGATGTTGCGCAGCGCGCGCTGGAGGACCGCGATCTGCGTCAGGTCAAGCGCGACGAGTGCGACGACCGCGATGACGCCCGGGAGGATGGTCGCGGCCGCGGGATCGACGGCGTCCCACATGCCACCGCGGACGATGCGGTAGATGGCGGCGGCGGTGCCGGTCGCGATCGTGACGGCGGCGACGTTGCGCGTGATCTGCACCGGCTTCTTGCGCGTGACGACGTCCGTGAGCAGGCGAGCGCCGGCAGCGACGAGCGCGACCGAACCCGGTGGCAGGAGGACGATCCCGGTGATGACGGCGACATCCGATGGGCTCAGTTCGGTGTTCGTCTGCACGCGGATGGGCCGGAGCGACAGTAGGAATGCGAGCGCGAGCAGCGTGCCGATCATCTCGACGCGCGCGTTGCCGCGCTCGAGGTCGAGCGCGCCCATGACGAGGAACGGCGCCGCCAGGATGACCGAAAGGAGAACGAGCAGCAGTACGGCGCGCGGTAGTGGCTTTATCCCAACGCCCCCTCGGCGGGCGAGGCTAGCACTGGGCCCCTAAGCGGCGGCGTCAGTCGGGCATCAGGTCAGCGCGTGCGCAGCCACCTCTCGGTAACGAGGACGACCGCGAATATCCCCGCGACGATAAGTATTTCCCCCACTCCACCACGGGCAGCGGCCGGCTGGATCACGAAGACGTACAGCAGCAAGACCATGGCGATGCCTATGACGATCTGAAATGCGAGGCGCGGAGTTACGCCGATGGCGGTTCCGGTTCGCCTGCGGCGAGCGTCGCGGGCTTGCCGCGCATTCGGCGCAGCGCCCAACCGACCGGGTCGTACGTGCTCGTCACCACGCGCTCCTTGAGCGGGATGATCGCGTTGTCGGTGATGTGGATGTGCTCCGGGCACACGTCCGTGCAGCACTTGGTGATGTTGCAGTAGCCGAGCCCGTACTTCTGACGAATGAGTTCGGTGCGATCGTTCGTGTCGAGCGGATGCATCTCGAGCGCCGCGAGCCTCACGAAGTAGCGCGGGCCCGCGAACCCCGCCTTGTCCTCCTCGTGGTCGCGGATGACGTGACACACGTCCTGGCAGAGGAAGCACTCGATGCACTTATGGAACTCCTGCACGCGCTCGACGTCGTCCTGGTACATGCGGCGCGTGCCGTCGGCTTCCTTCGGCTTCGGCTTGAACGCCGGGATCGTCTTCGCCCACTCGTAGTTGTACGAGACGTCGGTCACGAGATCGCGGATGACCGGGAACGTCTTCACCGGCGTGACGGTGATCTCCTCGCCTTCCTCGAACGTGTCCATGCGCGTCATGCACATCAGCTTCGGCAGGCCGTTGATCTCGGCGCTGCACGAGCCGCACTTTCCCGCCTTGCAGTTCCAGCGCACCGCGAGGTCCGGCTCCTGCGTGGCCTGGATGCGATGGACGACGTCGAGCACGACCATGCCCGGGTCGGTCGGCACGTCGTACCGCTTGAGCTCACCGCCGCTCGCATCGCCACGGAAGACGTTCACCTTCACGGTCGGCATGTCACTCAGCTCCCGCCGGTACGGCGACCTTCGCGCTCGGCTTCTCCTCGCCGAGGAGCGCCCGCAGCTCGCTCGGGGCCTCGGGCAGCGACGCGGTACGCAACTCGACCTGACCGTCGCGCAGCCGCGTGACGACGTTCTTCTTGCCCCAATCCGGGTCCGGCTTCGGGTAGTCGTCGCGCGTATGGCCACCGCGGCTCTCCTCGCGGAGCAGCGCCGACCGCGTCACCGCCTCGGAGCAGAGGAGCATCGTCCGGAGATCTAGCGCGAGGTGCCACGACGGGTTGTACACGCGTCCGCTCGCGACCGCGCAGCGCGCCGCGCGCGTGCGAAGGGAGTCGATCCGCGTGAGCGCCTGGCGCAGCTCGTCGGCGGTGCGGATGATCCCGACGAGGTCCTGCATCGTGTCGGTGAGCTCGGCGTGCAGCGCGTACGGGTTCTCGCCGCCGCGCCGCTCGAGTGGCGCGAGGATCTCCTGCGATCTGCGGCTCACCTGCTGCTCGTCGAGCAGCGGCATGCGCGCGAGGCGCTTCGCGTACTCGGCCGCATAGAGGCCCGCGCGGCGGCCGAACACGAGCAGGTCGGAGAGCGAGTTGCCACCGAGGCGGTTCGCGCCGTGCATCCCGGCGGCGACCTCGCCCGCGGCGAAGAGCCCGGGCACGGTCGACTGCGTCGAGTCGGGGTCGACGCGGACGCCGCCCATGATGTAGTGCAGCGTCGGCCCGATCTCCATCGCCTCCTTGGTGATGTCGACGCCCGCGAGCTGCATGAACTGGTGGTACATCGATGGCAGCCGCCGCTTGATGTATTCGGCGCTCCGGCGCGAGGCAATGTCGAGGAACACGCCGCCGTGCGGACTGCCGCGTCCGGCCTTCACTTCGGCATTGATCGCGCGTGCCACCTCATCGCGCGGCAGTAGGTCGGGGGTGCGGCGGTTCGTCTTGTCCTCGTACCAGCGATCGGCCTCGGCCTCGTTGTCCGCGGTCTCCGCTTTGAAGAACTCGGGGATGTACTTGAACATGAAGCGCTCGCCGTTCGCGTTCTTCAGCGTGCCGCCGTCGCCGCGCACGCCCTCCGTCACGAGCAGGCCGCGCACGCTCGTCGGCCAGACCATGCCCGTGGGGTGGAACTGGGTCATCTCCATGTCGATGAGCTCAGCGCCCGCCTCGAGCGCCATGGCGAAGCCGTCGCCCGTGTACTCCCACGAGTTCGACGTGACCTTCCACGCCTTGCCGACCCCGCCTGTCGCGAGCACGACCGCCTTCGCGTGGAAGAGCGCGAGCTCGCCCTTCTGACGGTCGTAGCCGATCGCTCCTGAGACGCGTCCGTCCTCGGTGAGGAGGCGGAACATCGTCGTCTCCATGAAGACGTCGATGCCGCGATGCACCGCGTGGTCCTGGAGCGTCCGGATCATCTCGAGGCCGGTACGATCGCCGACGTGCGCGAGCCGCGCGTAGCGATGGCCACCGAAGTCGCGCTGCAGGATGAGGCCGTCCTTCGTGCGGTCGAACAGCGCGCCCCACTCCTCGAGCTCGAGGACGCGGTCGGGTGCTTCCTGCGCGTGGATCTGCGCCATGCGCCAGTGGTTGAGCAGCTTGCCGCCGCGCATCGTGTCGCGGAAGTGGACTTTCCAGTTGTCCTCCTTCCACACGTTGCCCAGCGCCGCCGCGATGCCGCCCTCGGCCATGACGGTATGCGCCTTCCCGAGCAGTGACTTGCAGATGAGCGCGGTGCGCACGCCCATCGCGCTGGCCTCGATCGCCGCGCGCAGCCCCGCGCCCCCCGCGCCGATGACGACGACGTCGTACTCATGTCGCTTCACGGCGTCGTTCATCGCAGCACCCATCGCGGGTCGACGATCACGCCCGCGGCGTTCAGGCGGATGTAGAGGTCTGTGAGCATGACGCTGAAGAGGCTGAACCACGCCCACCGCGAGTGATGCTCATTGAGCATCGTCGCGAATTCCCACAGCCGGAAGCGCAGCGACTTGCCGTGGAACGAGTCGAGGTAGCCGCCGACGAGGTAGCGCGCCGCGTGGCAGCCGAAGGTGTAGCCGGAAAGCAGGACGACGTTGGCCAGCATGATGAGCGAGCCCAGCCCGATGCCGAAGTGGCTGTCGAAGTTGAATGCGAGGATGACATCCCACCACAGCACCGCCAGCACGAGCACCGCGAGGTAGAGCGCGTAGCGGTGGATGTTCTGGAGGATGAAGGGGAAGCGTGTCTCCCCGCTGTACTTCGCGCGCGCGTCGGGGACGCTGCAGGCCGGCGGCGACCAGAAGAAGGCGCGGTAGTAGGAGCGGCGGTAGTAGTAGCAGGTCACGCGGAACGCGAGCGGCGATCCGACGATGAGGAACGCGGGCGAGAGGTTGTACCAGTTGCCGATGATCGGGAAAGTCGGATGGATGCAGCCGGTCGTGAGGCACGGTGAGTAGAAGGGCGAGAGGTACGGGTCATGAAAGTAGTTGTTGTTCATGACGGAGACGACGAATGCGTAAATGCCGAACAGGCCGAGGACGGTGACGATGAAGATGGGCTCGATCCACCAGCGGTCGGTGCGCTCGTGGGGGCGCTGACGGACATCCGCGATCGTCGCCATGCCTGACCGACCGTAGTCCGCTGCCTGTCAGAACACAAATCGATTGATGCTCTTGATTCGATAGTCGTAGGCTATGAGGATGCAGATCGGGCAGCTGCGCGCTTTCCTCGCCGTCGCTGAGCAGCGACATTTCACGAGAACGGCGAAGGAGCTCGGTCTCGCGCAGCCCTCGGTGAGCGCGCACATCCAGCGTCTCGAGTCCGAGCTGGCCACCGAGCTGTTCCATCGCATGAAGGGCAAGGTCACTCTCACGCCCGCGGGTGAGGCGCTGCTCCCTTACGCGCGGCGCATCGTCGCGGATGTCGGCGCGGCGACCGAGGAGCTGCGCGCGGTCGGCAGCCTCGCGCGTGGCCACCTCGCCATCGGCGCGACACCGAGCCTCTCGGCGACCCTCCTGCCGGCGGTGCTCTCGCGATTCCATTCGGCGTATCCCGGTATCGACCTCACCATGCGCGAGGCCGGCTCGGTCGATCTCGTCGCGGCGGTCGAGGAGGGCGCGCTCGATGTCGCGCTCGTCATCCTCCCCGTGCGCCAAGACGTCCTCGAGACGCAGGCGCTCGTCCGTGAAGAGCTCGTGGTCGCCGTCTCACGCGCACATCCGCTCGCGCGGCGTCGGACGGTGTCCGTGACGGAGCTGCGCGACGTTCCGCTGGTGCTGCCGCGCGTTGGCTACGACCTGCGGAGCGCGACCGAGGCGGCGTGCCGTGCCGCGGGCTTCACGCCCACGCTCGCGGTCGAGGGCGGCGAGATGGACGGCGTGCTGCGTCTTGCGGCTGCGGGAATCGGCGCCGCGATCGTGCCGAGCCTGGTCATCGAGCGCAACGGACCGTTGCACGCGATCCGCATCGCGAAACCATCGCTCACGCGAACCATCGGGCTGGCGCACCGTCGCGACCGCCGCCTATCGCGCGCCGCGCAGGAGCTCATCGAGACCGTTCGCGCGCTCGTGCGCGACCGCTCGTGGCTGAAGACGAGCCCGCCCGGGCTAACGGTGTTGCGCTAGAGCTGGGCGAACAGGTCGACGGCGTTGCCGTCGGGATCGAAGACCGTCGCGTAGCGCTGACCCCAGAACGCATCGAAGGGCTCGGTCTTCCCGCGGAAGCCAGCCTTCGTCACCTTCGCGTACGTCGCGTCGACCTCCTTCGGTGAGTCACACCGGAACGCGAGCCCCATGGGCCGGCCGACCGGCGTCACCCAGTCCATGTCGATCTGCTTGATGAGCTCGAGCTTGTCCAGCATCACGCGCATGCCGTTCTTCGCGGTCGCTTCGATGTGGTCATCACCCGCGTCGGGGAAATCGAGTCCGAGCAGGTTGTAGAACTTCACCGACTTCGCGATGTCCGCGCACACGATGCCGAACGCGTCGAGCGAAGGCATGTCATCTCCCCCAGCTGTTGCGGTCCGCGACGTACTTCTTCAGATCGGTAAGCCCGTAATAGGACGCGAGCCCGACGTAGGTCATGCCGGCCTTCTCCATGATGCGCCATGAGCCGATGTTCTCGGCGAAGCAGATCGCGATGATCTGCTCGAGACCGCACGTCTCGAAGCCGTAGTGCAGGATCGCCTTCGCGGCCTCGGTGCCGTAGCCCTTCCCCCACGCGTGCGGCAGGTAGTGGTACGCGAGCTCGACCTCGGGGCCGGTGCGTTCGATCGGCTGCAGCGCGACGCTGCCGATGAACTCACCTGTCGACCGCAGTGAGACGTGCCAGCCCGCGAATCCACGGTCCCTCTCGATCTGTGTGCGCCGCTCGACAAGCGCGCGTGCGGACTCGAGCGTCGCGGGTGGCCCGGGTGGAAGGAAGCGCCGTACCTCAGGGTCGCTGTAGAGACGCTGGAAGTCCGGCGCGTCGTCCGGCGTGACGGAGCGGATGACGAGCCGTTCGGTCTCGAGCCTCACCGATCGAGCGTGAAGACGCGGAGCGCCTTTGCCTTGCCGCGCACCTGCGCTTCACCGAGCGGGCGAAGCGACGCGGCCGCACCGTCGAGCTGCTCGACCGTGCCCTCGGACACGACCGTCGCGACCTGGAACTCCTTGGTGAGCGACTCCATCCGCGATGCGGTGTTCACGGCATCGCCGATGGCCGTGTAGTCAGAGCGCTCGGGCAGGCCGATCGCGCCGAGGACGACGTCACCGGTATGGATGCCGACGCCGAACCGCACGACCGGCTGGGCGCGCGCGGTGCGATCCACGTTCAGCTGCTCGAGTTTCGCGCGCATGTCCTCGGCGGCCCGCGTCGCCGCGGTCGCGCCGTGGCTCGGGTCGCCCATCGCGCCGAAGATCGCCATGAGCCCGTCGCCGAGGAACTTATCGAGGATGCCGCCCCCGTCGATGACGCAGCGCGCCATGACGCGAAGGTACGTGTTCAGCACTTCGACGACCTGCTCGGGCGCAAGACGCTCGGCGAGAGCGGTCGAGCCGCGCAGGTCGGCGAAGAGGATCGTCACCGTCTGACGCTCGCCGGCAAGGCGCAGCGGATCGCCCTGGATGACGCGCTCGACGACCGTCGGCGGGAGGAAACGCTCGAGGCCGCGACGCCGGTCGAGCTCGATGAACAGCGCACCGATCGCGATGATCGTCGCGATCGCCATGAGGACGTGGTACTCCCACCACGAGGGCGTCCATGTCGGCCCGAGGAACTGCGAGACCTGCGCCTGCGCGAGGAACACGTACGCCGCCGCGAGCGCGCCCTGCATCGGGAGGCGCGTGCGCAGGTAGTCGCGGCCCTGACGGATCGCCGCGAACCCGTAGAGAAGCACGACCGCGGTCGTGAGCACGTACGGCAGCAGGCCCGCTCCGCCGAACACATCGGGTGCGCGGTCGCCACCGTAGCCGTAGCCCGTAGGGTCGTAGTCATACGAGCCGCCGGCGGACACGAGCATCCAGCGCGCGAAGCCGCCCAACGCCGACGGCGAGGCGAGCGCGACGAACGCGTAGCCGCCCATCGCGACAAGGACGCCGGCGATGAGCGCGCGCGGTGGCACATGGCGCTCGAGCCAGCCGACGGCCGGTGTGTAGCGGACCGCGAAGAAGAGCGCCGACGCCCAGAGCGCGAGCACCGCGGAGATCCCGACGACGAGCGCGGCGCCAGCTTCCTTCGCGTCGCGTTGCAACACGCCCGGCGTCGAGAGGCCATGCACCGCGAAGATCCCGGCCATGCACGCGAAGCCCATCGCGACGAGCAGCGTCGGGTAATGACGGACCTCGAGGGCGGCACGCGCGACGAGAACGGCGACCGCAAGCGCGATGAGCGAGACGTTCGTCGTGATGACGAGGTGCTCGACCGGGACGATCCACGGCGCGTTCGCGGCCGGAGACGCCAGGAGCCACGCGAGGACGGCGAGCGGTGAGAGCGTCGCGGCTAGCAGCGCGAACGGACGCCAGGAGGGCGAGCGCATGGCGAGAAGTTTAGGTGCGCTAGTTCGCCGCACCACCCCCGGTAAGTCGCGCGATGCGAGGCAGCAAGGTCTCGATGTCGAAGGGCTTCGCCACGGCCGCGGCCGCATGGACGCGCGCGGCCTGCTTCTGAATGTCGTTCGCCGCGGACAGGACCACGATCGGGATGTCCCACTTCTCGTGCATGCGGTCCGCGAAGGTCCAGCCGTCCATGACCGGCATCATGAGATCGAGTACGACGACATCCGCGGCGAAGCGTTCGAGCATGGCGAGCGCCTCGCGCCCGTTCGCGGCGGGCAATGCGTCGTAGCCATCGTCCTTGAGGACCGAGACAAGGAGCTCACGAATGTCTGCATCGTCGTCGACGACAAGCACACGGCGATCGCCCACCGATGCCGATGGTGCCACAGCACAGGCTAGTGGCCGACAGAGCGAGCGCTCTTGTCAGAGCGCATTGAGAGCGCGAAGACCCCAGGTATGACGAGCGTCCCGATGGCTAGGACGGCTATCCAGAGCAGGATCGCTTCGATGTGACACGTCCCGACACCACAGCCTTCGAGCGACCGCTCGCGTTCGAGGATAAGTAACGGCAGAGAAGCGGGCGACGCGACGACGGTCGTCGCCGCGAACGTCGTCGCGACGGTGGGGATCGTCCGCGTGAGGACACCGGCGACCCGATCGGGGGCGCGCGCCGCGACACGCGTCCACGCGAGCGTGAACGCGGTGGCGATGAGTGTGATCGCCACCGAGATCGGAAAGCGGTCGCTGAAAGCGCGCGGATACGCGAGCGGTATAGCGGCTTCGATCGCGGTGAGCGCGACCCAGTACGCGAGCTTGATCGTGGTGACGCGGCCGACGAGGAGCGCGAGGGTCTGGAGCCGCGGGCGCGGCGCCTCGGGAATTACCGGTAAGTCGTCCACCACTTCTGCAGGAAGTACAGGGCCGCGATCATGATCACGGTCGTCACGAAGACCATGTAGAACTCGGCGGATTCACCGACTTGTGCGATCACTTGTAGTCCTGCAGGTATTGCACGATAGACCGGATCGTCGCCTCGTCGAGCGTGCCGCCTTCTTTATCGAGCCAGACCGGCATGATGATGCCCGGCTTGATCTTCGGCGCGTTCGAGACCCACTTGAAGAGCCAGTCCGGATCGCCCGACGCCTTAAGCGCCTTCACTTGATCGTTCAGCGGCCCCTTCGTCCCGTAGTGCGCGAGGTTCGGCGCCTGCGGCACGGTGCTCGCCGTACCGTCATCGAAGCTGTGGCACGTCACGCAGTAGGTGCGCGCGGCGTCCTCGCCGGTGGGGGCCTTCGGCGGCGCGCCCGGGTCGACCACGAGTTGGCCCTTGGCGTCCCTCGGAACGCCCTCGAGGTGTTCACGGATGGTGACGATGTCCGCCCAGTCGTCATCACTGCCGCGCATGATGAAGGCGATGAGTTGACTGACCTGCTCGTCATTGAACGGGCCACCTTCGCTCTGTCCCCACGCAGGCATGGAGAAGTTCGGTGGCGGATTCGGCTTGCCGCGTGTGACGCGCAAGCGGATGAAGTCCTCGGTCGTCTTGAGCTTCGCCGGGTCGCTGACCAGATTCGCGTACTTGAAGTCTGGTTTGTTGAGCGGCTTGCCGGGCAACGGCTGCCCGGTCTCGGTGCTCTTCTCCCCCAGACCCTGCCCCGTCTTTCCGTGGCAGTTCCAGCAGAAGTTCGCGTAGAGGTTCTTGCCTCGGTGGATCTGCGTCTCGAGCTGGCGTTCGGCTCCGAGCGCGCGGAGGTTGAGACCGCTGGAGTCCGGGAGGATCTGCAGCAGGAAGTAGCCGCCGACGAGACCGAAGATGGCGAAGAGCATCGCCGCGCCCGCGATGATCTTGCGGTCGAGGTTCGCGGAGATCTCGAGCGGGTCCGGAGCTGCGGGGATCGGGGCGACCCAATACGGCGTCGGTTGCTCGACGGTGTCGCCGGGCGCGTAGTGCTGCTGTAGAAGCTCGACGCCGTACGTCGGCTTCTCCTCGGGCTCGACCTGCTGCTGGTGGTAGATGAGGTAGCCGAAGTACGCGATGAAGACGAGGAACAGGATGAGGCTCGCCCCCGCGAGGAGGACGTTGGCATCCATCAGGTATCGGTGACCTCGACCTGGTCCGTGTGCCACTCGTTGTCATCGCGACGCATCACAAGGAGCGGATTCGTGTTGACCACGATCGCCCCGTTCACGTCCTCTACGTGGAAGAGATCGAGACCGCGCGGAGCCGGGCCGCCCTTCTTCAGCGCGGTGAGCTTGTCGTAGAGCGAGCCGTGGCAGGGGCAGTGGAATTGGCTCTCGCTCGGCAGATATGGCACCGCGCAGCCGAGGTGCACGCACTTCCGATAGGCCGCGGCGATCGCGCCGGGCGCGTGGATGAGGAAGAAACGGCCCTGCGTGTTGAGGATGGGCTCGTCCTTCGACCCTTTGAACTGCGCG
>VBJD01000020.1 GCA_005887995.1 Chloroflexota bacterium
GGCCGTCGGTGACCGAGGCGATCACGCAGCTCATCCAGACCGGCGAGTCGAAGCGTCACGCCGACCTTTTGGCCGCGGTGCCGGCGGGACTCATCACGCTGTTGCGCGTGTCGGGTGTGGGGCCCGCGACCGCCCGCACGATCCACAAGGAGCTCGGCATCACCTCGATCGACGAGCTTGAGGAAGCGGCCAAGGCCGGCCGACTCCGCCAGCTGCCCAAGATCCAGGCGAAGACCGAGGAGAACATCCTCAAGTCGATCACCGCGCTGCGGCAGCGCACCGGACGGTCGCTCATCCATCACGCGCGCGCCGCCGCGAACGAGATGATCACCACCCTGCGCGAGCGCACGGACATCGCGCAGATCTCGATCTGCGGGAGCAGCCGCCGCTATCGCGAGACGATCGGCGACATCGACCTTCTCGTCGCCGCATCCGACGCCGCGCCGATCATGAACGCCTTTGTGAGCGCGCCGAGCGTCGAGCGCGTCCTCGCGCATGGCGATACGAAGTCATCGGTCGTCGTCGCGCGCGGACTCCAGATCGATCTGCGCGTCGTGCCGCCGGACTCCTGGGGTGCGGCACTGCTCTACTTCACGGGATCGAAGGAGCACAACGTCCGGCTGCGCGGGCATGCTCTCCGAAAGAAGCAGCTGCTCAACGAGTACGGGCTATACGCGGTCGGGGCGGAGGCGCGCGGCCAGGAGATCGCGTCACGCACAGAGGAAGACGTGTACGCCGCGCTCGGCATGGACTGGATCCCGCCCGAGCTGCGCGAGGACCACGGCGAGATCGATGCCGCTCTTGCGCACGCGCTGCCGGATCTGCTCACGGTCGGCGACATGCGCGGCGACCTCCACACGCACACGAACTGGACCGATGGTCGCGATGACCTCGCGGCGATGGCGCGGCGCGCCAAGGCGAAGGGCTACGCGTACATGGCCGTCACCGACCATTCACCCGGGCTCGGCCTCACGTTCGGCCTGAACGCGGAGCGCATCGCCGCGCGCGTCGCGGAAGCGCGCAAGCTCAACGAGGAGCTCGCGCCGTTCCGCATCCTCGTCGGTACGGAGGTCGACATCCGCGCGAATGGCGGCCTCGACTATCCCGACGAGATCCTGCGCGGCTTCGACGTGGTGAGCGCGTCGGTGCACTCGGCGTTCGGCCAGTCACGCGACGTCATGACCAAGCGCATCCTCGACGCGATGCGGAACCCCTACGTGACCGCGTTCTCGCACCCGACTGGACGCTTGCTGGAGCGGCGCGAGCCCTACGCCGTCGATCTGAGCGCCGTCATTGCGGGCGCTCGCGAGACCGGCACGTGGCTTGAAGTGAACGGCGGCCCGGAGCGTCTCGACCTGCCAGACGTCTGGGTGCGAAAGGCGATCGAGGCGGGTGTGACGCTCGTGCTGAATTCGGACGCGCATGCGACGGGGGAGCTCGACTGGATGGAATTCGCGGTCGCCAATACACGACGCGGCTGGGCCACGAAAGCGCCCGTCGCGAACACGTTGCCGCTGGACGCGATGCTCGCGAAGCGGAAGGCAAGGCCGTGAAGGACACGACCCAGGTCAAGCGCGTCCGGTTCGTTGTGCGAGGGCTCGTGCAAGGCGTGAACTTCCGCACGTACACCGTCCGCCAGGCCGAGGCGCGGCGCCTCACCGGGCGCGTGTGGAATCGTGACGACGGCGCGGTCGAGATCATCGCCGAGGGCGAAGAGCGCGAGCTCGAGGAGTTCGCCCGGTGGCTCGAGCAGGGGCCGCGGATGGCGGACGTCGATTCGGTGGAGCGCAGCGTTCTGGCTGGCGAACGGCGCTATCGGGACTTCGCGATCTCGTACGGTCCCGCGAACTAAACGTTCTACCGGCGACGCCGCTTCTTCTGCGGAAAGTACGAACGGCGCCGCTGCTCGCGCTCCCACGCTGCCTCCTGCGGCGGCAGGAGATACCAGTACATGTACACGAGAAGGCCTGCGTTGAGGGCGAGCGTCACGACGAAGAGGTAGAAGGGCGCCTTCGCGATGAAGAGGACGCCGAGCAGGATGACGAAGACGACATTGGTCCAGAAGGCCCACGGCTTCGTCGCGTTCTCGGGCGGTGTCACGCGCGACGCTCGCGTGTTGTACCAGACGATGTTCACGACGAGCGCGAGGAACAGCGACACGACCGCCGGCCAGTAGAAACGGGACTCGGGGTTGAAGGGCGAGAAGAATCGCTCGACGAAATGAGCGGGATCGAAGGGCATCTGCTGGCTATACTCGCACACGCTGACTTCGCACATCCCATGACGCTCTGACAGGGGGACGACCTGTGCGAGCCCTTCTCTCGGTATCGGACCTCGATGGTCTCGTCGCGTTCGCGCGCGGGCTATCCGAAATGGGCTGGGAGCTCATCGCGACCGACGGCACGCGCGCGGCGCTCTTGTCCGAGGGCATCGAGGCGCGTTCCGTCGAGGACGTGACCGGGCAGCCAGCGCTGCTCGGCGGTCGCGTGAAGACGCTGCATCCGCGCATTCACGCGGCGGTCCTCGCGCGACGTGACGACGAGACGCACAAGGCCGAGCTCGCGCGCGAGAAGATCGAGCCGATCGACCTCGTCGCGGTGAACCTGTATCCGTTCACGAAGTCCGCTTCGGCCGGCAAACGCGGCGCGGAATTGCAGGAGCACATCGACATCGGCGGCGTGACCCTGTTGCGCGCCGCGGCGAAGAACTATCAGGACGTCGTCGTCGTGTCGCGGCCCCATCGCTATCAGGCGGTGCTCGACGAGCTGCGCGAACGTGGCAGCGTATCGCTCGAGACGCGGCGCATGCTCGCCGCCGAGGCTTTTTCGCACACGGCCGGCTACGACGCGGCGATCGCGTCGCGCTTCGTTGCCGACGCGGGCATCTCGTTCCCCGACGAGATGACGCTCGCGCTGCGCAAGGTGCGCGACCTGCGCTATGGCGAGAACCCCCACCAGCAGGCCGCGTTCTACGCGCTACGCGGCGAAGAGGATGCGGCGATGGTCGCGATGGAGCAGATCGCCGGCAAGGCCGCCTCGTTCAACAACATGCTCGACATCAACGCCGCATGGCGGATCGCGTCGGACTTCACGCAGCCGACCGTCGCGATCGTCAAGCACCAGAACCCCTGCGGCATCGCGTCTGAGCTCGACATCACCGCGGCATACCGCCGCGCATTCATGTGCGACTCGGTGTCCGCGTTCGGCGGCATCGTCGGCGCGAATCGGCCGGTGACGAAGGAGCTCGCCGAGGCGATGCAGGACACGTTCTACGAGGCGATCATCGCGCCGAGCTACGACGAAGACGCCCTCCCGCTCCTGCGGCAGCGCAAGAACCTGGAGATCATCTCGGTCCCGAACGCGATGGTCCCCGACCCGCGCGGCGGCGGCCGTCGTCCGCATCTCCGCCGAGGGGACGCGCACGCCATCGATGTGAAGCGCGTCGCCGGCGGACTCCTCGTGCAGACGCCTGACGAGACCGTCGCCGAGGAGGGGAACTTCAAGGTCGTGACCGAGCGCACCCCGACGCTCGAGGAGCTCACCGACCTCATCTTCGCGTGGCGTTGCGTGCGACACGTCACCTCGAACGCGATCGTGCTCGCGAAGGGCCTCGCGACGGTCGGCGTCGGGCCCGGTCAGCTCTCGCGTGTCGTGGCGGTCGAGGTCGCGGTGCGCAAGGCGGGCGAGAACGCGCGTCTCGCGGTGATGGCGTCGGATGCGTACTTCCCGTTCCCCGACGGCATCGAGGTCGCGGCGCGCGCGGGCGTCACCGCGATCATCCAGCCGGGCGGCTCGCTGCGCGACGCGATGATGATCGATACCGCGAACAAGCACCGCATGGCGATGCTCTTCACCGGGCGTCGGCATTTCAAGCACTAGCCGCTCGCTGCGCGCGATCTACTGCGTGCGCTGCGGAGCGAAACTCGAGCGCAAGAAGATCGGCCCGCGCGTCCGCGGCGTCTGCCCGAAGTGCGAGTGGGTCGCGTGGAACAACCCGAAGCCGACAGCGGGCGTGCTCGTCGAGCGCAATGGTCGCGTGCTTCTCGTGCGGCGAGAACGCGCGCCGTACAAGGGTTACTGGGACATTCCGGGTGGCTTCGTTGAGGCTGGTGAGGTGCCGGCGAAGGGCGCGATGCGCGAGGCGCACGAGGAAACGGGTGTGCGCATCAAGATCGACCGGCTGATCGGCGTGTACGCCGACGTCTATCGCGAAAGGACCGGGAGCGGGTACACATTCAACGTGTACTACGCCGCGCATCCGATCGGCGGTCGCGAACGGCCCGGCGACGACACGACGGAGCTGCGATGGTTCGACATCGATGCTCTGCCGCAGCAGATCGCGTTCCCAGGACACAGCCGCGCGGCGATCAAAGACTGGCGGAGGTCACGCACGACCTAAAGCGCGCGCTCGAGCTTCGCCCAGTTCTCGTCCAGATAGGCGACGTCGTCTTCGAACATCTTCTTTGGGACGTTCATCGCCGCAAGACGCTGCATGCCCGGATCACCCGCGGCGGCGTCGCGCGCGACCATTTCACCGACGAACTGCAGGCGGGCGCGGAGCGTGAGCAGCAACTCGGAACGATCGTCGAGTCGGTATGAATCAAGGAACAGGCGCAAGCGGCGTAGCTTGTCGTCAAGCGTCTGCCCGACGTGGACGTGGGCCGCGAACAGCGGCGTCCAGCAGTAGGCCGCGTTCGCGATGTCCCAGAGACGCGTGGCTGGCCCCGCGAGATCCCAGTCGAGCATGACGTCGACGCGGCCCTTGCGAAGGACGGCGTTCCACGGAGACCAATCGTTGTGACAGATGAGCTCATAAGGGGTCGGCGCGACCATCCGCCACTTCAGGTTCGGTTGGGGGTGAAAGTCCGCGACGACATCGTGATAGCGCCGCAACAGCTTCGCTGCCTCAGCGAGATGCACGTCGGAGAACACGTGATCCGGCAACGGCTCGAGCGTTCCGTTGTACGCCTCGCCTTCGATGAAGCGAAGCACTTCACGCCCTCGCGCATCCATGCCGACGACGCGTGGCGCGGGAAAGTTCGCGCGCTCGAGGTAGCGGAGCAGTGCGTGAACGGCGGGCGTCCATGGACCGGCACGACGGTGCACCGTGTCGCCGACACGAACTGCGTCGTTGAGGTTGCCTCCGAGCGGCGTCTCAGGCAGCACCTCGACGAGGCTAGGCGACCTGGCTCTAGAGAGCGCGCTCCAGTGCCGCACGATTCTCGTCGAGCCAGCGCACGTCGTCCTCGAGCATCTGCGCGGGCACGTTCCACCAGACCAAACGCTTCATGCCCGGATCGCCGAGGCCCGCCTGCTCCTTGATGAAGCGCGCCATGTGCTGTACGCGGACGCGGAGCGTGGGCAGCACGCCGGCGCGGTCATGGAGTCCGTAAGCGTCGAGGAACAGACGGAGCCGGCGGGCCCGGTCCTCGAGTTTGTACGGGCCCGCATCCGCCGCGAGCGGCGCCCAGGAATACGCGCCGTTCGCGATGTCCCAGAGGCGCGTGCCCGGTCCCGCGAGATCCCAGTCCAGCATCAGCGCGAAGCGGCCACCCCGGAGCAGCGCGTTCCACGGCGACCAGTCGTTGTGGCAGATCACCTCCGCCGGAGTGGGCGCGACCAAGCGCCAGCGAGCGTCCGCCGGTGGCTTGAATGCGGCGACCGCATCGTGATAGCGGCGCAATAGGCTCGCGGCGGCGACAAGTTGCGGGTCGGCCATGATCCAATCCGGCAACGTTTCGATGGTGCCGGAGTGAGCCTCGCCCGGCAGATAGCCGAGGATCTCACGGCCCTCAGCGTCGATTCCGCGTACGCGCGGTGCCGGGAAGTCGACGGACTCGAGGTAGCGGAGCAGTGCGTGCACCGCCGGTGTCCAGGGGCCGGCGCGTCGGCGCACGGTGTCACCGATGCGCACCGCGGAGTTCAGGTTGCCTCCGAGCGGCGTCTCAGACACGCCGACGAGGTTAGGCCAGCTCCAGGTAGCGGAACGCCTCCGCTGCGGGTATGCCCCAGGCGGTGCCGAGGTTCTTCGACATCGCACGCATGCGGTCCGGGAAGTTCTCGCGGCCACCGACCTGCGAGACGTGCTGCTGCAGGGCCTTGATCTTCTTGTCGAGCGTGCCGCTGATGTCGAACCAGATGTTCGGCTCGCGTGAGCCGAACAGGAGTACGCGCGAGACGCGGTGTTTCTTCAGCTTGCCGCCGCGCAGCTGCTCAGGGAAGAAGAGGTGATCGCGCGCGGCGATGACGCCGTCGAGCCCGCTCCATCCGGCGACGCGGTGATCGGGATGGATCTGGTAGTGCCCCCACGGGTCGTTGGTGAAGACGAGATCGGGCTTGTGCTCGCGGATCACGTGGCAGACCTCGCCACGAAGGTCCATCGACACCTGGAGCTCGCCATCCTGGTGTCCGAGGAACACGAAGCCCTTCACGCCGATGGCTTCACCGGCGGCGCGTTGCTCCCGCTCCCGTTGAGCGGCCATCTCCGTCGGCGACATCTTTGGGTCCCACGTGCCCTTCTGACCGCTGGTGATGACGCAGTACGTCACGTGCGTCCCGCGCTCGATCCACGCCGCGAGCGTCCCCGAGCAGCCGAAGTCGACATCGTCGGGATGCGCGTAGATCGCCATCGCGCGCTTCGGGAGCGGGAACGCCTTGTCGGGCACGCTCAGACCTCCACTTTCATCGGCTTCTCCGCGAGCAGCTTGGCGTAGAGCTCCTCGACGCGGTCACCGACGCTGCGCCACGTGTAGTGCTCGGCGCGATCGCGCGCGCCATGCGCGAGATGCGTGCGCAGACGGTGGTCGGTGAGCACCAGCGCGATCGACTCCGCGAGCGCCTGATAATCGCCCGCCGGCACGAGCAGACCCGACTCGCCGTCCTCGATGAGCGTCTGCAGGCCGCCGACGCGCGTCCCGACGACCGGCGTCCCGCAGGCCATCGCCTCGAGCGCGACGAGGCCGAACGACTCGGTGAGGGACGGCACCGCGCACACGTCGGCCGCGGCGTAGAACAGTGCGAGTCGCTGCTGGTCCATCGAGCCGACGAACGCGACGTTCGCTTCCATGCGGTGCTGGTGCACGAGGCGGCGCAGCTCGAGGATCTTCTCGGTCTCGGGCGCGTCGTCGTCCGGGTCGAGCGCGCCGCCGACCACGAGGAGGCACACGTCGCTGCGGAACTCCGGATGGCGGAACAGCAGCAGGCCGAGCGCGCGGAGAAGGACGTCGATGCCCTTGATCTGCTCGATTCGACCGACGAAGAGGATGACGCGCTCGCACTGATCGCGACCGAGCGCTTCGCGCGCGTCGGCCGTGCGGATCGGTCGGAACACGTTCGGGTCGACGCCGCAGGGCACGATATGCACCTTCTCTCGGTCCGCGTCATAGAGGTCGAGCAGCTCGCCGACCTCGATCTCGCTTGCCGCGGTGATCGCCGCGGACTCATGGACGGCACGTCGTTCGATCGCGATGCGGACGTCGCTCTCGCCGTCAACGTCCTCGTCCATGACCTCGCGTTTCACCAGGCCGAGCGTGTGGAACATCTGCACGCGCGGTACGCCCCACTTCGGCGCG
>VBJD01000021.1 GCA_005887995.1 Chloroflexota bacterium
CATCCTCCTCGCGGCGGTGCTGCTCGCGGGATATCTGCTCGCAACGGCGCTCCGTCTACACGCCGGGTGGCGCGGGCGGCGCTGGGCGCGGCGCGTGGGGATGCTGATCACGAACGAGTTGAACACGCGAATCCGCGACGCCATCTTGCTGCCGCTCGATGAGCTCGACGCGGCCCGAACACAGCTCGCCCGCGCGGTGCGCGTGCTCGATAACTGCGCCTAGCGGGACCGGGAACTGATCCTCCGCGCTGCCGGACAATCAACGCATGATGACCCGGTCGCGCGCGGCGTTCATCTTCATCTTCATCACCGTCCTGCTCGACATGGTGTCCTTCGGCGTGATCATCCCGGTATTCCCCCAGCTCATCCTCAGGCTGCAGGGCGGCGACATGGCGGGCGCGGCGGCGATCTTCGGGATCCTCGGCACGGCCTTCGCCGTCATGCAGGTCATCTTCGCGCCGGTGCAGGGCGCGCTCTCCGATCGCTACGGCCGCCGTCCGGTGATCCTGCTCTCGAACCTCGGCCTCGGTGTCGATTACGTCGTCATGGCGATCGCGCCGACGATCCCCATCCTCTTCATCGGCCGGCTCATCTCCGGCGCGACGTCGGCGTCCTTCAGCATCTCCGGCGCCTACGTCGCGGACGTCACGCCACCGGAGAAGCGCGCCGCGCGATTCGGCATGCTCGGCGTCGCATTCGGCATCGGCTTCATCGTGGGACCGGCCATCGGCGGTCTGCTCGGTGCGATCGACCTCCGCGCGCCGTTCTGGTTCTCGGCGGTGCTCTCCTTCGCGAACTTCCTCTACGGGCTGCTCATCCTTCCCGAATCGCTGCCGCCGGAGCGCCGCGGTCCATTCCGTCTACGCGCGGCAAACCCCATCGGAGCGATGCGCTTCCTCGGCTTGCGACCGGTCCTCTTCACCCTCGGTGCCGTCGCGTTCTTCGGGAACCTCGGACACGACGCGCTTCCGAACACGTTCGTCCTCTACGCGACGCAGCGCTTCAATTTCGACGAGCGCGCTATCGGGCTTTCGCTCGCGATCGTCGGCGTCTCGAGCCTCATCGTGCAGGGCTTCGTCGTCGGCCGCGCCGTCGCGGCCCTCGGCGAGTACCGCGCGCTGCTCGCCGGCCTGGGCCTCGGCATCGCCGCGGAGCTGCTGCTCGGCCTCGCTCCAACGAGTGCGCTGTTCCTCATCGGGTTGCCGATCTTCTCGTTCTTCGGCCTCACCGGAGCGTCGCTGCAGTCGCTCGCGACCCGCGAGGTCGCGGCGAACGAACAGGGGCAGCTGCAGGGAGCGCTGTCGTCGCTGCGTTCGATCTGCACGATCATCACGCCCGGCCTCTACACCGGCACGTTCGCGCTCTTCGTCGGCCCGCTCGCGGGGCTCGGCGTGCCCGGCGCACCGTTCCTGCTCGCCGCGATCCTGCTCGCGTCCGCGTTCGCCGTCCTGGCCCGCTCCGCTAGAGCGCTCCGATCGCCAGCAGTAGCCCGTCCTTCTTGATCGCGGGACTCGTTACGACGAAGAGGACGACGCCGCTGATGGGCGCGCGCACCGTCGCGATCGGCTGGCCGACGAGATCCGTGAGCTCGCCGACGATGTCGCCGACGCGCACGCGGTGTCCCACGCGCACGCCGCAGTGGAACATCCCTTCGGCGGGCGAGCGCAGCCAATCGAACGAGCCGACGACCGTCGGCGGCGCGACCTTGTCCGGTGCGCCTTCGAGGATCCCGATCGCGCGAAGGATGTTCGTGACGCCGCGCACGTGCCGCGTGACGTCCTCCTCGAGGAGGAGCCCGCGCCCACCCGACTCCGCGAGCATCGCAGCGACGCCGGAGATGGCCGCGACCGCGTAGAGGCTGCCCGGCCGTTCCCCGGTCGGCGCGCTCTTCACGGCCCACTCCGCGCCGTACGCGTTGGCCATCGCCACGATCTTCGCGTCGCGCGCGGCGTCGCCGGTCTCGCGGTAGATGACGAACGGCGTGAGGTCCTCGATGAGATCGCCGGCGTGCAGATCGATCGCGTGGTCGAACTTCGTGACGATCTCGGTGAGCAGGTGGTGCGCGAAGCGCTGTCCCCATGTGCCCTTCGGATCGCCCGGGAAGAGCCGATTGAGGTTGTCGTTGTCCTCGGGGTTGACGTAAATGCTGCGCTCGTAGAACCCGGGACGGTTGAGGAGAGGGATGATGACGATCGTGCCGCGGACCTCGCTCGGATCGATCGTCCGGCCGAGACGGATCGCGGCCTCGATGCCCGTGTACTCGGCGGCGTGGATGCCCGCGGTAATGAGGATCGACGCGCCGTCCCGCTTCCCGCGGATCGCGATGTACGGCCACTGGTATTTCGCGAGGCCCGGGTCGTCCGCGAACGTGAACGAGCCCGTCGCGCGTTTGCCCGCTTCGGGAATCGCAAGCGCGCCGATCATCGCGCGTACGGTACGCCGCCACACCGCGCGTAGGATTCCGCTCCATGCGTGGCAGCATCCCTGGGTACCTGCGGCCACACGTCGAGGGGATCGAGGCGTACCGGCGTGAGATTTCGCTCGACCTGTATCTGCGCTCGAGCGGCGAACGCACCGTCGGCGACCGGACGATCCACGGTCGTTATCCGGAGCTCAACGACGGTCGGCTCTTCCAGACCGCCCTTGAAGCGGGGGACCTTACGTACGCGCGTGCCCTGCTCAGCATGTTCATCACGTCGCGACTCGTCGACGCGAACGATCACCTCGTCGCGGCGCGGCTGGGTACCGTCGTCACCTACGACGGCGGCGAGAAGGTACCCATCGGCCGCGCGTTGGCTGCATGGCGTGCAGCGTCGACCGACGACGAACGACGCCGCATCGGTACGGCCCTCGTCCCTGGCCTCGAGCAGCTCGCGGCCGCGCAGCGCCAGTGGCTCGACGAGTACGGCTCGATCCGCGCGGCACTGCGGTTTCGTACGCAGTCCGAGCTCGTCAGCGCCGTGTACGGCGACGTCCGCGCCTGGCTCCGACACGCGGAGACGTATCTCGCGTCCACACGCGATGGCTTCCTCAGGGAAGCCGCCGAGTGGCAACGGCGAGACGGGCGCGGGAGGACGACGACCTTTACCGCGTTTCCCATCCGCGGCGTGCCTCTTCCGGCGGGCGCCGTCGCTTCCGACTCCGCGGTCCGTCGCACCGCCGCGACGTGGGGGTTCGGCGCCGAGGCCCAACGCATACCCATCGACCTCGTGCCACGTCCAGGCAAGCTCGCTGGCGCGCTCTGCGGTCGCATCGATCCGCCGAGAGATGTGCGCGTGACGAGCCAGCCCACAGGTGACTCGTTCGAGTACGTCTTGCTGCTGCATGAGTTCGGACATGGTTTGCACTTCACGGTGGGCCCAGATCGGCCCTTCGACCTGTTCGGCGACGATCAGGCCATCACCGAGGGCTTCGGCATCACGTTCGGGACCGTGGCGAGTGAACCTGGGTGGCTCCGCGAGTTCGCGGGTGTCACGTTCGACGACGAATCACTCGCCCGTATGCGCTTCGGCGACATGTTGTCGGCTCGGCTCCAAGCCATACACGTCCTGTACGAGTACAAGGTCTTCTCCGGCGCGATCGACTACGAGAAGGAGTTCGTCGAGATCTACAGACGCGAGACCGGCATCGAGATATCCCCGCATCTCGCCCTCACGCGAATGCTGTTCTTCCTCGGACTGCAGCCGTTCTACGCACTCGCGTTGTACCAGGCGTATGGGTTCCGCGACGCGCTATGGCAGCGCCTCACGGAAGTCGGTGGGCCCACGTGGTACGCGAACGACCGGTGTCACCCGCTCTTGGCGGATCTCTTCCGCACGGCGTGCGAGCGCGACCTGACGGGCATGTTCGGAACGCTGAACGCGCCGATGCCGACGGCCGGCGCTCCTAGATGACGCCAAGGATGCGCTGCGCGACGTAGCGCAGCGAGCGCTTCGCGCCGTCGTTCGTGCTGCGCGCCGCCCGCTCAAGCCCGCGGATCGCGGCGGCGGTGTCGAGATCGTTGTCGAGAGCGTCGAGCACACCGCGCGTCGCGGCGTCTCTTTCGAGCGGACCGACGGGGCCGACACCGAGGGTGGCGGCGAGCCGAACCGCGCGTCTGCGCGCGCGGGCGAGCCGTGCCTCATCGTGATCGAATGCACGGCGGTAATGGCGGTCGAGGAGATAAATGCGCAGCGCCTGCGGCGTCGTGTCCTCGAGCACGTCGCGCACGAAGACCATGTTCCCGAGCGACTTCGACATCTTCTTGCCGTCCAGACGGACCGGCGCGGCGTGCACCCAGTGGCGGACGAATTTCACTCCGTGCGCCGCCTCGCTCTGCGCGGTCTCGCACTCATGGTGTGGGTACACGAGGTCGCTGCCGCCGCCGTGGATGTCGATCGGCAGGCCGAGGTACTCCTCGGACATCGCCGAACACTCGAGGTGCCAGCCAGGCCGTCCGCGGCCGAACGGGCTCGGCCACGTCGGGCCGTCCGGCACGCTGCGCCAGAGCGCGAAATCGAGCGGCGACCGGCGCCTCGGCTCGTCGAGCGCCGCATCGTCCTGCGTCGCGTTGATCGCGCGCATCCGCGCCGGCGAGAGATGGCTCACCTCGCCGAACCGCGGAAACGTCGAGACGTCGAAGTACAGACCGCCGCCTTCGGCCACGTAGGCCTTGCCGCGTCGCTCGAGGCGTGTCGCGAGGCGAAGCATCGACGCGATCTCGCGCGTCGCGTGTGGCATCTCGTCGGGCTCGCGCCAGCCGAGCGCGCGCATGTCGGCGAGGAACTTCCGCTCTTCGCGCCGTCCGAGCTTGCGCCAGTCGATGTGATCCCGCGCCGCGCGTTGCAGGATCGACTCGTCGATGTCGGTGATGTTCTGCGCGTAGCGCACGCGCTGGCCGCGGGCCTCGAGAAGACGCACGAGCACGTCGAAGATGAGGAACGTCCGGGCGTGACCGAGGTGGGTCGTGTCGTACGGCGTGACGCCGCAGACGTACACCGTGACGAGCGAGGAGCGAGAACGGAACGGCACTGCCCTGCGGCGACGCGTGTCGTAGAGGGTGAGCACCGGCGGTGACGATATCCTCGCGACAGATGGCGCGCTTGCCGGATGCGCAGAGCACGCTCGCGGTCGTCGAGCGCATCGCCTCTGCGCCGACGGCGCCGTACCACGAGCGCCAGGTCATCCGCGCGATCGAGAGCGAGCTTCGAACGCTCGGCATCGCGACGAATCTCGACGCGTACGGCCAGCTCCACGCACGCACGCATCGTGGGAACGCCGCGCATGCGTTCGCGCTCGTCGCGCACACCGACCACCCGGCGTTCGACATCACGAGCGCGCGCGGTCGCGAGGGCCGCGCACGGGTCCTCGGTGGTTTCTACGAGCAGCTCTTCGCGCGAGAGGTGCGCGTGACGGTGCACGATGACGACGGCGGCGACCCCTTCGGCGCGGTCCTCGACGACTGGACGCGCGCGCCCGACGTCGACCACAACTCTCTCGGCAACTGCCGCATCCGCGCGGATCGCGAGCTGCGCGCCGGGCAGTTCGCGGTCATCGACATACCCAGCCTTGAGGCACGCGGCGACGAGCTGCGCCTCCGGGCGGCCGACGATCTCGCGCTCTGCGCCGTCATCGTGCTCGCGTTCGCGGCGCTGAAGGACGACGGGCGGCCGCACGACGTGCACGCGGTCTTCACCCGCGCCGAGGAAACGGGTCTGTACGGCGCGCGCCTTGTCGCGGAGGACGGACTCGTGCCGCGCGAATGCGTCGTCGTATCACTCGAGGCGAGCCGCGCGCTCGCGACGGCGCGACCGGGCGCAGGCGTCGTCGTCCGGCCGGGCGACATCTACAACACCTTCAGCAACGACGGCGAGAAGTTCCTCCGCGTCGGGCGCGAGCGGCTCGCCGCGGCCGGTATCCCGACGCAGCGCGCGCTCCTCACCGGCGGGACGTGCGAATCGTCGGCGTTCGTGCGGATGGGCTGGACGACGACGGCGATCGCCTTGCCAAACGTCAACTACCACAACATGGCCGACGACTCGGACGAGTTCGTCCCCGAGATCGTGCGGCTCTCGGATCTCCGCGGAGCGGTCGCGCTGCTCGTCGAGGCCGCGGCGGCCGGCGCGGCCGACGAGGACGAGTCGTGGTGGCCCGACGTCCGTCGCGTGCCCGAACACATCCGGACGCTCATGCGCGGCCGGCAGTAGCTCGGCTGTTCGCTACCACTTTTTTCAAGCCGCCCTTAACGCATTGGCCTCTTGACTCCACCAGCGGACGGTGTCACAACAGAGGTGTTCCGCGGAACGGAGCAGAAAGACCACCACCAACGCACAGGAGGTGTCATGGTCCGGCTGCACAAGATGTTCGGAGTCTTCCAGGTCGATTGACGACGCCCCCAGCGGAAGGGGGCACGACCCTGGGAACGAGCGGCGGATACGAGTGGAAAAAGACGATCGCGTGTTTGCGCGATCACGCCACATCGAGGCCGGAAGTGAGGCCTGAAGCCGATCGTTCCAACGGAGCTTCGGATATCAGAGCGACTATGTAGCGACCCCCGGGCCCGGGGGTCGCTCCTTTTTGTCAATCACACTGCATTTCGCGAACGCCCGTTCGGCCGGCTCGGTACCGTGAGGTCAGTGGAATCAACGAGCGAGCTCGCCTGGTTCAGAGGCGAGATCTGGCGCTCGCTCGTGCGCCCACGAGAGTTCGCGCGCGATCTCGCGCGCGAGCACTACGGCCTCGCGGGCGTGCTCGTCGCGCTCGTCTCGGGGGTCGGGCTGTCGGTGGGCATCGACCTGCTCGTCCTCGCGTCCAAGGGCATCAACCCGGCCGGCTACGTGGCGCGGATGATCATCGACGCGTTCCTGCTCGGCGTCCGGCTCGCCGTGACCGCCGCGATCGTCGCGTGGATCGCGAGCTGGGCCGTACGGCTCATGCGGCAGCGCGGCGGGACGCTCGATCAGCTGTTCACCGCGGTCACCTTCGCCTTCGCCCCGCTGCTGCTCGTGCCCGCCGCGGGACTGATCGTCACGGTGGTGCCCGCTGACTTCACGCTCACGCTCGCGGCGGGGCTCGTGCTCGTTCTCGCCGTCCGCGTGCTCATCGGCGTCGGTCTCAACATCCGCGCGATCCTGCCGCCCGCGGTCGCGGCCGTGGCGTTCGTGCTGGTTTCCGCACTCGGCGCGTTCGTCCTCGGCGACCAGGTCTCGCGCATGCGCTTCCTCAGCTACGCGCTCGCACCGCAGCTCGTGCCGCAGTTCGGGACGGCGCCGGCGGTCGGAACGCGCTTCGAGGGTCTCGGCTTCGACGTCGTGCTGCCACCGGGGTGGACCGTCGCGACCGGTGGCGTGCCGGGCGAGGCCGCACGCTTCGAATCATCGACGGCGACCATTCGCATCCTGCGCGCGCGCGGCGCCGCGCTGTCGACCGCCGACAGCTACGCGGATGCGGTCGGCAGCGGCGAGCGCGTCGGAGTGCACGATTCGTTCATGGACCGCGG
>VBJD01000022.1 GCA_005887995.1 Chloroflexota bacterium
GCACGATGTCCTGATCGACCCCGCCCGGCGTCAATGCGATCACCCAGCCTTTCGCCGCGGCGAAGAGCTCGGGGACGAGGTAACCGATCTTCACGACGATCAGATCGAGCCGCTCTGGCGCGACGCCGAGATCCGTGAAGTCAGAGATCAGGTGGTACGGCTTGCGGCGTGATGTCACGATCGCCTGCACGCCGCCGCAGCGGAGGAGGGCGATGTCCCCGCCGACGTGATCAGCTCGGCGCAGTCGCTCGACGCGCGACCGCACGCGAAGCGACGCGCCGCCGTTCGAGCCGAACACTCCGCCTATGCGCACGTCGAGCGTCGCGCCTTCGCCCGCGGCGACGCATTTCGCGACCACCGACGGGTCGACGACGCTCGCCCAGATC
Source organism: Chloroflexota bacterium (assembly GCA_005887995.1). GTDB lineage: Bacteria > Chloroflexota > Limnocylindria > P2-11E > P2-11E > CF-39. The sequence continues at coordinate 387 of VBJD01000022.1, forward strand.
GCGGTGGCGCGCCCCGACAGCAGCGACTCGTTCGCGAGAAGCCGCTCGAGCATGAAGACGGCATCGCCACCACCGCCGGCGGTCGGGTTGTCGCCCGAATCGCTGATGAAGAACGGACGGTCCCGCGCGGCCAGTGCCGTGGCGATCGCCCAATCCGCATCGCCCGCTGCGGTGCTGAAAGAGAACGCCGCTCGGTTTGCCCAGTAGGACTGCGCGATCTCACGGGCCGCGATGGCGATCGCGTCGCGATCGGTGCCACTCACAACGACCGCAGCGCCGCAACGTGGCTCGTCTGCCCATGCGTAGCCGATCCAGATCGCGGCGTCGATGATGCCGTCGGCCAGTTCGTATCTCGGCAGCGATCCGTAGATCGAGCGCGCCGGCTCGTCGCGCGTGCAGGCGCGTTCACCCGGTAGTAGGACCGGCACGCGGCACCACGCGCGCAGCGGGCGAATCCCGTCGCGTAGAGACTCGACGAGATTACGAATCGCGCGCCGCTTGGTGAGCGGCGCATCTTCATGAGGCGACATGCGGTGCGATGTCGCGAGATTGACCGAGCGGATGAAGTCGCGCGAGACGTTGCCGTGCGGATCCATCGCCGCGGAGATCAGGACGTCGGGACCGACGATCTCGCGCGCCGCGGTCACGATGGCGCCCTCGACGTCGGTCATCCCTTCGACGCTCATCGCGCCGTGGATGTCGAGGAAGACGCCGTCCAGCGGCCCCGCGTCGCGGAGACGTTCCAACAGCTCCGTCGCGATCGCGTCGTAAAACGAGCGTTCGACGACACCGCCCGGCAACGCGCGCGCGTGAACGAGCGGGACCCAAACGATGCCCGCGGGCAGGTCCTGGTATTGGGCCAGCAGCTCCGGGCCGCGGCGGACGTCGAAGTCAACGGCGGTGCTGCGGTGCGGCGAGAACGTACTCGACTCGATGTGGACGCCGCCGATGGCGATGCGCAACCGCTCCACCCTAGCCATTCGCAATAGCACCGGCGAGACGGGAACCTCTCGTTCCGCTTGTTGTAATGGAGACGTGCGCCGGGCAGCACTCTGTTTCGCGCTGGCCATCGCGACGTCGGCTTGTGGATCGGAGTCGCAGCAGGCCCTGCATGCCGCCGCGTCAACTCCAACGCCTGCGCCGCCGACCGTTCCGTCCGACTGGCAACGACTGACCGCTTACGACATCGCGATTCCGTTGCCGCCTGGATGGGAGAAGACCCTCGACACGGTGGGGAAGAGTGACCGCCCCGATGCGGATCCGCCGCAGATCCTGCAGTTCGTGGAGAAGGGATCGAACTCAGCTGGCGCGCCTTCGCTCTCCATGTGGATCTGGGGCAGCTCGTCCGTCGATGACCTTGTTCGCACGCGGTTCGTCGACGGAAACCTCAGCTTCGTCTCGCAGGCGCGCGTCCCAGCTGCCCGAGACATGCGCGAGGTGATTGGCCGCGCGAGCTGGTCAGGGCCACAAGGCGCTGGCACGTACCTCGCGCGGCACCTCTTCACGCCGGTTGATGCGGCTCGTGTGCTCGACGTCATCACGTACGGGGCTCCGATCCCCGGAACGGAGACCGAGCCGAGCCCCGACATGCGACGGATTCAGGAGATCATCGTCCACAATGTTCAGGCACGGCCCGGAGTTGCATGCCCGCGAACGCGCAGCGCGGATGCGTTCGGAGTCATCACGTCGGACGGCGCGACGGGGATCATTGATCGGACGTACGGCAGCGCGTCGGCGGTTTCGCTCGGCGACGTGTTCATGATGGTCCGCCGAGGCAGCATTGTGGGCCAGAAGGTCGCGGTCGAATTCCGACAGATCGGAACGAGCGCTCCCGCGACCTGGGTCGCCTACACGGTCGCGGCGGAGGCTCGCCCGACGCCGGCCGGCGTTCGTGCGACGCCGTGGGACGGTGCAGCGTTCAAGCTGTTCGTCAAGCCAATTGGTTTCGCCGACAGTTGCTGGCGGCTCATCGTCGACGGAGCGGACACCGGCATCGTCCTTCAAGTCGGGCCGTAGCTCCATCCGCCGTGTCAGCGCTTCGGACGTGGTCTGACCGACCGTGTGTAGGTTGCCGTCCCCGATTTGACCGTTCCTCCACGCGCGCCTACACCTGCGAGCGGCACGTTCGGCGGTATCGGACGGCCAACCCACGAACATGGAGGATCAGATGACGCTCGCACAGAAGAATCTCAACAAACCCGATGAGACCCGACCGTTCCAAGGCAAAGGCAACATGGCGGTCGTCACTATCGGCGAAGCCACCGTCGGCCGAGGGACCTTCGAGCCGGGCTGGAAGTGGTCGTCGAACGTGAAGCCGATCGCCGGCACCGACAGCTGCCAGGCCAACCACACCGCCTACGTGCTCTCTGGCCGGATGATCGTCAAGGCGAACGACGGCACACAGATCGAATACGGCCCAGGTGATGTCATGATCGCGACAGCTGGCCACGACGCGTGGACCGTCGGCAACGAGCCATGCATCCTCATCGACTGGACCGGCGTGAAGGCGTACGCGAAGAAGGCATAGCGACGCGTCTCATGGGTTCGTCCGCTTGACCAACGACGAAGGCCGCAGCCGGTCGTCGTCACGCTGCCTTTCCGAGCGAGGCGATGACCTCGTCAAGCTGCAGGTACGAAAGACGGGCGCCCCACTCCATGCCTGAGGCGATGACCGCGTCGCGGTCCTCCTTCGACTGATAGACCGAGCGGAGCGACAGGTACGTCCTCCCGTCGCGCTCATCGAGCCTGACCGTCGTGACGGCACCGTGGCCGGGCATGGCCTCGAACTCCTCCGTGTAGACCATGCGCTCGGGCGACGCTTCGCGGATCTCACCCGAGAACGCCACCTCGCCACTCGGTCCGTTCTGCGCGTAGCGGTAGCGTCCCCCGGCGCGGAACGCGCCGATCGCGCTCGCCGCGCCGTACTGACGCGGACCCCACCACTTCTTCACGTGCTCCGGGTTCGTGAGCGCTTGGTAGACGAGCGCGCGCGGTGCGTTGAACGTGCGCGTGATCACGATCTCGCGGTCGCCCGCAGGAATGACCGTCATGTCGTCGACGGCCGCGTAGCCGAGCTTGTCGAGCGCCTCGGCCCAGCCAAAGCGCGCCTTCTCGCCCCACTCGGCCGTGAAGCCCGACACGGTGCGGATGGTCATGCGCGTGCGCCGACCTTCGGCGCTGAACGTCACGAGCGTGACGATGTCGTCGTCCCAGGTATCGCCGAGCCCGCTGTGGGCCGGCGGTGCGACACGCCTGCCGTCCGCATCGGCGAAGTGGATCGCGAAGAGAACCCGCGAAGGCCGCTCGATCTCGCGCACGACGCCGGCGATGAAGTTCATTCCGCCGTCTGGAGCGCGCTCGGCGATGAAGATCTTCCCGCCGGGACGCGCCTCGAAGTTGGCGAGGGGGATGCCTACGCCCATCGGCCCCCACCATTTCTGCAGGTGCTCGGGCTGTGTGAACACATCGAAGACACGCTCGCGCGGCGCGTCGAAGACGCGCTCGATGACGAGCTCCTTGGTCGGCACTTCCACGACGTTATCCCTTGCGGCCATGTCGCTTCTCCTTCTGTTGCAGTTCCTTCAGGTAGTCGTCCAGTCGATCGAGTCGTTGCTCCCAGATCACGCGATAGCGCTCGACCCACGCGTCGATCTCCTTGAGCGGCCCCGCCTCGAGCGCCGCCGGCCGCCACTGCGCCTCCTTCCCGCGCGACACGAGGCCCGCGCGCTCGAGCACCTTCAGGTGCTTGCTGACGGCGGGGAGGCTCATGTCGAACGGCTCCGCGAGCTCGGTCACCGACGCGCCGCCCTTCGCAAGACGGGCGAGGATCGCGCGCCGCGTCGGATCGGCCAGGGCGCCGAACGTGAGGCTCAGCCGGTCCACCGCCACTACATGCTCCTGTCGTTATTTAACTAATTGGTTTAATACAGCGGCGAGGGTGGACCTGTCAAGTGGCACGGACGGCCCCGGCGTTCCGCTCATCGGCGTGGGCATGTCGGTCGGTGAAGCGGCGCGCGGCCGGTTGATCCGGGAGCGGGTCACACCGTGAGAACGTTCATCCTGGCGCTGATGTCCGTGGCGGCATTGACGCTCCTCGCGGCATCGGCGGTGCACGCAAACCTGCTCGGTCCGATCGATCCCTTCCCTGGTGCGGCGCCGCCGGAGGCGGTCCTTGGCATCGTGCTGGCCATCACGGCTGTCGCGGCGTTCCTGTCGTGGGCGCGCGCGTGGCTATTCGCAGTGGCCGCGACGTTGCTCGCGCTCTTCGGCACTATCTACGGACTTACGCTGACCATTCCCCGTGGCGAATCCGGCGACGTCGTCTACCACGTCAGCCTGCTCGCCGGGCTCATAGTGGCCGCGGGCCTCCTCATCAGGCAGCGTCGCTTTGTCGACTAGCTCGGATCGCTGGCTTCGCGCGCTCACCGCGACCTACGGGGTCGTGTTCCTCGCTTCGTCTCTGCAGAACTTCGGTCTCCGTCTCTCGTTCGGAGCGCTCGACTTCTACTTCGCCGAACCGATCTGGCAGGCGGGAGCGGGCGAGGCCGTGATCGGCGTCCTGCTGGTCGCGGCCGCGCTGCGCGAGGGCCGCGCGCTCTACTGGATCGCGTATGTGCTGTCGGTGCTGGGCATCGGGTTCGGGTTGTCGTCCGCGCGCGTCGTCGGAGCGGCGCGCGAGATCCACCTCATCCTCGTGCCGCTCGCGGCCATCGGGTTAGCCATGCTGGCCTGGCGGCGCATCCGGCGTCCGTAGTACGACGGGACGATGGTCTGACGGACCAATTCGGTTATCTGATGACTTGGACCTTGGCGCGATGACCGGGCGCGCGCGCCAAGCGAGCGTCCGTCGTCACGAGCGGGATATCGAGTGCCTCCGCAAGTGCGACGTACGCGGCATCGAAGACGGTCATGTTCAGGCGCAGCTGCCAAATGCGGTCGGTCAGGCCGCCCGCCGGGTAACGCACGATCGCGATCGCGGCGAAGTCCCGCAGTGCTTCCTCGGCCCGCTCGATCGTCACCGACCGCTGCATGACGAGTCGCCGCATCGCGCCGATGACCTCGAGGTCGATGAGATGCGGGGCGTGAATGCTCGACGCGGACTCCTCCAGCCGCGCCGCGATCGCCTCGAAGGCATCTCGTCGCAGCACGTGATCGACGGCTGCGGAAGCGTCAAGGACGATCAGCTGGCGTCGCGCCAGCGACGAATCGCCTTCGCCGACGATCCGCGGACCGGCTTGCGCGTGCGGATACGCGCGTTGAGCTCCTCGATGGTCGGCAGGTCCGCGAGCTGCTGGACCTGAGCGAGCAGGTAGTCGGACAGGCTGAGGCCACGCTGGGCCGCGCGAGCCTTCAGTGTGCGATGCGTCGCTTCAGGGACATTTCGGATTTGGATCATCTTTTGCATGCGCGACACAGTAACACATGCGCAGCGCATGCTTCGGCTGGACAGCGAGGCGGCGATGCCGGTTGCCGGGTTTGCTGTCGAGGTGGGAGCGCAGATGATCGCGCCGAACGCAGACGTGGTCCACTCCACCACCTGCGGGTTCGTCATACCGGTAGTTCATTCCGGAGGCAGTGGTCTCAGCCGTCGTTGATCTTCGCGATGCGTCACCACCGCATTTCCGCAGGTCCTGGCTGCGACACATGGTTCAACTAGAACAATGGTCTCGACTGTCCGCGTCCTCGATTTAGAGCAATGGTCTCAGTGGTCAATAGTCTTGGATGAGTGCGGCGGGCAGGTCGCGACCTGAAGCGACCGCTAGGAGGGCTATGGGACGGCAGGCGCAGGCATCGGCGTGGGTGGCGTGCCACTCATGAGTGAGCTTCTTGGGATCGTGCGGTTCAAGTTTCACGAGGGCAAGGTCGAGGAGTTCAAGCGGCTCTCGGCTAGGGCGATGGAGATCGTGCGCGCGCAGGACACCGGCACGCTGCAGTACGACACCTACTTCAACGATGACGAGTCGGAAGCCATCGTCATCGAGCGGTTCCGGGACTCGCAGGCGTTGATCGAGCACGGGGAGCACCTCGCGGCGCTCATGGAGCCGATCATCGCGACGGCTTCGGTCTCGGGGGAGCTGCTGGGCGAGTTGAGCCCGGAGCTGCGAGCGAAGATGACTGGCGACGTCCCTCAGCTCTTCAGGCTCTACAGGTCGATGTAGGTGACTCGCGCTGCCACGAAAACCCACGGAGCCAGCCCGCCTTCGCGGTAGCGAGAATCGCGCACGCCGCGATTCGCTAAATTGACTCACATATCAGCCACCACCGCGGCGGTCGGTACTTAATGAACGCCCCCGCCTCAATCAGCATCACACCAGTCCGCGTTGCCGACCTGTTCGCCGAGGGCGAGCGGATGCCGGTCTACGTGCACGTCATCGACCATCCCGATGCGCGCGTGCTGGTCGACACCGGCCTGACGGAGCTGCACCCGGCGGTGGCCGACCTCGATCCCCGCCTCCGTCCCTTGGGCAAGCAGGACTTCGACCTCGCCGGCATAGACATCGTGGTCAACACACACCTGCACTTCGACCACTGCGGCGGCAACCACCTCTTCTCCGGCAGGCCGATCTACGTCCAGCGTCGGGAGCTCGACGACGCGCGCAGCGAGGATGACTACACCATTCGCGAGTGGGTCGAGGCGCCCGGCGTACGGTACGTGCCGGTCGACGGCGAACTCGAGCTGCTACCCGGGCTCCGGCTCATTCCGGCGCCGGGCCACACACGCGGCATGCAGGTGGTCGTCGTCGAGACTGGCGGGCGTCCGGTCGTCGTCGGAGGCGACGTGGCGGTTTGGTTCGGCGAGCTCGACGAGCCGCACACCGAAGGCCAGCTGCGGGTGCGCGCGCTCGACCCCGAGCTGGTCTGGCTCGCGCACGAGCACAAGCCGTGGCGACCCCGCACCGTCTAAGGATTCACGCCAGGCGGCGTGACCGTTCGCCGCACCGGCGCTACGGTTGCGCGTGTGGATATAGAGTCGGGCGGGTCGATTTCG
>VBJD01000023.1 GCA_005887995.1 Chloroflexota bacterium
TTTCGCTCGCGTTTGTGTGATGGAACTCGAACAGCACGGACGGGCCCGAACGACCGCAGGTTCCGCAAACGCTGCCCTTGAGTGCGACCGCGCGGGACTTGCGTTCGAGTCGTTCACGCGCCGTCGCCTGATTGCGGAGCGGCAGCTTCTCCTCAAGATGTCGACGTCGATGGCAGTTCGCACACAGCAAATCACATTTCTGCGCCTCCGCGACGAGGCGGTCCCAGGACCCACTGAAGCCCCCGATGCTGAAGTCTTTCGTCGCTGCGTCGCGGTGATGGAACTCAAGAGTCGCAGGCGTGGCGCTGTATTCACACGCGATGCAGGCACCACCGAATAGCTCGATCAGCCGTAATTTGTTCGAGCGGCGCTTTTTCTTCTGGTAGCGATACGTCTTCGCGTTCCGGCGCTTTCGGCGCCACTCCGCAAGCGCTTGCGGACCGATGTCCCCTGGTGGCGTCAGCGATCGGTTGTGGAGGCCAAATGGCGAGCACGCGAGGCAGAACTTCCGCCGATTTAGGACGCGGACTTTGCCATCAATGACAGCGCGCGTCGGGAAACGGCTTCCGCACGCAGCACAGATCTTTGTCCCGTACGGACGAACGACCTTCCGACGCGGTGACTTGAGTCGCCGCAGAGGAAGGCAGTCGAGGCACCGCTTACGGTCATGGAGATTGAGCTTCTGGCCGTTGATCGTCGGATAGGGTTCGAATTCGGCTCTGCAATTCACGCATGTGAGCATGATCGAACATTAGTTCTATCGGACGCGCGGTGCAATAGAACGTCAAGACAAAAGGGCCGTCCCTGGTCGAAGGTCCTCTTTCTCGGCTCCGCGGGGAGGATTCGAACCTCCAACCATCGCCTTAACAGGGCGCCGATCTACCGTTGATCTACCGCGGAAGGATTTGTCAGCCCATTCTACGAAATGGTCCAGCTGATGGCGACCGATGACGCGATCTCACGCGTGCTATGAGGGCCGACTTTCACGGCGTCTTCCGCGCGATCCCTCCGCTCATGCGCGCGGAGCTCCCGGTGGACCTGAGGACGTTCAACTGGAGCGCGACCAGTTGGATGGCCAAGGCCTGGTACGGCAACAGGGCGCTGCACTACGAGATCTGGGTGCGCCACTCCGCGAAGGTCCTCGAGTTGGGCCTGCACTTCGAAGCGGACGCGCTCACGAACGCGCGTCTCTACGGCGCGTTCCGCTCGCGGGCGGCGGAGGTCAGGCGCGCGCTGGGCGATGACGCACAGATCGAGCAGTGGGACAAGGGCTGGACGCGCGTGTGGCAAGCGTTCCCGCTGCGGGAGATCGACGATGCGTACGCGACGCTCATCCAGACGCGTTTCGTGGACTACGTGCGCGTGCTCGAGCCGATCCTGCGCGATGAGCTGCTAAAGGATGTCGACTGGCAGCTGGCCAAGGCAAAGCCGCTACGCCGGGCGGCGAAGGTCACTTCGTCCCGAGGGTCGCGATCAGGATGATGATGAGGATCGAGATACCGAGGATCGGCAGCGCGAGCAGCGCGAAGACGCGATGCTCCTCGATCCGCGGTTTCTCATCGATGTGAGGTTCGTGATCGCTCATCCGGTCCTCCGCTCGCAAGAACACTAGCCGCCTCGTCGCCGCGCCGCACACACCGGATCACGAATCCCGGACGTGTTCGACCGGCGTCGAGTCGCTTGCCCCACGAGGAGCGCGCCACTTCGACGTCCGCGCGCGACGCCGCGCGGATCTCGCAGATGTCGAGACCCGCGTCGGCGTAAGGTCCGCGCAGCTCTTCGAGCGACGCGATGCTCAGTGGCGTGCGGCCGTCGCGATCGACGGCTGACACGAGGATGCGCAGCGGAGCGCTCGGTTTCAGTTGCCGCGCGACCGCCGACAGCACATCAGCGCGCTCTCCGAGCACAGCCGCGAGGAGCGTGCCCCACGGGAAGTGGATGGTCGCCTCATCCGCCATGCCATCAAGCGTCGCAGCTTCGACCGAGGAGATGAGGAGCGCGACGTTCGACAGCGGGCGTCGCGTCAGCGAGCGCGCGGCATCTCGGACGGCATCCAGCGATGGCTCGAGAGCGATCGCGAACGTGTCCGGACACGTGCGAGCAACGTGCAGGGGATAACGGCCGTCACCGGCACCGATGTCGATGATCGCCCGGGAGTACGCCCGGGCGCGCACGGCGATCTAACCGACGTCTACGTCGAGAAGCCGCTTGCCAACGAGCTCGCGCACGTCCCGATTCTAGGGCGACTTCTCCCGCGCCGCGTCGACCGCCTCATTCGCGTTCTGCACGAGCCGTTGCGCGCCGGCGATCGCGCGTGGGACGTCGAAGCGCCGATCGAAGTTACCCAAGTTCTCGGCCGCCTCGAGTGCTTCTTCAAGCGCGGACTCGGCCAACCGCAGTGCAGATCCCAGCCGCTCGAGCTCGCCCGGGTCGATCTCTTTCACCGGCGCATCATCGCACCGCAGCGTCCGCGTATGCTCGGCCCTCGTGAACGCGCTCCGACCGATCCGCCGCGTATCGCAGATCCGCCAGTACGCCGACGAACCAGTGCCCGAGGATGTGATCGACAAGTTGCTCGAGCTTGCGCGCTGGACTGGCAGCTCGCGCAACTCGCAGCCATGGCATTTCATCGTGGTCCGCGATCGCGAGACGCTGCGCAAACTCGCCGCGATGCGGCCGAACATCAACTGGGCGGCCGGCGCGCCGGTCGGTATCGCGATCGTGCTCGACGGCGAAAGCCCGATGAGCGAGGCGTACGACGAGGGCCGCGTGACCGAGCGGCTCATGACCGGCGCAACAGTGCTGGGCTACGGCTCGGGCGTCGCGTGGTTCGGCGAGGAAGAACATCAGACCGCGGCGAAGAAACTCCTCGGAATCCCAGCCGGAAAGACCGCCCGGCAGATCGTCATGGTCGGCAAGCCGAAGTCGAGGGATGATCCGCGTCCGTACGGACCAAAACGCGGCCGCAAGCCCATGTCCGAGCTCACGAGCTTCGAGCGCTTCGGCACGTCCAAGCGCTGATCCTCGCGACGGAATGAAGAAGGGCGCCTTGCGGCGCCCTTCGTGACAAGACAAGTGCGGTGACCTACTCGAGGTAGTCCTTCAGCTTGCGGCTGCGAGACGGGTGGCGCAGCTTGCGGAGCGCCTTCGCCTCGATCTGGCGGATGCGCTCGCGGGTCACGTTGAACTCGCGGCCGACCTCTTCGAGCGTGCGCGTGCGTCCGTCCTCGAGGCCGAACCGCAGCTGGAGCACACGACGCTCGCGGAGCGTGAGCCCCTCGAGCACGCTCTCCACCTGCTCCTTGAGCAGCTTGTGGCTCGCCGCGTCGCTTGGTGCGAGCGCCTGGTTGTCGGGGATGAAGTCGCCGAGGTGCGAATCCTCTTCCTCGCCGATCGGCGTCTCGAGCGAGACGGGCTCCTGCGAGACCTTCACGATCTCGCGGACCTTGTCCGGCGTGATGAGCATGCGCTCGGCGATCTCCTCCGCCGTCGGCTCGCGGCCGAGCTCCTGGAGCAGGCCGCGGGAGACGCGGATGAGCTTGTTGATCGTCTCGACCATATGGACCGGGATGCGGATCGTGCGCGCCTGGTCGGCGATCGCGCGCGTGATCGCCTGGCGGATCCACCACGTCGCGTACGTCGAGAACTTGTACCCCTTGCGGTAGTCGAACTTCTCGACCGCGCGGATGAGACCGATGTTCCCCTCCTGGATGAGGTCGAGGAACGACATGCCGCGGCCGATGTACTTCTTCGCGATCGACACGACCAGACGGAGGTTCGCCTCGGTCAGGTTGTGCCGCGCGTCGTCGCCCTTCTGGATGAGCTCGTCGGCGAGACGGCGCAGGCCGCGCTGCTCGTCCGGGTCAGCGACGACGAGCTTGTCGAGATGCTTCACGAGCGCATCGCGGACTTCCTGCCCGAGCATGACGAGCTCGCCGAGACGCTCCGCGCCCTCGGCCGGCCCGTGGATCTTCGCGTACTGCGGCAAGATGCGGAAGGCGAGGCGCTCCGGATCGCGGCGCGCGGTATCGATGAGCGCGACGGTCTCGTCGATGAGGACCTTCGCCTCGGTCGAGATCTCCTTGCTGTTCGACTCCGCCTTCAGCGGGTCGCGCAGCTTGAGAAGACGGTTCGTGAGGCGCCGCAGCTCCTTGCCGCCCTCTTCGTCGTTCAGCGTGTAGCGGAGCGACTTGTTCGTGAACCGCGTCGCCTCGTCGACGAACTCCTTCGGACGGCCGACCGCCATGCGCTTCTTCATCTCGACGCCCAGCTCGTAGAGGTGGACGGACGAGAGCGCCGGCGACACGAGCGCCTGCTCGCCGAGCTCGATCGACTTCGCGAGGTTGACCTCCTCCTCCGCGGTGAGGAGCGGGACCTTGCCGATCTCTTTGAGGTACATCCGGACCGGGTCGTCGACGCTGATGAGGTCGCTCGCGAGGACCGCCGAGATGGCGTCCTCGCGCTGCATCTCCTCGGCCTCTTCCTCTTCCTCTTTGACCTGGGCCCAGTTGGGGCCTCGCTCGGCCTCGAGGATCTCGACGTTGTTGTCGTCGAGCGCGAGGAGCAGTTCCTCGACCTCGCCCGGCTCCGCGTCGGGCATCGCGCGGACGATGTCCTCCTGCGTGACGTAGCCCTGCTGCCGGCCGCGCGCGAGCAGACGCTCCGCCTGCTCCTTGTGCTCCGGGTGGATCCCCGTGCGCTCAGGAGCCGCGGTCGGCTTTTCGTCCTTGTCCTTTGTCTTAACTGCCATCATTCGGCCTCTCTTCGATCCGACTCACCCTGCAACACTGTTCGCCGCTCGACGCGTGCCATCACGGCTGCGAGGTCGTTCGCGAGGCGAGCGACCTCCTGTCCGAGCGCATCCACGTCGCCGTCCTTGGTGCGCGCGAGCTTTGCCCGCGCCTCCCCAAGGCGGTCCCGCAAACGCTGTTCCCGAAGACGCTGCGCGGCGATCTCGATCGCTTGACCGGGGTCCGTCTCGTCGCCGAGCTCAGGCGCAAAAGCGCCAAGTGCGGCCGCCGTGGCGGCCAGATGAGCCGGCAGGTCAGAGAACGGACGCTTTCCCGACCGCAGATGGTTCAAGAGATCCCGCAGTTCGGGGGTTTCCAGGTCGTCAGGAACGAGGTCTACGCGCGCGATCTCCTCCGGAAAACGCGTCAATAGTGCCATCACGTAACGCTCGGACAGGGGCGTTTGTTTCATTTCGACCGCAGCGGGCTCGTCATAGGTCTCCTGGTCCGTGCCGAAGGCGGGGCGGCCCGCCGGGGCCTGACGCGGAGGCGCGAGCAGCGCTGCTTCCACCCTCTTGCGGACTAACGCGGGATCGACACCGGTGTCGCTGGCGACGTTCGAGAGATACACCTCGCGGCGCACCGGGTCCGGCTCGGCGGCGAGAAGCGCGGCGACCTCGTCCAGGTAGCGCAGCCGTCCCTCTGATTGGTCGAGCCGCGAGCGTTCGCGGATCTTGCCGATGAGGAAGTCGAGAAGCGACGACGCGTCGGCGATGAGCGCTTTGAGCTTTGCCGGCTCCCGTCGCGCGAGGTCGTCGGGATCCATCGCCTCCGGTAGCACCGTGACGTAGAGCGTCCCGTAGCCGCGCGTCCCGACCTGGCCCGCGCCCGCTCGACCGCTGTGACGCTGCAGCAGCGGGAGGAGGTCGCGGCCGCGGCGCTCGGCGGAGCGCTGACCGGCGGCGTCACCGTCGAACGCGACGACGATCCGCTCGAGCTTCATGTCCTGAAGCACGACGTACTGCTCCTGCGTGAGCGCGGTGCCCATCGATGCGACAACGTTGGTTATGCCCGCTTGGTGACTGGCGATCGTGTCGAAGTAGCCCTCGACGATCACCGCGACGTCGTCACGGCGGATCGCTGCCTTCGCGAGGTCAAGGCCGTAGAGCGTCGCGCTCTTGTTGAAGAGCGGCGTGTTTGGCGAATTCACGTACTTGCCGGGCTGGTCCGGCTGCATGGCGCGACCGCCAAAGGCGATGACCCGTCCCCGCGAGTCCCTGATCGGCACGATGAGCCTGCCGCGGAACCAGTCGTACGCGCCGCGCTCTCCGGCGCGGAGCACACCAGCGGTGATGCCCTCTTCCTCGGTAAAGCCCTTCTTCTTCAGATAGGACAGCAGGCCGTCCCACAGGTCTGGCGCATAGCCGAGCGCGAACTTCTCGATCGTTGCCGCCGTGATGCCGCGGCCCGCGAGATACTCCGAGGCCGCTTTGCCGTGCTGCGGATGGCGCAGGCCCTGGGTGAAGTAGAAGAGCGCCGTGTCCATTAGCTTGCGCAGTCGGTCCTCGCGCTCCTTGTCCTCAGGTGTTCGACGTGAGCTTGTGAGTTCGATGCCGGCGCGGTCCGCCAGCGTTCTCAACGCCTCCGCGGGCGTGAGGTTCTCCCACTTCTCCAGCCAGGTGAAGACGTCACCCTTCTCATCGCAGGAGAAGCAGTGGAAGTTGCGTCGCTCCGGATCGACCTGGAACGACGGTGTCTTCTCGACGTGGAAGGGGCAGAGGCCCTTGTAGACCCGTCCAGCCTTCTTGAGGGGAACGCGTTCACCGATGAGCGCGACGATGTCGATGCGCTCCTTGACGGTGTCGAAATCACCAGGCACCCACTACTCCCTCGGACCCAACGCGCGTGAAGACCAGACTATGCCGAGCTACAACGCTCCCCACGCGGCCGGAATGAAGAGGCTCGTGTACGTGTCGAGCGCGTACCGGTCGGTCATGCCCGCGATGTAGTCGGCGACTCCGCGCTTGACGCCCTCGTCCTGCGCGATCCGCTGATGCTCCGCGGGCATGCGCTCGGGATACTTCTCGAAGTACTGCAGCAGCTCCCAGAGGAGGCCCTGCGCCTTCTGGTCCTCGGTCTTCGCCGGCCCGGCGAGGTAGACGTTCTTGAACATGAACTGCCGGAGCTCGTTCGTGGCGTCGAGCACCTCGTCGCTCATCGTCACCTGCGGCTTGCCGTACGACGTCGCGATGACGTCGTAGATCATCGTGTCGAGCCGCTCGGCGCGGTCCTTCCCGAGCGCGATGCGGCTCTCCATCGGCAGATCGGCCTCGGCGATGATCCCGGCGCGCATCGCGTCATCGATGTCATGGTGCAGGTACGCGATCTTGTCGGCGTACCGCGTGACCCATCCCTCGGGCGTCTCGGGCACGCCCCACGGCGCGACCTCGACGCCGCCTTCCGTCGGCGCGCTGTGCTTGAGGATGCCGTCGAGCGTCTCGTGCGTCAGGTTGAGGCCCTTGCCGTTCTTCTCGAGGCGCTCGGCGATGCGCACGCTCTGCTCGTTGTGACGGAAGCCGCCGGGCAGGAACTTCGCGAGCAGTTCCTCCCCGACGTGGCCGAACGGCGTGTGGCCGATGTCATGCCCCAGCGCCATCGCCTCGACGAGGTCCTCGTTGAGGCGCAGCGCGCGGGCCATCGAGCGGCCGATCTGGCTCACCTCGAGGATGTGCGTCAGCCGCGTGCGGTAGTGGTCGCCGACCGGCGCGAGGAAGACCTGCGTCTTGTGCTTCGTGCGG
>VBJD01000001.1 GCA_005887995.1 Chloroflexota bacterium
ACCTTCGACAACTGGCGCTTCCTCTGGGATCCGCAATCCGTCCCGCAGATGCGCAACCGCCCGGCGATCCTGCCGCTCACGCTGAACACATTCATCTTCGCGGCGACGACGTCGGCCGTCGGCCTGCTCATCTCCTCGATGGCCGGCTACGCGTTCTCGCGGCTGCGCTTTAAAGGACGACGTCTGATGCTGGGCGGCGTTCTCCTGCTGCACAGCTTCCCGAGCGTGACACTGCTCATCGCGCTCTTCATCGTTCTGCGCACGCTCGGCCTGTACGACAAGTTCGTCGGCGTCATCCTCGTGCAGACCGCGTTCGCGCTGCCGTTCGGCATCTGGATCATGAAGGGCTTCTTCGATAACGTGCCCTGGGACCTCGAGATGTCCGCGCTGGTCGACGGCGCAGGCCGGTTCCGCACCTGGCTGCGCATCATGCTGCCGCTCGTGAAGCCCGGACTCCTGGCCCTCGCGGTGCTCCTCTTCGTCGAAGGCTGGAACCAGTTCCTCCTGCCGTTCGTGTTCATGCCGAGCGGCAGCCAGCAGACGCTCTCGACGCTCGTGAAAGGCATCCTCGGTGAGGGGCGCTTCGTCGATTACGGGCTGCTTACCGCCGTGGGTCTGTACTACATCGCGCCGGTCCTCATCCTCTTCGTCCTCGCGCAGGACCAGCTCATGCGCATCTACGCGGGTGGAGTGAAGGGATGAGCGTGAGGGTCGTCCTCGAGCACCTCACGAAGAAGTTCGGCGAGGTCTCCGCGGTCGACGACCTCGAGCTCGAGATGCACGCGGGTGAATTCGTCGCGCTCCTCGGTCCCTCCGGCTGTGGAAAGACGACGACGCTCCTCATGGTCGCGGGCATCTACCGGCCGACGAGCGGCGCGATCACGTTCGGCGACCGCAGGGTCGAGCACCTGCACCCGAAGGACCGCGGCATCGGGATGGTGTTCCAGAGCTACGCGCTCTACCCGCACATGACCGTCGCCGAGAACATCGCGTTCCCGCTCGAGCTCCGCCGGTCCATACCGAAGGCCGAGCGCGACCGACGCGTCCGTGAGGCGGCCGCCCTCGTGCGGGTGGACGCGCTCCTCGACCGCCGCCCCGCGCAGCTCTCCGGCGGCCAGCAGCAGCGCGTCGCGCTGGCGCGCGCGCTCGTGAAGCGGCCCGACATCCTGCTCCTCGACGAGCCACTCTCGAACCTCGATGCGCGACTGCGCCACGAGATGCGCGGCGAGATCAAGCGCCTGCAGAAGGAGATCGGCATCACCTCGATCTTCGTGACGCACGATCAACTCGAGGCGCTCACGATGGCCGACCGCGTCGCGGTCATGCGCGACGGACGTCTGCAGGCGTACGCGACGCCCGCCGAGCTCTACGCGCGGCCGACGAACCGCTTCGTCGCGGAGTTCATCGGCTCGCCGCCGATGAACTTCCTCGACGCCGAGGTCGCCGCAAAGAACGGCTCGTTCGTCGCGCGCGCCGGCGAGCTCGAGATCCCGCTCGTGCGGCGGCCGGCGCGCGAGGCGCCGGAGGCGACGGTCGGCATTCGGCCCGAGCACCTCGAGCTCGGCGCGCCGGGGGAGGGCGACGCGAGCGCCGAGGTCTACATCGTCGAGCCGATGGGCCGCGAGCAGATCGTCGACGTGCAGGTCGGTGGTCACCGCCTTCGCGCGATCGCGCCGCCGGGGTTCCGTGCGCAGATCGGCGACCGCGTCGGACTGCGCTTCGCGCCAGAGCGCATCCACCTCTTCGACCGCGCGAGCGGAGAGCGCATCGCCTGATCGCGCAGCGCGCGCTCACCGACGCGCATCCCGATTCGGTAATCCGGCGCGACGGCCGCATCGTCGAGCTGAAGGCGCACAAGGCGATCTGGAGCGGCGCGCACCCGGCGAACACGCTCGAAGGCCTGCGCGAGTGCTACGAGGCGCGCGTCGCGCGTGCGGAGATCGACTTCCTCTCATACGGCGGCGACTTCGTCGTAACGCACGACGCGCCGCGCCGCGGTGAGCCCGTGCCGCGCCTCGCCGACGCGCTCGCGATCGTGCGCGAGGCGCCGCGGGGGCCGACGGTGCTCATGCTCGACGCGAAGGATGGCGCGCCGTGGTCGAGCGAGACGGTCGAGCGCCTCGCCGCACTCATCGCGCCGGTGCGCGAGCGCGTGTACGTCGGCACGCCCGCGGACTGGAACCTGCGCCGCCTCCGCGCGGTCGACCCCGATGTCGCGCTCACCTTCGATCCGCAGTACTACCTCGAGGCGAAGGGGAGCGATAGCCCGCTACCCGGCCGCGACGGCGCGTACGGCTATCACGATGCGCACCCGCTCGCATTCCGGCGGACCGTGCCGCCCGCGGCGTACCTGCGCGAGCGCGTCGCTGCGCTACTGCACCTCGTGCCGGGCATCCGGGAATTTCACGTGCGCCTCGCGCTCTTCGAGCAGATGGAGGACGACGGCTTCAACGTGATCGCGGCGGCGCACGACGCCGGCGTGCTCGTGGACCTCTGGACGCTCGACGCGGGAACGCCGCGCTGGCGCGAGCGACTTGTGCGCGCCCTCGACGCGGGGACGGACATCCTGACGACGAATACACCACGCGAGTTGTCGCGAGCCGTGTCGTGATGCAGTTGCGTTGCTATTCGTGTGCGGTGACGCCCACCTCTTCGATACGCCGTTTCCACTCCCGCTCCCAGCGCTCCTCGATGCGAGCGCGCCACACCTCTGCCACCGCGCGCAGCTCGCGCACCATATCGGACCGTTCGCCGCTGAGGTCACGGGTCTCGCCTGGATCGGCGTCGAGGTCCGCGAGAAACACCGCCGGCTGAGGCTGGCCGATCAGCCGCTGCGTGCGGTCCGATTCGATCACCTGACCGTTCAGCACGAGCTTCCAGTTCCCACGACGTATCGCGGTCTGACGACCCATCTCCCAAAACACCTCGCGGTGAGGTGACGGCGCGCCTGCTGTGAGCATCGGAAGGACGTCGAGCCCATCCAGCTCGTAGTCGCCCGGAGCGCCGCCCGCGGCCGCGAGGAGTGTGGGAAAGATGTCCATCGCGAGACCAAATTCGCGCACGTCGCTGCCCGCGCGAACGCGCGCCGGCCATGAGAAGAGCGCGGGCGAGCGGATGCCTCCCTCGAAGAGCGAGAACTTGTGTCCCTTGAGCGAGCAGCTGCCGCCGCCGTAGTACGGCTCGGTCCTGCCGTTCAGCCAGTTACGCGTCTCGCGCGACGGCCCGTTGTCGCTCTGGAAGAAGACCGCGGTGTCCTCGCGCAGCCCTGCGCGCTCGAGCTCGTCGAGGATCGCGCCGACGCCGTCGTCCATCGCCGCGATCATCGCCGCGGTGATGCGCCGATCGTCGGCGAGGTCGGGGAAGCGGTCGAGGTACTCGCGCGGTGCGTGCATCGGGTAGTGGGGCGCGCTGTACGGGACGTAGAGGAAGAACGGAACGCCGTCGCGCGCCGCGCGGCGGATGAACGCGACCGCGCGCTCCGTGACGAGGTTCGTGAAGTATTCGCCGTTCCGCCACACCTCGCGCCCGTCCTCCCAGAGGTCGTGCGTCGGGTCGCGGCCGGAGTCCATGTCGAAGTAGAAGATGTGCGAGTAGTAGTCGACGCATCCCGCGAGGAACCCGAACCATTCGTCGAAGCCGCGGTCGTGTGGACGCGAGCCCTCACGCACACCGAGGTGCCACTTCCCGTACAGCGCGGTGCGGTAGCCGAACGGACGAAGTGCTGAGGCGATCGTCGGCACCTCGGCGGGGAGTCCGCTCGCCGTGCGATGGCCGCGCAGGATCGCGCGCACGCCGGCATTCCCGGGATAGCGTCCGGTGAGGAGACTCGCGCGCGAGGGCGAGCACACCGGGGAATTCGAGTACCACGAGCGCAGGATCGCTCCCGATGCCGCGAGGCGGTCGAAGTGCGGCGTCCTGAGGTCCGTCGCGCCGAGGCAGCCGAGGTCACACGCGGCCTGGTCGTCGCTGAGGATGACGACGAACGACAGCCGGCGCTGCATCAGAGGCGCTCCGCCCAGAGCGCGTTCGTGAGCGCGCGCACGTCACCCGTGCGGTCCACGAGCTGCGCGCGCACGTAGTGCGTGCCAGCCGGAATGGCAATGGATCGCGATGCCGCATCAGCGTCGATCGTGCTCGCGTCGACGACGCCCGCCTCGCTGATGAGCAGAAGCGCGCAGCCCGTCGCGCCACGCGCCTCGACGCACGCGCGGCCGGCGCCGTCGGGATCGAGGTACAGCTGCGGGCCGCGCGGTGATGCGGAGACGAAGGCGCGGCCTTCGCGGATCGCCGCGAGGATCGCCGCGACCGTCGGCCGAGGACCCGCCTCGACCCAGGTCGTCGGCGCGCCGATCCGCGGCGAATGTCGCGCATCGGGATCCGGCGTCTTGAGCTGGTGCGTGTCACTGCCTCCGACGGCGGCGATGCGCTCGCCTCGGCGCAGGCGCTCTTCCCAGAACGCGAGCGCGACGGTGTTGAGGCGCGGCCACGGACCGTTCCAGATCTCGACCGCGTGGAAGCCGGCGATGTCGCCGTAGTCCCACGCCGGACCGAACGGCTTCGGATGGTTCACCGACACGACCGCGCCGGAGGCGGCCGCGTCGCGCATCGTCGCCGCGACCACTGGCGCTTCGGTCTCGCGGAACTCCCACCAGCGATCGGTTCCCCACGCGTTCCAGTGACCGCCGTATGTCGTCACCTCGATGCCGGGCAGGACGATCGGCAGCCCATCGCCACCCGTGCCGTACGCGAGTTGATGGCGAACGCTGTTGTGGTCGGTCACGCCGAGGAACTCGAGGCCCGCGGCTCCCGCGGCGACGAGCACATCGCGAGGAAGCGAGTCGCCGTCCGAGTACACCGTGTGGCAGTGCAGGTCGCCGCGGATCCAGCCACCACGTGCCCGCGGCAGCGACGCGGCCGAGTTCGATCGCGCGCTCGGCGGAAGCGGTGACGGTTCTGTGATTCCCGGGTCGAACCACAGCCGCACCGCCCAGTCGCATCCGCGCGGCGCCACCTTGTAGGGACCGAGCAGCACGTGCCACGTGCCGGCGCCGATCGGTCCAGGTGCGTATGGCGGCGTCGCCCACTGCTCGTCGATCGTGAACTCGAGCTTCTCGCTGCCGCTCCAACCGCGGAAGCCAGGGCTTCCCTCATCGATGCCGCCCTCATCGAAGAGGCCGATGTCGAGCGTGTTGCCGCCGGTGACGAGGGGATCAGCCGGGATCCGGTCGTTGTACTCGTAAGCCACGTGAAGCTGTCGCACGCCGCGCGGCACGTCGAACGGGATGTGCACGTAGCGACGTTCCTGCGCACGGTCAAAATGTCCGCGCAGGAGCCGGTCGGGCTCGCCGAGCTCGCTCACGCGCGCGACGCGCTTGCGCGGATCTCGAGGAGGTCGGTGAGGATCGCGTACGCAACCTGGTCGACGTGCGGATCGTGAAGCTGCACGACGACTCGCCCGGCGAGGTCCGTGTCGAAGACGAGACCCATCGAGAAGCCGTCGATTGCGAACATCGGGTCGAGTGGCTCGACGACCTTGCACGCGAACGACGCTCGAACGCTCTTGTCGGCGCGCTCGATCTCGATGAGCGGTCGCAGGCGCGCGCCGGCCGACGCCGCCGCGATCGCCGCTTCGCCGGACTCCACGGTGAGCGGTTCGCGCAGCACATCTTCCGGGCGGATGTCGGCGTCCATGAGCACGTTCGCGAGGATCGTCGCCTTCGCCGCGGCGTCGTGACCCTCGAGATCGTTGCGCGGATCGGCCTCGGCGATGCCCAGCAGCTGCGCCTCGGCGAGCGCGTCCGCGTAAGAGGCACCACGCGCGCATTGCGAGAGGATGAAGTTGCACGTGCTCGACACGATGCCGTTGACCCTACGGATCTCGCCGAGCGGCAGCGACGCGCGGCGCAGATTGAACACAGGAAGACAGTCGGCGAGCGTCGCCTCGAACCGCAGCAGCCGACCCTTCGCCGCGGCGAGAGCGTCGAGCTCGCGATACGCGCGCGCGATCGGGCCTTTGTTGGCGGTGACGACGTGCATGCCTGCGCCGAGCGCCTCGCGGATGTGCGTGAGCGCCGGCTCACCCGTGCGCGGTTCGAGCGTCGTGATCTCGACGAGGATGTCGGCGGGTAGATCGCGCATCGCCGGCAGCGAGCGGCGCGGCAGATCGGTGCCCGCGAGGATCGTCGCGACGTCGATGCCACCCGGAGCAACGACCGCGCCGTGACTGCGCGTCCCGATCGCCGTGACCGTGAAGGGCGCTCGCGTGCCGAGCAACATGCGCGCGAGCGCGCGGCCGACGTTGCCGAACCCGACGAGAGCGAGCCGCACGCGGTCACCCTACAGGGACGAGGGGAGCGGCCATTGCCACTCCCCTCATACATGTCGTGTCTCGCTAGATCATCGTGACGGAAGTGCGAGAAGGAACAGCGGAGGAAGGAGGCTCGGGTCCGTCGTCGCGTCAGGACCGGCGGGATCGTTGCTGCCGTTGCCGTTGTCGCTGCCGCTCGAGAAGGTCTTGCCGTTAACGGTGATGTCGTCGATGAGGTGGTAGATGCCATAGGCGTCAGCGACCAAGAAGACGGACAGCGTAGTGTCGGCGCTGAAGCACGTCTGTACGACGGACCATGTCACGTTGTACAGGAAGACTCAGGGTCCGCCCATCACGTCCCAAGCGGCGTTCGGGTAGTTGGCCGGCGTCCGACACCAGTTCCCAGCCATTGAGTCGAGTGTTCTCGCGCAACGCACCGTAGCCATCGAATTGGCCGGCGGCGTTCTGAAAGGCAACGACAAGACGCGGTGAGCCCTGCGTGTAAGGCTCGAAGAGATACAGGTCGGGCGTCTTGTTCCAGAAGGACGAGTCCGGGAAGTCCGCGGCCGGGATGGTCAACGCGCTATCGTGGGGTCGATACGCGAGCAGCGGGGCACCCCGGTCATTCCGGTGGCGCCCCTTTTCGGCGTTCCTAAAGGAGAAAGGCCCTGGTCCGTCTGGCAAAGCTGTTCGAACGATCCGCGCCACCGCGCGCCGACCTGCTGGTCGTCGGCCTCGGTAACCCGGGCGACGGCTACGCGGACACGCGACACAACGTTGGCTTCCGGGTCGCCAACCAGTTAGCGAAGCGTGCGCGCGCGGAGTTCGCCATCAAGGCCGCCGAGTCGCGCATCGCCGAAGGCACCGTCGGCAGCACGAGGATCGCGATCGCGCGTCCCCAGACGTTCATGAACGACAGCGGCAAGGCGGTGCGCAAGCTCCTCGACCGCTACCACATCGAGCCCGCGCAGATGATCGTCGTCTTCGACGAGGTCGATCTGCCGCTCGGCAAGATCCGCATCCGCGAGAAGGGCGGGCCCGGCACGCACAACGGGATGAAGT
>VBJD01000078.1 GCA_005887995.1 Chloroflexota bacterium
CACGACGATGGGCTGCGCCTGCACGACGCCTTTGAGCAGGTCATACCAGGGGAGGGGAGGCCACTCGCGGTCGGGGTGGCGCACGCGCGCGTTGTCGTAGGCCTTCTCGAAGTTGCTCTGCTCCGCGGGCGACCAGTGAACGAGCCTCGCCTCGCCGAGCGCTGTCGCGCTCGCCGCGCACAGGCTGCGAAGGTGCGCGAGCCAGTCGTCGATCATCTGCGCCTCCGCGTCGAGCGAGAGGTCGTCGACGGTGAACTGCCGGAAGCGCCACGCCCCCTCGCGGTACGTTCCGCAGCCGATCTGGAAGATGAGCGCCTGGCCGCCCTTGCGCGGGAACCCGAGGAAGTCATCGGCGAGGTCCTGCAGGAACTCGAAGTCGACGTAGGCCTCTACCGGCGCGCGGGTGCGCCAGTCGCCGTCGCGCAGCCGCTGCGGTCGCAGCGGCGTGCCGCCGTCGCGGTTCACGTCGAGCACCGCGTCGAGCAGCGCGGACTCCTTGTCGTTCAGACCGAGCATCGCCGCCGAAAGGCGCGGGTCATCCCACCGCGTGATGCCCATAAAGTGCGCGCGGGCGCGCTCGTTCGTGCCGACGCGCGGCAGGAGCGTGAGGTCGGCAAGCTCGCGCGCGATGCGCGCTTTCGCGTCGTGCCACCCCGCGTCCTCGGCCTTCATGTTCGGCCACAGCTCCGGCACGGATGGGATCGGGAGGACGCGCCACTCCGCGCCTTCGGTGCGCATGCGCCGGACCCACGCCGTCGCGTTCTGCACGAACTCGCGCAGGTCCATGCCGCGGCCGCGCAGGTACACGTCGTGGCGGATGCGACCGAGCCGCTCCCAGCAACGGTCGCCGCGCTCGTCGCCCTGCTTCCACGCGCGACCGACGATGTACGCGGCGGGCGGCGTATAGCCCTGGAGTCGCCCGACGGCCTCGTTGTAGATCCAGATCTGCGCGAGCGTGTCCAGTTCCCCGGCGCCCGTCGTGAGGTCGCCGTTCCGCAGGATCTCGAGCGTCTGGAACTTCACGTCGACGATGCGGTAGTGGCGCCCGTGCGAGAGACCGATCACCGGCAGTTCCAGCGGATCGCCCGCGAAGGCGTCGATGCAGAGCTCCGCGAGGACGTCGTTCCGCACGAGCAGGTCGACGACACCGAAGGTGCGCAGCTGCGGATCGCGCAGCACCGCGCCGGCGATCACGGGGATGCCCGCGCGCATCGCCTCCCAGGTCGCGGTCGCAGCGCCGAGCGATCGCGCCTCGTCCGGTCGCTTCGCGATGCGCACGACCTCCCACCTCGTGCCGAGGTCTGCGATGAGCGCGCGCTCGAAGCGGTGGCCTTGCTGCATGAGGAAGCGACCGAGGTCGAACGTCTCGTCGTATCCAGCGATCTCGCGATCGTGTACGAAGCCCGCGGCGCGCCCGTACTCGTTCAGCCAGTCGACGATCAGATCATTGCGGCACCAGTTCCGCGTGTCGCCGGCGGCGACCCAGTCGAGCCACTCCAGGTCGGTCTTCGGATCTGCCGGGAGACCGTCGTCACGGAGCACGATCGCGTCACGTCCGAATGGCATGGCTAGACCCCCAGCGTCGCGAGGAGTCCGTTGAGGCCGCGCTCCGCGCGGAGCGGCCGCGCGTCGGGCGGCAGTGGCACGTCTCCCCGGTTCGCCCAGTAGACGTCCATGCCCACGCGCGACGCGCCGCCTACGTCGTGCGCCGATCCCGCGACGAACAGGACGTCACGCGGCGCGAGGCGCAGCGTGGCGAGCGCGGCGCGATATGGGCGCGGATCGGGTTTGTACGCGCCGGCCTCTTCGGCGGTCATGACGAGGTCGAACGCACCAAGACGCTCGGCAGCGCGGCGTCCCAGTGTGCGCGAGCAGTTCGTCACGATGAAGCGCGGGATGCCCTGGATCCGTCGCAGCGTCAGGGCGACATCCGGCCACGGCGCGAAATCGCCCCAGCGCCGAAGCAGCTCGTCCGCCTTCGCCGGCGGCAGGTCGATCGCGGCCGCGGCCTCACGCACGATGTCCTCGTACGGGCGATACGGCGTCCCGCGCATGATCCCTTGCGACGTGGCGTGCCACTTCATGCCGAGCTCGCGGCTCCCCGCGACGTCCGACCACAACGTCCATGTGTCGAGTAGCGCGGTGAGAAGATCGAATCCGACGGCTCGGTAGCGCACGCTGAAAAGGGTACGAGGCCCAACGGCAAAGAGGTCGCCGGGTCAGTCGGCGGTGAAGCGCGTGACCCAGTCGACGATGCGCGCGTTGAAGTCGACGCGGTGGCTCGGGCGCCCGTTGACGATGAAGAGGTGCGACCCACCGGGATAGCGCACGAACTCCGCCGGCACTTTGCCGCACGCGACGAGCGACGCGAAGTACTGCTCCCCCTGGCCGATGGGGCAGCGGTCGTCCGCCTCACCGTGCACCACGAGCGTCGGCGTCGCCACGTTCTCGACGTACGAGAGTGGTGAGAACTTCGCAAGCGCGGCGCGGTCGCGCGGGAACTCCGCGTTCAGCTCCCACGCCGGGAACCACAGGCCGATGTCGGATGTGCCGAAGAAGGAGATCTGATCGACGACCGGCGCCCCAACGACGGCGGCCTTGAAGCGATCGGTGTGGCCGATGGTCCACGAGGTCATGAATCCGCCGTACGAATACCCCGCGACAGCGAGACGCTTCGGATCGGCGATGCCATCGCTGATAAGCGCGTCGATCGCTGCCATCTGCTCCGGCAGATCGTGCTCGCCCCAGCGACCGCGGATCCCGTGCGCATGAGCCCGCCCGTACGAGCCGGAGCCCGTTGGATTGAGCGAGAGGACGGCCCAGCCGCGGGACGCCAACACGTACTTGAAGAAGTACGACGTGCTGAAAAGATCGCCGACGAAGCCCGCGGGACCGCCGTGGATCTCGACGATCAGCGGCGCCGGGAGATGGCCCGCGTGCGGCGTGATGACCCAGCCCTCGATCTTCCCGTTCGGCGTATCGAAGACGCGCCGTGTGGGGATCGGCGCATCGAGCTCGCGCACCAGCTCGTCGTTGAGTTGGGTGATGCGTCGCTCGTTCCGTCCGTCCCAGTCCGCGACGTATAGCTCGGACGGGTCTCTTGGGTCGCCCGCCGAATACGCGAGCCGCTTCCCTGGTGCGCTCGCGAGGTACGTGACCTGGCGCTCGCCGCCCACGATCGTCTCGACACGGCCGTCGGACACGTTGGCGCGGATCACGTGCGCGTCGCCGCGAACAGCGAAGATCGCCGTCACCGTGCGCCCATCGGGTGACCATGCGGGGCCGGGCGTGATCGCGGGCGGCGGTAAGAGCACGACGCCGTGGTCGTAACCCTTTGTGATGCACCGCGCCGCGCCGCTCTCCACATTCACGACCCACGGACGCACCATCGGATCGCCGATCCACGGCGTGGGCTCGTCGAGCGCGTAGAACGCGATCCACTTGCCGTCTGGTGACCACATCGGCGAGATCGGCCGTCCGACGTCGCTCGTCACTTGGCGCGCGCTCGAGCCGTCCGCGCTCGCGATGTACAGATCCGACTGGTTGTAGTCGCCGCGACCCGGGCGGTTGCGCACCCAGGCGATCCGCCGGCCGTCGGGCGACCAGCACTCGGCGCGATCGTCCACGTCGACATGCGTGATCTGCCGGAGCGATCCGTCGGACACGTCGGCGATGAAGATGTGCGCGCGCGAATCGAAGATGTAGCCCTGCCCATCGGCCTTGTACTGCGCGCGCGTGACGTGTCGGGGTCGCTGCTCCCAGCGCTTCCGCGGTTCGGCGTCCTTCGGCGGCGGAGCGTTCGGGATGCGTGCCGCGAAGAGCAGACGTTTCGAATCCGGCGACCACGACGCGGGCATCACCCCCAGGGGCAGATCCGTCAGGCGCTTCGCCTGACCCCCGCTCGCGGGCATGACGTACAGCTGCGGCTTCTCGCTCTCGCGATCGGAGATGAACGCGACGAGCGTGCCGTCGGGAGAGATACGCGGCGCGCCTGATTTTTTCTTGCCTACTTCAGTGAGCCTCTTCGGGGGCTGCGCGCCCGCGGCGTCGGCGATCCAGATCGAGCTGACGTATTCATCCGCCGCCGCGTCGATCTCGCTGACGGTGTACGCGATGGTTGCGCCGTCGGCGGAGCACGCGACGTCCGCGACGCTTCGGAAGCGAAGGAGATCTTCCGGTCTCACGGCGGCGAGAAGCCTAGCGCGCGTAACATCCGCGCGCATGTCCACGGTGCGCAGCGAATGGCTGCACAGCAAGACGGAGCCGGTCGCGCGCAACGGAATGGTCACGGCGGAACATCACCTCGCCGCGGAGGCCGGCATTGAGGCGATGCGCGACGGCGGCAACGCGGTCGACGCGGCGG
This sequence comes from Chloroflexota bacterium, assembly GCA_005887995.1. Lineage (GTDB taxonomy): Bacteria > Chloroflexota > Limnocylindria > P2-11E > P2-11E > CF-39. The sequence goes on from VBJD01000078.1 coordinate 4,364, forward strand.
TGACCGCGGCGTTCGTCATGGGCGTGGTCGAGCCGTTCACCAGCGGCATCGGCGGCATCGCGGGCCTGGTGATCCGCCTCCCCGATGGACGCGTGACGTCGATCGAAGGCGGCACACGCGCGCCGAAGGCAGTGCGGCCCGACATGTTCGAGCTCGTCGGCGGCGGAGCGCGCGCGGGGATGTATGCGTGGCCGGCGGTGAAGGACAACGCGAACATCGAGGGCCCGCTCTCAGTCGGCGTCCCCGGTCAGCCCGCGGCGCTGCTGTGCGCCCATGAGCGCTACGGTCGCCTGCCGCGCGAGCGCGTGATGGCGCCGGCGGTCCGCATCGCCCGCGAGGGGTTCGAGATCGACTGGTACGTCAGCCTCTCGTTCGCGATGTATCACGAGCGCCTGTCGAAGGCCGGCGACGGCAAGCGCGTCTTCTTTCGTCCGTCCGGTGCGCCGCTGCGGCCGCCGATCGGGACCGAGCCATCCGATCGCGTCGTGCAGACCGACCTCGCCGCATCGCTCGAGGCCATCGCGAAGGACGGGCCGCGCGTGCTGTACGAGGGCGAGCTCGGACGCACGATCGTCGACGCTGTTCGTGCGAGCGGCGGCATCCTCGCGGAGGAGGATCTGCGCGGCTACTCCGCGCACGAGGGCGCACCGCTCGAGACGATGTACCGCGGCCATCGCGTCGCGACATTGCCCGGGCTCTCCGGCGGCCCGACGATGGCACAGACGCTCGTGATCCTCGACGCGCTCCCGCTCACCTCGAGCGAACAGGGGAGCGCCGAGCATCTCCATCTTGTAGGCGAGGCGCTGCGTTCCGCGTTCACACAGCGCTTCTCGTCACTCGCCGATCACACGACGCATCTCAACGCGATCGATCGCGATCGGCTCATGGTGTCGCTCACGCAGACGCTCGGACAGGGATTCGGGTCGGGCTTTGTGGCGAAGGGCACGGGCGTCGTGCTGCTCGACACCATGACCTGGTTCGATCCCGTGCCGGGACACACGAACTCCATCGCGCCTGGCAAGCGGGTGCTCTGGGCCGGCGCGCCCACGCTCCTCACGCGCAATGGCGCACCGTTCCTGGCGGTCGGCGCACCTGGCGGACGGAAGATCATGAGCGCGGTCGCGCAGACCATCGTGAACGTCGTCGACTTCGGCGACGGGCCGCAGGACGCGGTGAATCGCCCGCGCGTCCACGATGAGGGGGAGGGCCTGCTCGTCGACTCGCGGATCTCCGAACGCGTGCGCCGGGAGCTCGCCGACCTGGGACACACGGTGCAACTCAAGGAAGAGACGCTGATGTCCGCGTGGTTCGCCCGTCCGCAGGCGATCCTCGTCGGCGATGACGGACAGCTGCGCGGCGGCGTCGATGCGCTGAAGCCCGCCGTCGCGATCGGCTATTAGCGATAGCGCGGCCGCACGGAACGAGCGGATAGGCTAGCCGCGCATGGCGCGATTCATCGTCGAGGGAGGGACGCCGCTGCGCGGCGAGATCACTCCCGCGGGCAACAAGAACGAGGCGCTCCCGTGCATCGCCGCCGCGCTGCTCACCGACGAGCCGGTCACGCTGCGCAACGTGCCGCGCATCCGCGATGTGCGCAACATGCTCGAGATCGCGAGCGCGCTCGGCGCGCAGATCGAGGACCTCGACCCGCACACGGTGCGCATCACGGCGAAAGAGCTGAAGAACGACGAGCTGCCCGCGGCGCTGGCAAAGGAGATCCGGCCGTCGCTCGTATTCGCGGCGCCTCTCCTCGCGCGTCGCAAGCGCGCGCGCCTCGGCCAGCCGGGCGGCGACGTCATCGGGAGACGTCGTGTCGACAGTCACTTCCTCGCGCTCGGCGAGCTCGGTGCAACGCTCGATACGAGCCACGGTTTCACGGTCACGACGGATGGTCTGAGAGGCGCTGATGTCATCCTCGACGAGGCGTCGGTGACCGCGACGGAGAATGTGCTCCTCGCAGCGTCGGTGGCGAAAGGCCGGACCGTCTTGCGTCACGCGGCAAGCGAGCCGCATGTGCAGCAGCTCGCGAAATTACTGATCGCGATGGGCGCGAAGATCGCGGGCATCGGCACGAACATGCTCACGATCGACGGTGTCGAGCGAATGCGCGGCACCGATCACACGCTGCTCGGCGACCACATGGAGATCGGCTCACTCATCGCGACGGCTGCGATGACTCACGGCGAGGTCACGATCAAGAACGTCGTGCCTGATCACCTGCGCATGACGCGGCTCGTCTTCGGCCGGCTGGGCATCGACACGGAGATCCGCGGCAACGATGTCTTCGTGCCAGCCCGCGAGCGCTACGAGATCGAGAGCGATATCGGCGGGGCCGTACCAGAGGTCAAACCGAACATCTGGCCAGGCTTCCCGACCGATCTCACAAGCATGGCGATCGCCTACGCGACGCAAGCCCACGGCGTCGTGATCGTGCACGAGTGGATGTACGACGGACGCCTCTTCTGGGTTGACACCTTCACGCGCGAAATGGGCGCGCGCATCATCCTGGCCGATCCGTATCGCGTGATCGTCCTGGGGCCGTCCGAGTTGCGACCAGCTGAAGTCCGCAGTCCCGATATTCGTGCCGGCATGGCGCTGCTCGCCGCCACGCTGTGCGCGAAGGGCAAGAGCGTCATCAACAACATCGAGCAGATCGATCGCGGTTACGAGGCGCTCGACGAGCGCCTGCGAAAGCTCGGCGCGAAGATCGAACGCGCGGCGTGACGTCCTTCGCGACGCACCTCGAGTGCGCGCGCTGCAGCGAGTACTACGAGATCAACACGGTCCAGCAGCTCTGCTCGCGCGACGGCGGCCCGCTGCTCGTGCGATACGACCTGCGGCGCGTGCAAGATGCCGTCGAGCGCGAGGAGCTGCGGATGCGCCCCGCGACGCTGTGGCGATACGGCGAGCTCCTGCCCATCGAGCGCGACGCGAGCATCGTGTCGCTCGGCGAGCCGACGACGCCGCTGCTCGACGCGCCACGTCTTGGCCAAGCGCTCGGCGTCGAGCGCTTGCAGATAAAGGACGAGGGTCTCCTGCCGACCGGAACGTTCAAGGCGCGCGGCGCCGCGGTCGGGGTCACGCGCGCGAAGGAGCTCGGCGTCACGGCGATCGCCCTCCCGACGGCCGGGAACGCCGGCGCCGCGTGGGCCGCGTACGGTGCGCGCGCCGGGATAAAGGTCGTCGTCGTCATGCCCGACACGACGCCGCAGGTCATCCAGCGCGAGACCGCCGCGTACGGCGCGGATGTGTGGCTCGTCAAAGGCTCCATCGCCGATGCGGGAGCGGTCGTCAAGCGTGCGACGGCGGAGCGCGGTTGGTTCGACGCGTCGACGCTGAAAGAGCCATACCGCATCGAGGGCAAGAAGACGATGGGCTTCGAGCTTGCGGAGCAGCTCGGCTGGACGCTGCCCGACGTGATCGTCTACCCGACCGGCGGCGGCGTCGGGCTCATCGGCATGTGGAAAGCGTTCGCCGAGCTGCGCGAGATCGGCTGGCTCCATGACGTGCGGACTCGGTTCGTCGCGGCGCAGTCGACTGGCTGCGCACCGATCGTGCGCGCGTTCGAGGAGGGTGCCGACGAGTCGCAGCCCTGGCCTGACCCAAAGACGTTCGCCGCCGGGATTCGCGTGCCGAAGGCGCTCGGTGACTTCATCGTGTTGCGCGCGCTTCGCGAATCGAACGGGATCGCGGTCGCGGTGACCGACGACGACATCGCGCAGCACATGCGTGTCGCCGGCGAACGAGAGGGGATGCTCGTGTGCCCCGAGGGCGCCGCGGCGCTCGCGGCGGTGACGAAGCTGCGGGGTGACGGCTGGATCAAGGCCGGCGAGCGCGTCGTCGTCTTCAACACAGGCAGCGGACTGAAGTACGCCGAGTCTCTGCAGGGTGCGGCGCCGCGCGCGCTCGCCGCGGGCGCGTTGCCGACGTGAGCGTTCCCTAGACTCCGCGCGATCATGCAGCCAACGCAGCGACGCCGCCCGGGAATCCTCGGTGGTTCGGTCCTCATCGCCATCGGCGTGCCGTTCCTCCTTCAAGCGATCGGCACGCCGAACGCGAGCGCGTACCTCTTCCTCGCTCTCGGGCTCGCCTTCGGGCTCGCGTGGTTCCTCGGCACGCGCCAGTACGTCTACCTCGTGCCCGGTGCGTCGCTCATCACGTTCGGACTCGGACTGGTCATCCCGTCGTGGTTCAACCTGAGCAACGAGCTCGCAGCCCCGATCTTCCTCGGCGCGCTCGCCATCGGCTTCTTCATCGTCTTCGTCGTCGAGCCGGATCGCCCCGCGCCGCTCGTGCCCGCGATCCTCCTCGCTCTCTTCGCGCTGCTCACGCTCTACGGGCGCGCCGACATCATGCCGGCATGGTTCCAGCCGATGTTCGTGCCGCTCCTCTTCATCGCGCTCGGCGTGTATCTGCTTGTGGAGCGCCGCACGAACTAACCCGCGTCTACCATTCGACCCGGCATGAAGATCGCGCCGGACGTCCTCGCGCTCATCGGCGGTACGCCTCTCGTCCGGCTTTCGCGCATCGGTCGCGGGCTGCGGCCCACGATCGTCGCGAAGATGGAGCACCTCAATCCCGGCGGCTCGGTGAAAGACCGCATCGGGCTGCGCATGATCGAGGACGCCGAGCGTCGCGGACTGCTGCGTCCGGGCGGCACGATCGTCGAACCGACGAGCGGTAACACCGGCGTCGGGCTCGCGCTCGCGGCGGCGATCAAGGGCTACCGCCTCGTGTGCACGATGGCCGACAAGCAGAGCCAGGAGAAGCGCGACCTGCTGCGCGCGTTCGGCGCGGAAGTCGTGGTGTGCCCGACCGCGGTGCCGCCGGAATCGCCGGAGTCGTACTACAAGGTCGCGGAGCGCATCGCGAAGGAGACGCCCGGCGGATTCCTCCCGAACCAGTACTACAACCCGATGAACCCAGAGGCGCACTACGAGACGACCGGGCCTGAGCTCTGGGATCAGACCGACGGCACGATCACGCACCTCGTGGTCGGCGTTGGCACGGGCGGGACGGTGACCGGAGCGGGGAAGTACCTCAAGGAGAAGAACAAGGACATCCAGATTGTCGGCGCCGATCCAGAGGGTTCGCTCTACACCGGCGGCATCCACCCTTACAAGGTCGAGGGCATCGGCGAGGACTTCTATCCCGGCACGTTCGATCCCGCGCTCGTCGACCGCTGGATGCGAGTCTCCGATCGCGACAGCTTTCTGACTGCGCGGCGCCTGACGCGCGAGGAGGGCATCCTCGTCGGCGGCTCATCGGGCACGGCGATGTTCGCCGCGCTCGAGATCGCGAAGGAGCTCGACGCAAGCGCGCTCATCGTCGTCCTCTTCGCCGACTCGGGTCGCTCATACCTCTCGAAGATCTACAACGACGAGTGGATGCGCCAGAACGGGTTCCTCGCGCGCTATCCCGTGCACGCGACGGTGCTCGACGTCGTGAAGGACCGCATGGGCACCCCGGGGCTCATCGTCGTATCGAAGAGCGAGACGGTGCGCTCGGCGATCGACATGATGCAGCGCTACGGGATCTCGCAGATCCCCGTCGTCGCGGACGGCGACGCGTCGAAGCTCGCCGACATCGTCGGCAGCGTGCAGGAGAAGACCATGCTCGACCGCGTCTTCCGCGAGCCCGCGCTCGTCGAGGAGAAGGTCGAGCGCGTCATGGAGGCACCGTTCCCGGTCGTGCAGGCGACCGAGGACGTCGAGCGCCTCTACGCCGAGCTGTCCGCCGGTGCGCCCGCGCTCCTCGCCGCGTCCGACGAGCGTCCGGTGTCGATCATCACGAAGGCCGACCTACTGGAGTTCGTCGCGCACCAGCGCCGCGCGCGGTAGCTGGGCCGCGCCGTTCAACGCGCAAGCTCCGCGCGCACGAGGCGCACGAACGCGGTCTCGCTCCGCCGCCATGTCGGGAACGAGCGTGCGCGGCGCAGCGCGCGCGATCGCAGGCGGTCGCGCAGTTGGCGGTCTTGCGTGAGCGAGCGCAGGGCGTCGGCGAGCGGACCCACGCGACCCGGTGCGACGAGCAAGGCCGCGTCACCCGCGACCTCTCGCGTCGCGGGGATGTCGCAGGCGATCGACGGCAGCCCGTACGCGAGCGCGGATGCGAGCGCCATGCCGTACGACTCGCGCACCGACGGCAGAACGAATGCGCTCGCGCTCCGGTATCGCCGCTCGAGCGCCGCACCGCCCAGGTTCCCGTGCACGCGGACACGACTCGCGAGTCCGTGACGCACGAGGAGCCGCCGCACACGCGCCGCGTAAGCGCCGTCCGCGTCGCCCACGAGATCGAGCGTCGCGCCGGGGACGCTGGCGATCGCCGAGACGAGCGTATGGATGCCCTTTGCCGGACTCCAGTTCGCGACGCAGAGAACGCGGCCCGCACTCTTGCCGCTGCTCGGGGTGCTCGCGTTCTTTCCTGGTGCGATCACCGATATCGACGCGCGTGAGATGCCTGCGGCTACCAGCTCGCGCGCCAGCGTGACGCTCGGGACGACCGTCCGGTCTGCCCGGCGCGCGAGAACCTGCGCGCCCTGCGACATGAGGACGAGCGCGATGACCCGCGTGCCGCGCGTGCGTAGCGCCCGCAGCCGCGGCGCGGCGAGGTTCGTGGCGATGGTGTCGACGATCGCGACGCGCGCGCGCTGATCCCGGAGCGAGCGCGCGCTGCGCGCATCGAGCGCGAGCGTGCGCGCGCCGATGCCGTCGCGACGCAACGCGGCGATCATGTGCCGCGCGTAGATGTTCCCGCCGGTGCGACGCCTCGGATCGCCCGCGGTGACGTAGAGGACGTCAGTCGTACGTGAGGACGACCTGGATCGTCTCGTCGGCGCGCTCATCGAGGAGTTTGTACGCCTCCGCAGCGCGCTGGAAGGGGATGCGGTGCGTGATGAGGTCGGCGAGCACAAGGTCGTCGAGCAAGTCCGTCGCGGCCGCGAGGCGCCGCCCGCGGTCCCAGCGCGGTGCGAGCGCGGGATCGATACCGCCGACCTGCGAGCTGCGGATCGTGAGCCGTCCGCGATGGAAGTTGCCGCCAAGGTCCAGCGACACGCGCTTCTCGCCGTACCACGAGCACACGATGATCCGTCCCTCGACCGCGACCGCATCGATGGCCTGCTGCAGCGCGTTCGGGTTCCCGCTCGCCTCGACCGCGAGGTCTGCGCCGCGTCCACCGGTCATCTCGCGGACGACGTCCATCTGCACGGGCGTGATCGCGACGGCACCACAGCGTCCGGACATCGCGCGACGGATCGGCGCGGGCTCGACGGCGATCACGCGGAGGCCCGCGCGGCGCAACAGCTGCGTGACGAGGAGCCCGACGACGCCCTGCCCGAAAACGACCGCGGTCTCATCCGGCCGTGTGCGCGCGTCGAGCGTGACGTTGAATGCGGTGTCCAGGTTCGCGAGGAACACGCCGGCGTCAGGTCGGGTGTCGTCGGGCAGACGATGCGCAAGCGCCGCGCTCACGACGTACTCGGTCTGGTGCGGATGCAGCGCGAAGACGAGATCGCCCTCACGGACCGCCTTGATATCGGCTCCGACAGCGGTGACGCGGCCGACGCTCGCGTACCCGAACTTCACCGGGAAGCCATATCCACCGGCGAGGGTCGGGAGATCGAGCGCGAGATCGCGGTCGACCTCGCCGCGATAGACGAGGCGCTCCGTGCCGTGACTGAGCGCTGAGACCAGCGCCCTCACGCGGATCTCGTCCGGTCCGGGATCCTGCACGCGCTCTTCGCGCAGCTCGACAGCGCGCGCGCGAGGGAACCAGACCGCGGTGGCCACGCCGCTAGGCGGCGGGGCCGTCGTCTTCGCGCGGCTCCCCGTCGTCGTGTCTTGGCTCGCCGTAGAACACGACGTCTTCGCCGCAGGCGATGAAGCGAGAGCGCTGGAACGTCATTGCCTGACGAAGGTAATCCACGTTCAGGTCACCGACGGCCGCGATGCCCTCGCCGAGCACCTTCGGCGCGATGCACACCGTGAGGCGGTCGACGAGGCCGTCGCGCAGTGCCGAGGTGATGATCCCGCGGCCGCCCTCCACGAGGACGGAGCGCACGCCACGCGCGCGCAGGCGCTTGAACAGATCGCGCAGATCGACCGTGCCGTCCTCGGCCGCGTGTGCGCGGATGATCTCCGCGCCGCGAGCGTGGATCTCGGCGGCGCGCTCGGACGACGCGTCGGGCGTCGTCGCGACGAGCGTCTTTGCAACGCCGTCGGTGAGCACGTTCGCCTCGAGCGGGATCCGCAGATGGCTATCGACGATGATCCGCAGCGGCGATGGTCCCTCGGCGAGCCGCACGGTGAGCCGCGGGTCATCTGTGAGCACGGTGCCGATCCCCACGAGCACCGCGTCGTGCTGCGCGCGCAGCTCGTGCGCGAGGCGGAGCGAGTCCTCGCCGCTCACCCAGTGCGCGTCGCCGGTGCGCGCCGCGATGCGGCCGTCGATCGTCTGCGCGTAGTGGACCGTGACGAGCGGGCGATGGAGCGGCGCGGGGATCGGGTCGAGCAGATGGCCCATGCGCTCGGCCTTCACCTTGAGGTAGCGGGTGTTCACCGGGTTCGGCGTCGTGTCGATGGGGACGCGCTCGACAACGGCGACACCGTGGCGGCGCAGCGCTTCGATCTTCGACGGGTTGTTGGTGATGAGGCGAATGCACGTGACGCCGAGCTCGTGGAGCACGGCCGCTGCCGCGGAGTAGTCGCGCGCGTCGACGGGCAGGCCGAGGGCGACGTTCGCGTCGACAGTGTCGAGGCCCTCGTCCTGCAGCGCGTACGCGCGGATCTTGTTCGCGAGGCCGATACCGCGTCCCTCATGACGGAGGTACAGGACGACGCCGCGGCCGGCGCGCGCGATGGTCTCGAGCGATTGCTGCAGCTGCTCGCCACAGTCGCAGCGGAGCGAGCCGAGGGCGTCGCCGGTGAGGCACTCCGAGTGGAGGCGGACGAGCACAGGCTGCGGCCCGCGCAGGATGCCGCGCGAGATCGCAACGACCTCGGTGCCTCTCGTCCGGAAGACCCGTATGCGGAAATCGCCCGAACGGGTCGGGAGGGAGGCCTCAGCCGGGACGTGCTGCGCTACGGCCACACACGCCTGAATGGCAGGTGACGTGCCAAGAGTGGCAAGCAAGTTGCGACGCGCTCGCTTGATGAGCGGCGCGCTCCCCGGCTGGATCACCATCCGCGGCCTGCGCTGCGACGGCCGCCAAGGCGTGGCGGCGGAGCGGCGTGCACAGAGCTCCGAGTACCTCGTCGACATCTCCTGTCACTCCGACCTCAGTCGCGCGGTGGCGCTGGACGATCTCGCGGCCGCGGTCGACATCGCGGCCATCGCCGCGACGGTGCGCCGCGAGATGGCCGCTCGTCCGCGCGCCCTTGTCGAGCGCATGACCGCGGACGTGGCGCGGGCGCTCTTCGACTCGTTCGCCGCGCTCGACGAGGTACGCGTGCGCGTCGAGAAGCCGCATCCCGACGGCCTCGGCGCGGAGGCGGAGTCGGTCGAGATCGCGCTCACGCGCGACAATGCGGCGCGTGGCCTTTCCTAAGGACGTACTCAGCCTTCTCGATCGCACGAGCGAAGTCGACATCGAGACACGCTCGTCGCAGGGCAGCGTGCATCGCGTGCCCATCTGGATCGTCGTCGCCGGCGACGATGTCTACGCGCGAAGCTGGCGTGGCTCGCAGGCGCGCTGGTATCGCGAGCTCACGGCACGCGAAGGCGCGCTCCTGGCCGGTCGTCGCCGCATCCCTGTGCGGGCGGTGCGTGCCGCCGATCCGGATTCCGTGCGCCGCACTTCAGAGGGCTATCAGACCAAGTACCGGACGAGCCGGTCGACACCCTCGATGCTGCGTGACGAGATCCTCGATACGACGATCCGCCTCGAGCCTGCCGGCTAACACGCACATCCGACGCGTACCGGATACTCGTCTCGTGCCGACCGCCCCTCGCAAGAAGCCGGGATTCGAGACGCTCGCGATCCACGCGGGGCAGGAGCCCGAAGGGCTCTACGGCGCCGTCACCGTCCCGATCTTCCAGACCTCGACGTACGCGCAGGAAGCCGTCGGCAAGCACAAGGGCTACGACTACGCGCGCACCGGCAACCCCACACGCACGGCGCTGGAGATTTGCCTCGCCGCGCTCGAGGACGGGAAGTGGGGACTCGCGTTCGGCTCGGGCATGGCCGCCACCGACGCGATCGCGCACACGCTTTCGGCCGGCGACCACGTCGTCCTCAGCGACGACGTGTACGGCGGGACCTATCGCCTGTACAAGCGGATGTACGAGCAGCTCGGCGTCGCGCTCACGCCGGTGGACATGCGCCGGCTCGACGCGGTGCGCCGCGCGATGCGCAACAGCACGAAGGTCGTGTGGATCGAGTCGCCGTCGAACCCGACGATGAAGGTCGTCGACATCGCCGCGCTCTCGGAGATCGCGCACAAGGGGAAGGCGCTCGCGGTCGTCGACAACACGTTCGCGAGCCCGTACCTACAGAACCCGCTGGCGCACGGCGCGGATCTCGTCCTGCACTCGACGACGAAGTACATCGGCGGCCACTCGGATGTCGTAGGCGGCGCGATTGCCGGCAATGACCCCGCCCTGCGCGAGCGGCTCGCGTATCTGCAGAACGCCGCGGGCGGCGTGCCCGGCCCGCTCGACGCGTGGCTCGTTTTGCGCGGCGCGAAGACGCTCGCCGTGCGGATGGAGCGCCACAGCGCCAACGGGCAGGCCGTCGCGGAGTGGCTCGCCGAGCATCCGAAGGTGACGCGCGTGAACTATCCGGGCCTCACGTCGCATCCGCAGCACGCGCTCGCGCGCAAACAGATGCGCCTGTTCGGCGGGATGCTCTCGTTCGAGGTGAGGGGTGGGGAGGTCGCGGCGAAACGCCTGTCGGGTCGCACGAAGATCTTCGCGCTGGCGGAGTCGCTCGGCGGCGTCGAGTCACTCATCGAGGTGCCGCTTGCGATGACCCACGGATCCGTGAAGGGGACAAAACTGGCGCCGCCCGCGGGCCTTGTGCGCCTCTCGGTGGGCATCGAGACGGTCTCCGACCTCATCGCCGACCTCGCGCAAGCCATCGGCTGATCTTCCCCGACGACGGCACGCGTCCTGCGGCGCGTCTGCGCAGATAGATCCAGGAGGTCTTCGATGCAAGACAACGTGTGCAAGATCTGCGGCGCGCGCCTTGTGTCACGTCAGGAGCTCGACAAGCACAACGAAGAGCTGCACAGCTTCGGCAAGAAGGGCGGCGAGGAGATGCCGAAGGAGGAGCGCAAAGAGCAGCGCCCCATGTAAGTGATCTGTCCATGCTGTGGTGGCTCTCTGGTCTGCGAGAGCGAGATGGCGCAGGAGCCGCGCGGCATGCGACCAGGTGATCACTGGTGCGCGCGATGCGGGTGGGTCATCGCGCGCGAGTCGCTACTGGAAGACGCTCGGCCGCGCAAATGCCCCAAGCACGCGGCTGGCTCACGCGGCTGATGCCGAAGATCATCGACCGCCGTCAGGTGCGCGCGCTCATCGCGCGCGGTGCGCAGCTCGTCGAGGTCCTGCCGGCTGAGGACTTCGCTGAGGAGCATCTCGCGGGCGCGATCAACATCCCACTGAAGGAGCTCGATGAGCGGAGTGCCGCTCGTCTGGATCGCGCGCGACCGGTGATCGTGTACTGCCACGATCTGCAATGAGACATGTCCCCACGAGCCGCGTGGCGGCTCGAAAGCCTAGGGTTCCGCGACGTCCACGTGTACGCGGCCGGAAAAGCGGACTGGGGTGCGATGGGCCTGCCGCTCGAGGGCGCGCTCGCCGATCGGCCCACGATCGGTGCGCTGGCGCGGACGGACGTGCCGACTTGCGCGCTGACGGACAGGGTGCGCGACCTCCGCGAATGGTCGGGCGAGTGGGACACCTGTCTCGTGGTGAACGAGGCGCGCGTCGTCCTTGGACGCATCCTCACGAGTGAGCTGTCCGCGAACGGCGACGCGCGTGCGGAGGAGGTCATGCGACCGGGCCCGAGCACGTTCCGACCGAACGTGAGCGTCGCGCAGATGCTCGAGTACATGCGCGAGCATGACCTTCGTAGCGCACCCGTGACGCGCGGCGACGGAACGCTCGTCGGGCTCGTCCTCCGTTCCGAGCTCGAGGCCGCCGAGGTCACGGCGCGCGCGAGCCGCGAGAAGGACATGCGCGTCGACTAGCCGGACGTAGCCTTCTTGCGTGAACGTCGCGATCGCGTTCAGCGCGGGCATCCTCTCCTTTCTCTCACCGTGCGTATTGCCCCTCGTCCCCGCCTTCCTCGTGAACATGGCCGGCGAGGCCGCGCTCGCCGGGACGCAGCGCGGGCGGACGGTCGTGCACGCCCTCGCGTTCGTCCTCGGCTTCAGCGCGGTGTTCACGCTCCTCTGGATCGCGATCGCGCTCGTCGGCGCGCTCGCGGGCGAGATGGTCTTCTGGCTCCAGCGCCTCGGCGGCCTGCTCCTCATCGTCCTCGGGATGCACATGCTCGGCCTCATCACCGTCCCGCTCTTCTCGCGCGAGCTCGACCTTCGCCTCGAGGGCCGCACGACGGGACTGCCGCGCTCGTTTCTCATCGGTGTCGCGTTCGGCGTCGGGTTCACGCCGTGCGTCGGCCCCTACCTCGCGCTGATCCTGAACCTCATGCTCAACGTTGACGTCGCGTCGGGTGCACCGCTCCTCCTCGCGTACGCACTCGGCCTGGGCGTGCCGTTCGTCGTCATCGCCGCGGGCATCGGCGGCACGCGTCGCGTGACAGGCTGGCTGCGCCGCTCGATCCGGGCGGTGAACGCGGTCGGCGGTACGCTCGTCATCGTCATGGGACTGCTCCTCGTCTCCGGCCAGTTCGCGCGGCTGCCGCAGCTCTTCAACTTCCTGCCGCTGCTCGGATGAGCCAGGTCGCGGTCGACGACATGCGCCCGCAGCTCCCGCGCTGGATCGCGGCGATCATCATCGGCGCGATCGCGCTCGCCTCGCTCGCGGCACTGCTCTTCCCGTCGCTCCCGGTCGTGAACCTCTTCACCGGCCCCACGCAGGTGAACGTCATCCGCCGGGTCATCGACGATCCGAATGCCGCGCCGCGCATCGGCGGGACGGCGCCCGACTTCGAGTGGAACGCTCCGACCGGCAAGACCGAGAAGCTCTCGGACCTCCGCGGCAAGACGGTCGTCATCACCTTCTGGGCGACGTGGTGCGAGCCCTGCCGTGCCGAGATGCCCGCGATGCAGCGCGTCGCACGCTCGACGGACGCGGTCTTCCTCGCCGTCGACCTGCTCGAGGACGGAGCGAAGGTGCGCTCGTTCATGGACTCGCTCGCGCTCGATCGTCTCGCACCGCTGCTCGACCTCGATGGCAACGTGACGCGCAGGTACGCGGTACTCGAGCTGCCGCAGACGTTCTTCATCGATCCGCAGGGGGTCATCCGCCACATCGAGCACGGCGAGGTGCTCGATGATGCCGCCGTGCGGAACGGCATCGACAAAGCGCGCTAGCATGGCGCCCTTCAACAGAAACCGGGGAGGGCGAGAGACATGGCCACCGAATTCACCGTCAAAGTTCCGGATCGTCCTGGTCAGCTGGGGATGCTCACGAGCGCGCTCGGCGAAGCCGGCGTCAACCTGCGCGGCATCGGTGGGAGCAAGGGCACCATCGGGATCCTCGTCGCGGACAAGGACACCGCGAAGGCCCGTCGAGCGCTGAAGAAGGCGGGCTACCGCGCGAAGGAGCAGAAGGCCGTCGAGGTCCGTATGCAGGACAAGCCGGGCTCGCTTTCCCGCAGCGCGAAGCGCTTCGGCAAGGCGAAGGTGAACATCTCGTCGGTGTACGTCCTCGCACCAGGACGCGGCAGCGTCGGCGTCGCGTACTCGGTGAAGGACGCGCGCGGCGCGAAGAGGGCGTTGGGCCGATAGTCGCGACCAGTACTGCGGTACTGATCGCGAGTCTCATCGCCGCGTAGGCCGCTCCGCTCGATGGTGCATCGCACCCGTAGAGCGGAGGTCGGCATGACGAACGTGCGGCGATTCCTTGGAGACGATGGCGCCCTCGCGACGATCGAGTACGTGATCGGCGCGGCGGTCGTGCTCGGCACTCTCGTCCTTGGCGTGTCCGCCTGGAACAACGGGCTCGTCACGCGGCTACAGCAGCTCGTCACGCAGCTCGCGGGCGTGAGGTGATCGCGCTTCGTGACGAGCGCGGACTCGCGACGGTCGAGACGACGCTCATGGTCGTCATCCTCGTCCCGCTCCTCTTCGGCGTGATCGAGTTCGGTTGGCTATTCCAGCGCTGGCTCGCCGCCGAGACGGTCGCCGCGCATGCGGCGCGCTTCGCCGGCGAGATCGGTGGCGACGACGGCAGTCTTCGTGCCTACATCGCGCGTGAGCTCACCGGTGTTGGGATCGATCCAACGCGCGTGGAGATCGAGGTCACGCCGCAGCGCGTCGGCTGGCGAGAGCCCGTCCGCGTGAGCGTGCGTTCGCAGGAGCGCATTGACCTTCCGTTCGCGCTGTCGACCTCGGTCACTCTGTCGGCGAGCGCAGTCGCACGCGGCGAGATCAACCGATGAGCGGCCAGCAGGGCTCCGCCGCCATCACCGTGATCGTGCTCATGCCGCTGCTCATCGGCATCCTCGCTGGTGTCATCGAGCTCGGCGCGCTGCGCGTTCTCGCAGCACGAGTCTCGGCGGCGGCGGATCTTGCCACGCTCGCTGCCGCTGACGATCAGGACGCCGATGCGCTCCTGACGACCGGCAAGATCCGGCTTCCCGCGAACGCAGTGCCGGTCGCGCGTCAGTTCTTCGCCGCAAACCTCGAGCAGGTCGCGCCGCATCTCGTGCGGACGCCTGACGCCGCCGCGGCCGAGGCCGACGTCGCTGCGTTCCCTGACGTGCCCGCAATCGATCCGCTCACCGGCTGGCGCTACGACCATCCCACGGTGCGCATCGCCGCGTCGGTGCCGGTGCGGACACCCCTGTTCGGCGCAGTCCTTCTGCCTTCGGTCGTCACGATCAACGTGCGCGCCGCGAGCGCTGCGCGATGAAGCGCGGACTGCTGGTGACTCTGGTGTTGCTCGCGCTGGCGCAGCCGGCGTTCGCCTGGGATCCGTACAGGGACGAACTCGATCCCGGAGACCAGACCGAGCCCGACCCGGTCCCGCTCGTCGTGCCTGAAGGCATCTACCTCGTGACCGACGTGTATGCCGGTGACACGATCAGCCGAGACGGTCGAACCACGACGTACTCGACAGCGACCATCCGCGAGACCCCGGGCACATATGCCCGCGTTCTCGAGAGCGTCGGGACCGGATCGCAAAGTGATCACGACGGCAGTTCGTTCAACCACCGCGCGTCGTTGCCCGATGGCAGGGCCGTCGGCGGGACGTACTACGAGGACTTCGTCCTGACGCCACAGGGATTCGTGTCCGTGAACATCGTCTTCTTCCAGGATGACAGGTTGACGACCGTCGATGACGTGAGCGGACCTCGGCCTCCCGTCACGACCGCGTCGGCACCGCCGCCGCCACCACCTCCGCCGTCCGCGCCTCCGATCAGCGACGCGCCGGTGTACCGTCCCGCGAGCCAAGAGCCGTCGCACGCGACCACTCGCGAGCGAGCGATCGACGACCGTGGCGATCGCGTCGCGGACCGGCGCGTCGCAAGTGCCGGCGTGTCGCTCTCACCGAGCGGACCGATCCTTCCCTCGATCGAGGTGCTGCGCGGCCGCAGCGTCAGCCTCTGGCCTCGCGCGTTCGTCGACGGTCGCGCGGTCGCGGTGCGAACCTGGCGTATCGCGGCGGGCGCGCCCGACGTCGTGAGTATCGCCAGCGGCACGGGAGAGCAGCCCTGTGTCGCGAGCTGGCTCACGCTGGCGCGGCCCGGCGAGGTGTTCGTCGTGACATTCGAGGTGACGGCCGATGCCGTTCCCGGCCGATTCCTCCCTGCGTCCGTCACCATCGACGTCCGGTCCCCCGCGCTACTGCAGTGAGCTCGCGCCGGTGGTTCATGGCGATCGCGCTGGCGTCGGGAGCCTTGTCCGCGTTCCTCTACTACGGCGCGACGCAGCGCGTCGAGATCGTCACCGCGTCACGCGATGTCGAGGTCCCGCGGCCGCTGTCGCGTGACGATCTTGACGTTCGGCAGATCTCAGCCGACCTCGCGCCAACCGACGCGATAGTCAAGGTCGAGGACGCGGTGGGTCTTGTCCCGCGCTCGCCGCTCCTCCGCGGGCAGATCGTCATCGCGCGAGGACTGGCAAGCGGACTCAGCGACCTGCGATCGGGCATTGCCCTCGCCTCGACGCAGCGAGCGGTCGCAGTACCGGTGACCGCGGTCAACGCGGTCGGCGGCGCGATCGTTCCCGGATCGCGAGTCGATGTCCTCTCGGTGCCCGTTCTCGGTCGTGCTCCTGCCGGCCGTACCGTGGAGCTTCTCGCAAGCTCCGCTCTCGTGCTCGACGTTCGCGGCGAGTCCGGCGCGGCGTTCACGATGCGCGATCCGAAGGCCTCGCTGACCGTCGACCGCATCGCGAGTGTGGTCATCGCCATCGCCACCGCCGATGAGATGCGGTTCGCCGACCGGATCGCGACAAGCACATTCGTTCTCGTCCTGGCCACCGATCGTTGAGTCAGGTCAGGCTGCGCATCGAATTCATCGTGACGGCAGACGTCGATCGGGCGCTCTGTGACATCGGGCACGTCATGCTCGAGCGCTGTCCGGAGGGTGTCTTCGTCGAGGTCGCGGAGGACGTCGCCGGTCGCGCACGCGCGGCGCTCGGCCGCGGTGGCGTCAGCGCCGTGCCTGCGGCGCACGAGCATCCTGCGGCATCGGCCCTCCCCGGCTCGGCTCTCGACCTGGTGCCCATCTCCCTCGCGGGCATCGTCGACCGCATTTGGCTGCGAGCGATCGACCTTGCGGACGCGACGCGCCACGCGCGTCGCGGCATCCTGCGCCGCTACGACGCTCCCCGAGTGCGTCAGCTCCTGCGTGCAGAGGACCGCGCGTATGTGTGGCGTCGCGTGGTGTGGATGCCTCGCTCGATCCTGCGCGCGCGTGAGCTTCGCAACGTGCGACCGATCGTGTTCGATCGTTCGGCGCTGACCGACGGACGCGAGCGATGGGGTTTCACGCTCGCCGCGAACCTGGCCCGATGGCTCGCCGCATGAGCCGCGTTCGCTCGTGGCTCGACGCGACGCCTCTGGCCGCTGTCGCGATCGCGCTCATGCGCGAGGCGACGGGACGGACGGAGCCGCTTGAGGTCATCCGTCCGGTGCGGCCCGAGCGCCTCGACTCAGACGCGCGCATCGGGGTTTGGTCACTCTCGGCCGGCGTCGGAACGAGCACGACTGCGGCGCTCGTCGCGCAGCGGTCGGCCGCGGCCGGTCATGCACCGATCCTCATCGACGCGGACCGCTGGGCACCCTCGCTCGCGCTGCGCGCAGGAATCGAGGCCGCGACGCTGGCCGATGCTCTGCTCCAGCCCGATCGCGAACGCGAGCTGGTCTCGCGCTGGGGCGACGTCCCATTCCTGCCGGGGTCGCCGCGTATGCAGACTGAGTTCGATCCTTCGCGCGTCTCTGCGCTCGTCGAGCGCCTCGCACGTGGCCGGGCCGCCGTTATCGATCTCGGTGTGGGCGCCGACGCGTTGGATCCGGCGATGACCGAACGCCTCACGCGTTTGTGCGTCGTCGCGGGTCCCCGGTCGTCACAGCTGCAAGCGCTGTTCTGCGCGCGTGATGTGCTTCGGACCGTGCCTTGCGCGGTGGGTCTCGCGGTCGTCGGTGCGGATCGTGCGGATGCCGAGCTCATCGCATCGCGCACCCCGCTTCCACTGTGGGCGGCGATCCCGAACGATCCGTATCTCGCGCGCGACGAGTTCGCGGCGCGCGCGCCCACGATGAGGGCCATCGACGATCTCATCCGCGCGCTGTGACGTCTGACGATGTGCTCGCTCGCGTTCGCGCCGAGGTCGCCGCAGGTCTCGACCCTGGAGCGATGCTCGCGGCGTACGGTGATCCGGCGCGACGGCGCGCGCTGCGTGAGCGGGTCCGTCACGCGGCGCGCACCGACCTCACGGACGGTGAGCTCGACGATCTCGCGGCGCGCATCTTCGGCTTCGGCGTCCTGCAGCCGCTCCTCGACGACGACGCGGTGACGGACGTGCTCGTCAACGCCGCGGACGAGGTCTTCATCGAGCGCGACGGTGCGCTCGTTCGTACCGACACGCGATTCGAACGGTCAGACGAGATAACCGAGCTCGCGCATCGGATCGCGGCAGGCGTCGGTCGAGAGCTCACGCTCGAGCGTCCTTTCGTGGACGCGCGGATGCGCGACGGTAGTCGCGCGAACGCGGTGATCGCACCGATCGGCGGTCCATCGATCTCCATCCGCAAGTTCCGTCGAATGTCCCTGCCGCTCGCCGGCCGCGCGCCATCCTGGACGGCGGCAGGCGCGATCTCCGAAGGCGCCGCGCGACTGCTCGCGGACGCAGTCGCGGCGCGCGCGAACATCCTCATCGCCGGGGCGACCGGCTCAGGGAAAAGCACGCTCCTGCGCTCCCTCGCTGCCCTCATCCCCGGCGATGAGCGGCTCGTCGTCATCGAGGACACCAACGAGCTCGTGCTACCGCATCCACACGTCGTTCACCTCGAGGTCATGACCGGCCGCGAGTCCGCCGTCGGTATCGCTGATCTGGTGGCGAACGCGCTCCGCATGCGCCCCGACCGCATCCTCGTCGGCGAAGTGCGCACGCCTCTTGAGGCGTCCGCATTACTCGACGCCCTCACGACCGGACACGACGGTGCGATGACCACCGCGCACGCCGGTTCCGCATCTGGCGCGATGGTCCGCCTCGAGCTGCTGCTCGCGCGCGCGGGCGACTCGTCTCCCGGCGCGATCGAACGCCATGTGCGCTCTGCCTTCGATCTCGTCGTGCACCTCGCGCGGCGCGGGCACGCGCGGCTTGTCGACGAGATCGCTGCCATTGACGACGGTGTGCTGCGGTCGCTGTACGAGCAGCCCAACGCGACCGTCGGAGTACTTCCGACGAAGCTGCGCCGGCGTCTCGGATGATGGCGCTCGGCGCGGTCGTCTGCGCGATCGCCGTCGCCAGCGCCGCGCTGGCGCTCGGACCTGGCGAACATCGCCTGACGAACGTCACCGTCCCCTTCGCTGGCCGCTTGCGGGTAGCGCTGAGCGGGCGACGGGCTGAGGCAGCGGCCGGGCGGTGCGCGCTTCCATTGATGCAGTCGATCCACGCCGCGCTGCGCTCGGGTCTGCCGCTGGTGCGGGCGCTCCGGGTCGCGATCGCTGATCTCGATGTCGCGGCACGTACACCGTTCGAGCAGGCGCTTCACTCGTTCGATGTCGGGGCTCGACTCGACGGCGCGTTGCGTGAGGCCGCGCGGGCTTCACGCGATCGGCGGACGGCGCTCGCGCTCGAGGCGTTATCGCTCGTCGCGGACGAGCAGCTGGCGGCATCGCGTTCGGCCGCGGTGGTCGCGAGCGTCGCCGACCGGCTTGCGTTCGAGGATCGGCTCGTCGAGGAGATACACGCGCGCACGTCCGGCGTACGCGCGCAGATCATCCTGCTCGCGCTTCTCGTTCCCGCGATCGCGGCGTATCTCGCATTCACGCTTCCGGGCCTCGCCGCGACGCTGATGACGCCCCTTGGCTTGGGCGTGCTCATGCCGGGCGCGCTGGCGTTCGAGATCGCGGGCATCGTGGCGAGCAGGCGCATCGTTCGCGGCGTCCTCGCGTGATCGTCGGCGCACTCGCCTTCGGCGTCGCTGTCTGTTGTGGTGCGGTCGCCTTGCGCGTCGGATCACGAGTCGAGGCACGTCTCGCGCGCCTGGTCGTTGTCAACGAGGGCCACCGTCTCCTGCATTCGATCCGCGAGGACTCGATCTTGATCCGCATCGCGGGCGCGTTCGTCGCGGCGACGGCCGCGAGCGCCATCTCGGCGCAACTGTCACTCGGCGTCTTGCCGATACCGATCGCGTGCTACGCCGGAGCGACCATACCCAAGCTCATTCGCGAACGGCGGACCCACCCTCGGCATGCCAATGCATCGCGCGCTCGAAATGCACGGCCGCGCAGCACGTATCGGAGGTCTCGTCGAGATCGCTGCCCGGGTGGAACGGGCCCGTGAGATGGGCCGGGGTGCGCTGCCAGTGCTCCAAGATCTTCGCGATGAGCTGCGAGCCGCCGAACGTGCGCGGAGCCTGCACGCGGCATCGCAGGTCGAAGGCCGGCTCACCCTCGTGCTGACCCTCTGTTACCTGCCGGCGCTTGCGCTCTTGGTGATCGTCCCTCTTTTCCTGACGTTGCTCGCCGGCCTCTTCGGCTGACCGCCATACACTGTTCGAGAAGCAACGGGCGATAGCCCGAGGGAAGTGAGTAATGCCGTTCAACCTTGGCGGTCCGGAGCTGATCTTCCTCCTGATCATCGTGCTCATCGTGTTCGGCGCTGGGAAGCTGCCGGAAGTATTCGGCCAGCTCGGCAAGGGCGTGCGCACGTTCCGTGACGAAGCCAACACCGACAAGCCCGCCGCAACGACGACGACCACCACCGAGACGAAGAAGACCAACTAGAAGCGTCGGCGCCGGCCGTGAGCGACTCGTTCATCGAGCTGGTGCGGCAGTTCGTCTACGACCGCTTCGCGCTCGAGCCCACGGCGGCGACAGTCGCGGGTGTCCATCAATACGATCACCGGCTCGGTGACTTCACCGCCGCAGGATTTGCTGCGCGGCGCGCCTTCAGCGAGGAGTGG
The DNA here is from genome assembly GCA_005887995.1 of Chloroflexota bacterium. GTDB lineage: Bacteria > Chloroflexota > Limnocylindria > P2-11E > P2-11E > CF-39. Next base: position 25,133 of record VBJD01000078.1, read on the forward strand.
CTCGCGCGCTTCGAGGGCATCGACGAAGCGCTGTCTCCGCAGCAGGACATCGACCGCGAGCTAATCCTCTCTGACCTGCGCGGCGAGCGTGCGCTCTTTGCCTTCGAGCGGTGGCGCAGACAACCCGGGCTGTACAGCGACGTCATCACGCGCGGCGCGTACTACGCGATCCTCCGCGCGCAGGCGCCGATCGAGGAGCGCCTCGCGCTCCTCGCCGAGCGACTTGCCGAAGCGCCCGCCGCGCTCGACGCGGGGCGCGCGAACCTCGACCCCGCGCTCGTCCCCAAGGAGTGGATCGCGATCGCCGAGCGCACCGCGCCCGCGGGCGCGCGCTTCCTGCGCGAGCGCATCCCGCAGGAGATCCCCGACACCGCGCTCGGCCGCGCGGTCGGCCGCAGCCTCACCCCCGCGGCGATGGCCGCGGCCGACGCGCTCGATCGCTACGCGGCGTGGCTGCGCACCGACCTCGAGCCGCGCGCGACGGGCAGCTTCGCGATCGGCCGCGACGCCTACGAGGCGCTGCTCAAGGAGAAGGAGCTCCTGCCGTACGACGCACCGACCCTGCGCGCGTTCGGCGAGGAGCTCTTCACCGAGACCGAGGCGAAGATCGCAACAGCGGCGAAGGCGCTCGGCGACGACGACTGGCGCGACAGCGTCGCCCGCTTCCGTAAGGACCACCCCGAGGCCGACCAGCTCGTCGCGACGTATCGCGCGGAGATGGAGCGCTCACGTGCCGCGGTGTCCGCGGCGCAGCTCGCGACCGTTCCGTACGGCGAGGACCTCGTCGTCGAGACGATGCCCGACTTCCAGCGCACGACGTACCCGTACGCGGCGTACGTCGCGGCGCCGCCGTTCGAGCCGTCGCGCGTCGGCCGCTTCTGGGTCACGCTGCCGCTCGAGGGCGAGGATGACCGCACCGTGCGCGAGCGCCTCGAGGGACATCCGCGCGCCGGCATCGCGGTCATCGCCTGCCACGAGGGCTACCCGGGACACCATCTGCAGCTCACCATCGCGGCCGATCACGCCTCGCTCGCGCGGCGCGCGCTGCGCAGCAACCTCATGGTCGAGGGCTGGGGCCTGTACGTCGAGGAGCTCATGACCGAGGTCGGCTACCTCGATCAGCCGGACACCAACCTGCTGCGCCTCAAGGATCTCCTCTGGCGCGCCGCGCGCGTCGTCGTCGACGTCGGTCTCGCGACCGGCGAGATGACCTTCGATGAGGCCGTGACGTACATGGTCGAGCGGCCGAAGCTCGAGCCGCCGAACGCGCTCGCTGAGGTCCGTCGTTACACGCTCACGCCGACACAGCCCTCGTCGTACGCGCTTGGGCGGCAGGCGATCCTCGATCTTCGCGACCGCGCGCGCGATAAAGGGTGGGGGATGCGCCTCTTCCACGACCGCCTGCTCGGCGCAGGCAGCCTGCCGCCGAAGCTCCTCGCGCGCGACACCGGCCTCGACGCGTGAGCGGCGTCCTCGGCCCGCTCCTGCCCTATCGCCACCGCGTCCCGCGCTGGATCCCGCGCTGAGAGATTGAAGAAGATCCGCTTCGCGACCCAGTCGGGCGGCGCACCGAGCGCGGAGGAGTGGCTCGCGCGCGCGAAGCGCATCGAGGCGATGGGCTACGACACGCTCGCGATGCCCGACCACATGGTCGGCGGCGCGTGGGCTGCGATGCCCGCGCTCGCCGCGCTCGCGCCGGTGACGACGACGCTGAGCCTTGGGACGCTCGTCATCGACAACGACTTCCGCAACCCGGTCGTCTTCGCACGCGAGGTCGCGCTGCTCGACGTCCTCTCCGGCGGCCGCGTCGAGCTCGGCATCGGGGCGGGATGGCTCGATCGTGACTACCAGGGCACGGGCATCCCGTTCGACCGCGGTCGCGTGCGCGTCGCGCGGCTCGCGGAAGCGGTGACGCTCATGAAGCGGCTCTTCACCGAGGAGCAAGTCGACTTCAGCGGAACGTATTACTCGGTGACGAAGGCCGAGTGCCGTCCGAAGACGGTGCAGCAGCCGCACCCGCCACTCATGATCGCGGGCGGCGGCACCGAGATCCTCACGCTCGCGGCGAAAGCGGCGGACATCGTCGCGATCGTACCCGCGGGCATCACCGGAACGGGCAAGCTCGCGAAGGAGGCGGTCACGCTCGAGACACTGAAGAGGCAGGCCGAGCTTGTGCGCCGTGAGGCGGGCGAGCGCGGCGACGCGATCGAGTTCTCGATGTTCCTCGACTGCGTCCTCACCGATGACCGCCCGAGGAAGATCGCCGAGATGGCCGAGACCGCGAAGGTCGATCCGGATCTCCTGACGTACTCCGCGTACCGCGGCATCGGCACGATCGACGAGATCCGCGCGCACGTCCGCATGCTTCGCCAGGAGGTCGGGATGACCTACTTCTGCTTGCGCGGCGCCGATGTCGAGAAGCTCGGCCCGATCGTCAGCGACCTGACCGGGAAGTAGGGCTCAGCGCGACGGCTCGCCGTTCTGCGAGCGGCGACGGCGCTTGCCGTTGGCCTTCTTCGTGGCGGTCCTCGCCTTCGCGCGCTTCGCGGGTGCTTCGGGACGGAGAAAGAACGCCGCCTCCGGCTCACCCTCAAGGAGCGGCATGAGCTCGCGAATGACCGTCGGCGTCACGCGCTTCGCGACGCGCCAGGCGAGCTCCGGCGAATCGGGTTTCTTCGCAAGCTCATCCCAGCGAACCAGCGCGTGATCCTCGCGGATCTTCTCCGACAGCTCGTTCGCCGCGGCGCGCATGTCGGCGAGGCCGGTCTCGAGCTTCGCGACATCGCCCGCGTCGTCGAGGACCTGCTTCCTCGGGTAGCGCGTGAGGAGGTAGACGAGCTGCGCCTTCTCGATAAGCGCAAGGAGGGACTTCTTGTCGCGAGCCGAGAGCGCCACGGCGAGAAAGCGTAGTGCCTAAAAACGAAGGGACCCCGGTCGCCCGGGGTCCCTCGCGCCCTCTAGAGGCCTACGTTCACTCGGAGAGTCGCGGCAGGTTCGGCTGCGCGGTGTTGCCGCCGTCGAAGTTGATCGTGATGTTGCCGCTCTGGATGTTCACGGTGTTCGCGACGAGCTGGCTACCGGTGAGCGTCGCGTTGTTGCCGTCGAACACGAACGATCCGGTGGGCACGTAGATCGTGCCCGTGCCGGCGAAGATGCCGTTACCGCCGATCTCCATGACGTTCGTGCAGGCCGGGTCCTGATAGACGAGGAAGTTGACGTAGTTCCACTCCTGGGCGTCGGGATAAACGTTCGGACCGTTCGGGTCGAGGGTCAGGACATAGGAGCTCGACATCGCGGAGAGCGTCGTCACCGAGTTACCGGAGAGGTTGATCTCACCGCACTCGTCGATTCCAGGTCGGAAGGTCGCGGGATACGTCGGATACGTGTTGTAGATGAACACGCCTCCCGCGTTGCTGATGGCTGAGCGGGTCGGCCTGTTTCGGTTGGTTGTTCGCGAGGCCGTCACCGGTCGAAGGGAAGCAGCCGTAGCCGGTCCCCGCGACGTCCGTGCCAAACGGCGCCTGGATGTTGAACCGCGCGCTATTGCACTGGTCGCTCCAGGCCGCGCGCGAGTTCGTCGAGTTCACGAGGATGCCGCCACCGGTGAGGTGGATGTCGGCGTTGTTGTCCGCGTAGAACGACTTCTGGACGTTGCCGCGGTCCAGCGCCATGATCGCGTAGCCATTGTTGAGCGGCCCTGACCCCGCGGTGCCGCGCACGCTGATGGTCGACAGGACCGACTGCGCCGGTACCAGAGCCGTGCGCACCGCGCCGGAGATGATGACGCGCACGTACTGGTCGTTGCCCTCGAAGGTGCTGCCCGTGCCCGGGGGGGCCTCGACGACGACGGAGAAGCCGTTCGGCGTGTCCGAGAGCGCGCCGCAGGAGATGAGCTGGCAGGTGTAGCCGTTGCGCGTCGCGTCGTCCATCGCGGCAGAACGTGCCTGCACGACCGAGCCGCCCTGGTAACGGACCACCGCGCCGGCATACGCCGCCGCGTCGGCCGCTTCCTGCATGGTGCGCCGCGCGACGTACAGCTGCCCCGCGTCGATGGCGAGGCCAACGGCCATGATGAGGGCGAGGAACGTGATGGCGATGAGCACGACGGCTTGGCCACCCTCGTCCTTGTTCCATGACGTGCGCCGCATCGGAAGCACCTCTTTCATCGCTGGATCACCAGCATCGAGCCGCCCTTGAGCGTGATCTGGAACGCGCTGCCGAGCATGTAATACGAAGGCAACGGCACGAACCGCGTTGTCGCCACGACTTGGACACGGTAGTTGCGTTCGTAGCGCCCATCGCAGGCGCCAGCCACGCTTTCGCCATCGGGCCAGCACACTGTGACGTCGATGTTGCCGCCGATACCCACGGCCGCGCGGCGGACGACATCGATGACTGGCTGTTGATTGGTGAGAGTCAGGATGCCGTTAGGGTCGGGGCAAAGTGACGGGATGGTCGGGTCACTGCAGTAGCCGGACCCGTGAACGATCGCGTACCGAGATCCCTCGCGCGCCGCGTACGCGAGGGTGTTCTCCTGCCACACCGCGCGCGCGACGTCGAAG
>VBJD01000002.1 GCA_005887995.1 Chloroflexota bacterium
CCCGGCCGCGATCCCGTCGACTACTTCCTCTTCGATCTGAAAGAGGACTTCTGCGAGTACTTCTCGGCCTCGATGACGGTGATGCTCCGCGAGCTCGGGATCCCGGCGCGCGTCGTGGAGGGCTACACCACCGGCACGCTCGACCCGAATACCGGCAAGTACGTCGTGAAGGAGCTCGACGCGCACGCGTGGGTTGAGGCGTACTTCCCGACGTTCGGCTGGATCGAGTTCGAGCCGACACCGTCGCAGGCGCCGTTCCTGCGCATCGACTCCGACCTGACCGGTGGTGCGACGCTCCCCGGCGACGAGCGCGGCATCGACGACCCCGACAACCCGCGCGTCGCGCGCGACGAGAGCGAGGGTCTTGGCCGCTCGGACCTCGACCCCGGCCTCGAGAGCGCGTCGTCGGACCTCGACGAGCCGTTCGACCCGAAGCCGATGCTCGGTGTGCTCTTGATCATCGCCCTGCTCATGCTCGGCGCGTGGACGCGCTTCCAGATGCGCTTCCGCGGACAGCGCCCGATCGACGCGGCGTGGGGCAAGGCGCGGCTGCTCGCCGCGTACGCCGGCTACCACCCGCATCCGGCGCAGACGTCGTACGAGTACGCGGCGATGCTCGGCGACGCCGTGCCCGACGCGAAGACCGCGATCCTCGACATCGCCGAGTCCCGCGTGCGCGATCGCTACACGCCGGTCGGCGCGACGGCCGATGACGAGGCGCGCGCGATTTCGGCGTGGCGGCGTCTCGCGCGCACGCTCATGAGCCTCGTGCCCGCGCGGCTCGTGTCGTTCGTCGCGCGCATCAAGTCCTGACCGTTTCGCTCCCCGAGCATCCCAACGTTGCGCGCGTGCGCGCCTACGCGTCCGAACGCGGCGTGGCGCTCGAGGTGCGCCGCTTTCCGGCGAGGACGCGGACGGCGCAGGATGCGGCACGCGAGATCGGGACGACCGTCGAACGCATCGTGAAGTCGCTCGTCTTCGTCGCGGGCGAGCGCGCGGTCGTCGCGCTCTGTTCGGGCGCGGCGCGCGTGGATGAGACGCGGCTCGCGACCGTGATCGGAGTGCCGTCCGTGCGCCGCGCGACCGCCGAGGAGGCGAAGCGCTGGACCGGCTACGCGATCGGCGGCGTGCCGCCGTTCGCGCATGCGACCGAGTGCGCGGTCGTGTGCGATCGCGGGCTCCTCGCGCACGACGAGGTCTGGGCGGCGAGCGGTCTGCCCGATGCCGTCTTCCCGATCGCGCCCGCAGAACTCGCGCGGATCTCCGGCGCGACCGTCGCGGACATCACGTGATCACGTCAACGATCGGCACGATTAGCGGAAGTCCGGCCTCGCGGGATCGATCTCGACGACCAGCGCTTCGGTCCCGTACCTCTGCGCGAGCGCGCGCAGAAGTGCGTCGCTCTCGCGGTCGATGGTGAAGCGTGTCGCGTTCCGTCGGATGTCAGGTCCGCTCTGAAAGATGGCATCCGCATCCGGTAGATCCCTGAGGTTTGGGCCGATGTCGTCCTTGATCCCCTCGAGTTGCTTCACGCTCCGCGTCGCGGTCTCGAACCGCAATGGCACCATCGGTCGTGGCAGTGATCGCACCTTGCCGAACGCCTCCTGGAGATCGATGCCCGAAGCCAACCAGCGACGCGCGACGGTCTCGGCGTCGGGCCGCACGATGCGCAGCACGACCTGGCGCTGCTCGAAGTCCGGCACGGGATAGCCGAACGAATCCGGATAGGCCAGTGCTAGCTCCATCGCGAAGCTATGCGTGCCCTTCAGATCCTCGGTCGCGTTTGCCCACGGCGTGATGTCCTCGCGGCAGACGATCGCGATCCCGCTCGCGTGGCGGCGCTCTGAGCAGGGCAGCAGCCGACTGAGTCCGCCGCAGGACGTCGCGATCAGAACGACGCAGACCGCGAGGATGATGGCGCGCATACCGGCCTAACGTAGCTGCGAACGTCCTGACGCGTTCGCCGTTTACGCTCCCGGGATGCGCGTCTTCATCACCGGCGCGACCGGATTCGTCATGGGCAATGTCGCGCGCCGGCTCATCGCACGCGGCAACACGGTGCGCGCGCTCGTGCGCGATCCGTCGCGCGCGCGTGTCGACGGTGCTGAGCTCATCCAGGGCGACCTCGGGAATGAGGAGGCCCTGCGCGTGGGGACGCATGGTGCGGATGCGGTGATCCACGGCGCGGCGATGTACGAGATCGGGCTCACGAAAGCGCAGCGCGAGAAGATGCATGTGGCGAACGTGCTCGGGACGGCGCACGTCCTCTCGGCCGCGAAGTCCGCCGGGGTCGGTCGCGTCGTGTACATCTCGACCATCGCCGTCTTCGGCAACACGCGCGGGCAGATCGTCGACGAGACCTTCCGGCGCACCGATACGACGTACACGTCCTACTACGAGGAGACCAAGGTCAAAGCGCACGAGATCGCGGAAGGCTTCGCGAACGACGGCCTGCCTGTCGTGATCGTGCAGCCGGGTCAGGTCTACGGTCCGCGCGATCAGTCCGGCTTCGGCGGTCTGCTCGCGGCCTTCGCGGCGGGGCGTCTTCCCGTCGTCCCGTTCCCGGACCTCGGGGTGAACATGACCTACGTCGACGACATCGCCGCCGGCATCGCGCTCGCGCTCGACAAGGGACAGCCCGGCCGCGGCTACGTCATGGGCGGCGAGATGGCGCGCACCGCTGCGATCTACGCGACGCTCGCGCGCGTCCTACGGCGCCCGCCGCCGCGCTGGACGCTGCCGTACCGGGTCCTCGAGGTCGCGGCGACGGTGCGACCGCAGCTCCGCGAGGTGATCAGCTCCTCCAGGGGCGTGACCTTTTGGGCCACTGACGCGCGAGCGCGCGCCGAGCTCGGCTACGCGCCTCGATCTCTTGCCGATGGTCTTAGAGCGACCTACGCGCCCTCGACTCCGCCAACCGCCTGAGCACGTCCGCGCGCCGCGCGAGGAAGCGCCGCAGGTACGGCGTCAGGATCAGCGATGCGATGGATCCGACGGGACCAAGCGGCGCCGCGTACTCGAAGTCGTCGATCATTCGTGTGCCGGTCGGCAACGTCACGAAGCGGTGCACGTGACGCATCGATCGGAAAGGGCCCTCGACCATCACGTCCGCGAACATGCGGGGCCGGTCGAGTTCGCTGATGCGGACCGTGAGTCTCATTGGGACTCCGAAGTGACGCGCCTCCCAGGTCACCGTGTCGCCGAGATCCATCGGTCCGTGCGTGACGCCTGCGACGGCGCGCTCACCTGTGTCACGCGCGCTCTCGATGTGGACCGTCACGTCACGCGCTGCGTCGAACACGATGTCAGGTGGGGCGTCGATCGAAGTCTCGAGATGGATCGCGGGCACCTGTGCTAGCGGTCCTCTTCCTCTTCCTCGTCCTCTTCGTCCTCGGACTCGAACTCATCGGAGTAGAAGCCGAGCTCCTCGCCTTTGAACACCGTCACGAGGAAATCCTCACGCTCCGGATCGTGCGTCTGCACGAGCTCCTCATCGATCTGGTCAATGAGCTGTTGAAGCTCGTCGTCACCGAGGTCGACGTCGAGGAGGAGCGTCGCATGGACCTCGAACCGCGCGTAGTGGAGGTCGACGCGGCCGACGCGCCGCGCGCCGCCGTAGATGTTGAGGATCTCGCTCGACTCGGTGCGGACGGTGCGCTCGAAGCGCGCGGCTTCCACGCAGCGACTCTACTAGGTCGTGACGTTCTGCAATCGCGCGCGGACGTGCGACGCCAAGGGTGGCAGCGCGCCATCGCTGGCTCCGATCGCGGCCATCGCGCGCGGCCACGCCTCGATCGCGATATCGCAGCACGCGATCGCCGCGGCGACGAGCGAACGCTTCTCGAGCGATGCGATCGTGCGGCTCATCCCGGCCGGCTTCGGTCGGCGGCTGTCGTCGAACACCGCGGTGACGCCGTACTGCGCGTCGGGCACCCCCTCGGCGACCGCCCAGATGCGCCATACGTCCGCGCGCGCGAGCTCGAGGACGTTGTGCGCCTCCCACAGCGCGCCTCTCGTCGTGTACTTCGCGACCGCGCCGAGCCGCGTGAACACGGCGTAGCCCCAGCGGCGCAGATCATCGGCCGTCTGTGTCGAGCGCGTGATCTCGTGCGGCACAACGCCGTCGGGGTCATACAGCACGATCCAGTCGGCGCGGCGCCGCCAGTCATCGCGCACGCGCGCGACGACCAGGTCCATCTCGACGCCGTCTGCGTACTGCACGTAGCTGTGCTGGTTCTGCTTGTCGGGTGGTGCACCGTCGGGCATGAGCATCTGATGCATGTCGAGGACCGGGCCGGCGCGCTCGATCCAGCGGCGTGAGTCCGCGAGCGCGGCTTCCCAGGCATCCACGCGCACACCGATGAGCGCGTCGATGTCCGAGAGCTCGTCACCGACGCCTCGTCCGATGCTGCAGCCGACCACGACGACGCGGATCCGATCGCCATCGCGCGCCGTCGTAAGGAATGACTCCATCACCGCGCGCTGACGCGCGAGCGACGGAGGAAGGGAGCGCAGCCAGTCGCCCGCATCGGGCACCTCCGAATCCTAGTCACGCTACCCTCGGTGCGGTGGCGTATCCGGTCCGCTTCGGCATCAAGCTCAATCAGTCGCACCATCCGATCGACGTCCACCGCGATGCGTGGCGCATGGCCGAGGACGCGGGGTTCGATCACATCTGGGGCTACGACCATCTCTTCGCGCTCGGGCCCGATCCGACGAAGCCGATCTTCGACGGCTGGACCATCCTTGGCGCGATAGCCCTCGCGACGAAGCGCGTGCGCATCGGCTTGAACGTGACCGGGAACCTGTACCGCCATCCGGGCCTTCTCGCGAAGATTGCCGTCACGGTCGATCACCTGTCGAACGGTCGGCTCGACTTCGGGATCGGCGCCGCGTGGAACGAGCCCGAGTTCAAGCAGCACGGCGCGCCGTTCCCAAGCGCGGCGGACCGGATCCGGATGCTCAGCGAGTCGATCCGCGCGATCAAACTCCTGTGGACCGAGCCGCTTGCGACCTTCGAGGGCCGCTTCTACCAGTTCGCCGGGGCGATCGCGGAGCCGAAGCCCATCCAGAAGCCGCATCCGCCCATCTGGATCGGAGGCTCCGGGCCGAAGCGCACGATGCGCGTCGTCGCGCGGCACGCCGACGTCTGGAACTCGGCGGCCGGGACCCCCGAGGAGATGCGGGCGCGGCTCGACGTCCTCGCCGAGCACTGCGCCAAGGCCAAACGCGATCCCGCGACGATCCGTTTGTCGCACAACCTCCGCATCGACGACGCCGACGCCGCGTTGAAACAGATCGAAGCGTCACGGAAGCTCGGGTACAGCGACTTCCTCGTGTTCCCGGGCCAGGGAGGCGACCTACGAAAGGGCACGGAAGCGGCGGCGAAGGTACTGCCTCGTCTCCGACAGGTGGGTTAACCCCTCGGTCGGGGGTACAGCGGGGCGGTCCGGCACGTAAAGTAGGCAGCCAGACTCCAGCGGCGGGAGAAGGGGACGTGTCCATAACGATCACAAAAGACGCGGCGAGGGCGGGCGTTGCGGCAGACCACCACTGGGCGCCCAAGCCGCCCGAGTCCGCGGCGCCGATGGCGCCGGCGACCCTAGAGGAGACCGGCCTCACCTCGGCGTTCATCGCCGACCTCACGCTGAAGCTGCTGTACCAGAAGGGTCAGTCGACGGCGCAGGAGCTGTCCGACGCGATGTGCCTCCCGCTCGCCCAGGTCTGCGCGGCCGTCTTCGACTTCCTCAAGAACGAGCACCTCGTCGAGGTGAAGGGCGGGTCCGGCGTCGCCGCAGCGACGTACGTCTACGTCCTTGCGACCAAGGGCACCGAACGCGCGCGCGAGGCGCTCGCGCGGAACGGCTACGTCGGCCCCGCGCCGGTCACGCTCCCCGCGTACATCGGTCGCGTGCGTGCCCAGACGCTGGGCGACATGCAGATCTCGATGGAGCACCTCCGCAAGGCGCTCGGGCACCTCGTGCTCCCCGAGCACACGCTCCGTCAGCTTGGCCCCGCGATCAACAGCGGTCGTTCGATCTTCCTGTTCGGACCTCCCGGCACCGGCAAGTCCTCGATCGCGAGCTCGCTCGCGACGCTCATGCAGGGCGGCATGGTGCTGCCGTACGCGATCCTCGTCGGCCAACAGATCATCCGCGTGTACGACGTCTCACGTCACCGCCCGCTCGTCGCGCTCGACGCGCGCTTCGACCGCCGCTGGGTCCCCGTCTCACGTCCGTTCATCGAGGTCGGCGGCGAGCTGACCCTCGACGACCTCGACTTCGTCGTCGATGACGCGACCAAGGTGCACGAGGCGCCGTTCCAGATGAAGGCGAGCGGCGGCATCCTCGTCATCGACGACTTCGGCCGTCAGCGCGTCTCGCCGGAGGACCTCCTGAACCGCTGGATCGTCCCCCTCGACCGCGACGTCGACTTCCTCACGCTGAACGACGGTCGCAAGATCGAGGTGCCCTTCGACGTGCTCCTCATCTTTTCGACGAACCGTACGCCGTCGTCGCTCGTCGACGAGGCGTTCCTACGACGCATCCAGTACAAGATCGAGGTCAAGCCGCCGACGGACGCGGAGTTCGCGGAGATCATGCGCCGCGTCTGCGAGAAGAACGGGCTCACCTTCTACCCGAAGGCCGCGGAGTGGATCGCGCAGTACGCGCGCGAGCGCAATATCGCGCTCCGCTCGTGCCAGCCACGTGACCTCATGGGCCACGTGAGCGCGGCCGCGCGGTTCCTGGAGAAGAAGCCAGAGCTTTCGCCCGAGCTCGTCCAGCTCGCCTGCGAGACGTACTTCGTCGCGCTGTAGCGCGACCTAGTCTTCTCGCGTGGCGACCCGGTCCGCGTTCCTCGAGCGGCTTCGCGTTCGCGGACGGCAGACGCGCGAGCGCGCGATGGTCGTCGTCGGCGATCTTACCGACGAGCAGCTCGCGTGGCGTCCCACCCCGGTCGCGCACAGCATCGCGTTCACGCTGTGGCACATGGCGCGCACCGAGGACGGCTTCCAGAACGACGTGCATCAGCGCGGCACGGTGTGGGCGAACGGCGGCTTCGCCGCCAAGTGGGGTTATCCCGAGAAGGGCGTCGGCACGGGCTGGGATGACGAGCGCGCCGCATCGCTGCCCATGCCTGGTAAAGAGTGGCTGCTCGAGTACGTGCGCGCGGTGTTCGCTGCGTGCGACGAAGCGGCCGACAAGCTCGATGACGCGCTGCTCAATGAGACGCGCGCTTCAGGATTCCTCGGTAAGGACGGGATCGTCGGCGAGGTCCTTCTCGGCTCGATCACCCACGGCAATCGTTGCCTCGGGGAGATGGAATACATAAAGGGACTGCAGGGCATGCGCGGGACGGCGACGTATTAGCCGTTGACCGGCCTCGAGTCGACACTCCTCAAGCTCGTCGTCACACCCGCGCTCATCACCTTCGCGACGCTCGTCGGGCGTCGCTTCGGTCAAGCCATCGCGGGATGGCTCATCGCTTTCCCATGGACGTCAGCGCCCGTGTCGTTCTTCCTGGCTCTCGATCACGGTGTCGCATTTGCTGCTGCGGCGGCACGCGGCTCGATCGCAGCGGTCGCGGCGGAATGCGTCTTCGCGCTGTCCTACGCGCACGTGCGACGCGGCTGGCCGCTATCTCTCTCCGTCGCGAGCGTCAGCTACGTCGTCGCTGCTCTGGTCATGCAGTTCGTAGCGCTCGACCCGCTCCCGCTCGCCGCACTCATGGCGGCGCTGCTGTTGATCACGTCACGGCTACTGCCATCTGGCGCAGCACGAGTGCACGTGCGAGAGATACCGCCGGCATGGGATCTACCCGCGAGAGTGGCGGTGACGACGAGCATCGTGCTGATCATCACGACGGTCGCACCTGCGCTTGGGCCGTACGGCAGTGCGGTAGCCGCGAGCTTTCCGCTCTTCGCGAGCATCCTCGCCGCGTTCGCGGAGCGGCACAGCGGTCACACCGCAGCGATCGACGTCATCCGCGGGCTCGTTGCGGGCCTCTTCGGCTTCACGACGTTCTTCCTCGTGATCGCTGAATTGCTGCCACCACTCGGCCTCATCGCGTTCGTCATCGCCGCCGTGGCGACCTTGTTGGTGCAGGCGACCTCGCTCGCGATGCTCCGGCGCGGCGCGACCGCCCGGACTTAGACGCCGAGCTTCGCGGTCCTCACGCGATCGACGTCGTCGAACGCGCCGATCTTCGCGCGCACCTCGTCGGGCACGGGGTCGTCGAGCGTCAGGATCATCAGCGCCTCGCCGCGCGGGTGAAGACGCCCTACCTGCATCGACGAGATGTTCACGTCGTGCTGGCCGAGCAGCGTGCCGACGCGGCCGACGAGGCCCGGCTTGTCCTGGTGTTTCGTAAGGAGCAGGTGACCCTCGACCGGAACGTCGACCCAAAAGCCGTCAATGAACACGATCCGCGGCTCGCCTTGCACCAGCGTCCCGCCGACCGCGGTGCTGCCGACCTTCACCGTGAGCAGCGCCCGGAAGCGTGCCGATTCGGTCTCGCGGTCTTCGCTGATGTCGAGGCCGCGAGCGCGAGCGATCGCGAGCGCGTTCACGAGGTTCACGCGCTGCTCGCTGAACGTCTCGAGCAGACCCTTCACCACGGCCGCGCGCAGTGGCTCCGGGTCGATCTCAAGCAGCTGCCCCGCGTAGTGGAGCTCGATGCCGCCGGGCCGCTCATCGAGGAGCTGCGCCGCGAGCGACCCGAGGCGCTCAGCGAGACGCACCCACGCGCTGCCGCCCGCCTCATCGGCCGGTGGACGTGGGGCGTTCACCGCGTAGCGCGCGGGTTTGCCGTCGATGATGTCGAGCACCTGACGGACGACATCCACGGCGACGTTCACCTGCGCCTCGCTCGTCGAGCCCGCGATGTGCGGCGTAAGGACAGTGCGCGGCGCGTTGCGCAGCGGCGAATCCGCCGAGAGCGGCTCGGGCGCGAACACGTCGAGGGCCGCGCCGGCGATCGTGCCGGCAGCGAGCGCTTCCGCAAGCGCCTTCGCGTCGACGACCTCGCCTCGCGAGGCGTTCACGAGCACGGCTGTTGGCTTCATCTTCGCCAGCGATTGCGCGTTGATAAGCCCACGGGTCTTGTCGGTGAGCGGCGTGTGGAGACTGATGACGTCGGCGCGCGCGAAGAGCTCATCGAGCTCGACGAGCTGCGCCCCGGCGGCGCGCGCGCTCGCCTCGGTCGCGAACGGGTCGTGCGCGATCACCTTCATCTCGAAGGCGGCGGCTCGCCGTGCGACCTCCGAGCCGACACGGCCGATCCCGACGAGCCCCAGCGTCTTGCCGCGCAGCTCGCGGCCGATGAGCTTCGATCGCGTCCAGTCGCCGGCGCGCACGCTGCGATCCGCCTCGGGGATCTTCCGCATCAGTGCGAGCGCAAGGGCGATCGTGTGCTCGGCCGCGGCGACGATGTTGCCGAGCGGCGCGTTCACCACGTACACGCCGCGCTCCGTCGCCGCGGGAACGTCGATGTTGTCGACGCCGACTCCCGCGCGTCCGACGACGGCGAGCCGCGGCGCGGCATCCATGAGCGACGCGGTCACCTTCGTCTCGCTGCGCACGATGAGCGCGTCGACGTCACGGAGGAGCGGCGCGAGGTCGGGTTCCTTCAGCCCGATCGTGACACGCACATCGCACCGCTCTCGCAGGAGGACGAGCCCGTCCTCCGCCAGCGGATCGGCCACATGCACGATGGGTAGGCTGCGCCTCTGACCGTGCCGGACGAGGTCCGCGCTAGCGACGGCTCCCAACAGCCTCGGCCCGCGCGGCATTCCGCGCCACGCTCGCTGCGCGGCTGATCCCCTTGCCCCCGGGGCTTCCCGGTTGCGTGCTCGTCTCAGCGTACGCACGGAGTGCCGCGGCGATCGCCTGACCCGGCTCGACCGGCTGATTGAAATCCTTGAGCGCGAGCTCGAGCGCGCTGAAGAACGCGACCATGTCGGTCATCGTCACGAAGCCCATGTGACCGACGCGGACGAGCTGTCCTTCGAGCTTGCCCTGCCCGCCTGCGACGATCGTGTCGTAGTCGTCGCGCAGTACCCGGATGAGATTGCGCGCGTCCACGCGCGTTGGCGGGCGGAACGACGTCACCGCCGGCGACGCGTGCGCCTCATCGGCGAAGAGCGACAGGTTCACGGCAGCGAGCCCGCGGCGCGTCGCGCGCGCGATGTCCCGGTGGCGACGGAGGATCGCCTCGAGGCCCTCCTCGGCCATGAGCCGCAGGCTCTCTTGCAGGGCAATGACGACGCTCACCGCGGGGGTCGCGGGCGTCGCGCCCTTCTCGAGCGCGGTCTTGTACGTCGCGAGGTCGAAGTACGCCTTCGGCAGGTTCGAGCGCTCGTACGCCTTCCACGCGTTGTCGCTCATGGTGATCATCGCGATGCCGGGAGGCGCGCCCCATGCCTTCTGCGACGCGGTGACGCACACATCGATGCCCCACTCGTCGATCTCGAGCTCGCACGCGCCCGCGCCCGACACGCTGTCGACGACGAGGAGCTTCCCGGACTCGCGGACGACTTCGGCGATCTCCTTCAGCGGATTGAGCACGCCGGTGGAGGTCTCGTTGTGCTGGAGCAGGACCGCCTTCGCGCTGTCCTTGCCCTTCTCCTTCGCGAGCTCCTCACGCACGAGATCGGGCTCGACCGGACGGCCGAGCGGGACGTCGACACGCCGTGCGTCGACGCCGTATGACTTGCAGATCGAGAAGAAGCGCTCGCCGAACGCCCCGTTGATGAAGACGATCGCCTTGTCGCCGCTGGAGAGCGTGTTCGCGATGGCCGCCTCCATGCCGCCAGAGCCTGAGGCGGTGAGGAGGAACACGTCGCCCTGCGTCCGGAGGAAGTCCTGGAGCGCGCGTGTGAGCGCGGCAAGCAGGGCCGCGAATTCGGGTCCGCGGTGGTTGATCATCGGCCGCGCCGATGCGGACAGGACGGTCTGCGGGACGAACGTGGGTCCGGGGATCCGTAGGTTCTGGGGGCGATACACGGGCGGTTTCTCCTCGTCGCGCGCTCGACGCATGATGCCAGCGTGAAGCTGGCCCCGTCCATCCTCTCCGCCGATTTCGCACATCTGGGCGACGCCGTCCGGGCCGTCGAGCATGCCGGGGCCGACTGGGTGCACGTCGACGTCATGGACGGCCACTTCGTGCCCAACCTCACCTTTGGGCCGAAGATGGTGGCGGACCTCCATCGCGCGACCCGCCTGCCGCTCGACGTCCACCTGATGATCGAGCGCCCGGATGAGTGGGTCGACCGCTATATCGACGCGGGCGCGGCCTTCGTGGTCGTGCACGTCGAGGCGGCCAAGGACGTCCGCGCCACGCTGGCACGCATCCGCCAGCGCGGCGCGGGTCCCGGCCTGACGCTCAACCCGGAGACGCCCGTCGACGCCGTGCTGCCGTATCTCGCCGAGGTAGACCTACTGCTCGTCATGAGCGTCCATCCCGGCTTCGGCGGCCAGAAGTTCATCGAGTCCGCGATCGACAAGTTGCGCCGCGTCCGTGGCGCGCTCGATGAGAAACGTCTTGGTGCGGAGCTCGAGGTCGATGGCGGCGTGAAGCCGGAGAACACCGCGCGCATCGTCGCGGCGGGCGCGACCGTCCTCGTCGCGGGCTCGGCAGTCTT
>VBJD01000003.1 GCA_005887995.1 Chloroflexota bacterium
CTCGATGATCCCCTCGTCGCGGTAGGCGTTCACCGTCGCCACACCGGCGGCGCACGCTAGCGGGTGACCGGCGTACGTGAGGCCGGCCCACAGCACATTCGTGTCGAAGTGCTTCGCGATCTTCGCGTTCACGATCACGCCGCCGAGCGGCACGTATCCGGAGTTCACGCCCTTCGCGAAGGTCATCATGTCCGGCACCACGTTCTCGTGGTCGACCGCGAACCACTTTCCCGTCCGGCCGAAGCCGGTCATGACTTCATCGGCGATCAGCAAGATCCCGTACTTGTCGCAGAGCTCGCGCAGACCCTTGAGGAATCCGGCCGGCGGGATGATGAGACCCGCGTAGCCGACGATCGGCTCGAGCAGGATCGCCGCGACGTACTGCGGGCCCTCGTACCAGAGCACCTCCTCGACGTGCGCGAGCGCGGCCTGCGCGGACGCGCCGTACGGGGAGCGGTACGGATCGGGGTTGAAGAAGCGGACGACACCGGTGATGCCGGGCTCGTTTGCCCAGCGGCGGTTATCGCCTCCGAGCGTCATCGACCCCTGCGTCTGCCCGTGGAACGAGCGGTACTGGGTCATGATCTTGTGGCGGCCCGTGAACATGCGCGCGATGCGGATCGCGTGCTCGTTCGCCTCGGTGCCGCCTGTTGTGAACAGCGTCTTCGTCAGATCGCCCGGCGTGACCTCAGCGAGAAGACGCGCGAGCTCGGCGCGCTGCTCCTCACCGAAGCCCGGCGTGACGTAGCAGAGCCGCTCGGCCTGCTCCTGGATCGCGCGCACGACCTTCGGATGTCCGTGTCCGAGGTTGACATTCACAAGGCCTGACGAGAAGTCGAGGATGCGGCGCTGACCTGAGTAGAGCCATGAGCCTTCGGCGCGGTCGATGACGACCTGCTTCAGCCCGCCCTGCGCCGACCATGAGACGAAGAGATGCTCGCTGGTCTGCTGAGCGATCTCCGCCGGGTCCGCCGAGCGCTTCGTCGTCTCGAGCGCCACGGGCGGATTCTAGTCGCCGCTCGGGGGCGTCGGCACTCGTGCACGCCCGCGACGCAGGTCACAGACGTTCCCGATACGCTCGGCCACGTGAAGTTCGGCGCCACGCTCTGGCCGCAGAACACGACGTGGGCCGCGTGGCGCGACGCCGCCAAGTTCGTCGACGAGGTCGGCCTCGAGACCGTCTGGGCCTGGGACCACTTCTACGCGCTCGCGGGTAAGGAAGAGGCGCAGAACTTCGAATCGACGACGCTCCTCGCGGCCATCGCACCGCTCACGAAACGGGTGAAGATCGGTGCGCTCGTTCAGGGTGTGACCTATCGGCACCCCGCGGTCATCGCGAACATGGCGGCGACGCACGACCACGTCAGCGAAGGCCGCGCGATCTGCGGCATCGGCGCGGCATGGAACCAGACTGAGCACAAGGCGTACGGGATCGATCTCGGCACGCCCGGAGTCCGCTCGCGACGCTTCGCGGAAGCAGCGAAGGTCATCCGCGCGCTCCTGGGCGGCGAGCGCGTGACGTACTCGGGCAAGTACTACCAGCTGAAGGACGCCGTGCTGAACACGCGACCGATACAGAAGCGGCTGCCGATCATGATCGGCGGTGGAGGCGAGCAGAAGACGCTGCGGACCGTCGCCCGATACGCGGACATGTGGCATGCGTTCGGAACGCCCGAGGTGATGAAGCACAAGATCGAGGTGCTGCACCAGCACTGCAAGGATGTCGGGCGCGATCCGAATGACATCGAGGTGTGGGGCGGGCAGTGGATCGTCGTGCGCGACGACGCCGAAGACGCGCGTCAGGTGCTCGACGAGATCCGTACGCACCACCCACCGATGAATCCGCCGAACGCGATCATCGGGAACGCCGATCAGGTCGCCGCGCGCCTCAAGCAGTTCTGGGACGTCGGCGTGCGCGGGTTCATCCCGGGTTTCGCATATCCGTACGACACGACGACCATCGAGCGGCTCGCCAAGGAAGTGCGCCCGCGGCTGCAGAAGCTCATAAAGACATGAAGATCGGTGTGCCGAAGGAGACCATGCCCGGCGAGACCCGGGTGGGCATCGTTCCGGAGACCGTCGGACGCCTCGCGAAGGCCGCCAACACCGTCGTCGTCGAGCGTGGCGCGGGCACCGCATCCTCGTTCACCGACGAGGCGTACGAGAAGGCCGGCGCGCAGCTCGTGGACAACGCGTACGACGCCGAGCTCGTCGTGAAGGTGCAGCGGCCGACGGACGAGGAGATCGGCAAGCTGCGCTCGGGCACGGTGCTCATCGCGTTCCTGCAGCCCCTGACCAATCACAAGCTCGTCGATCAGCTCGCGCGCGCCGGGGTGACCGCGCTTTCGATGGACGCGATCCCCCGCATCACACGCGCGCAGCCGATGGACGCGCTCTCCTCACAGGCGACGGTCGCCGGCTACAAGGCGGTTCTCCTCGCGGCCGCGGCGCTGCCGAAATTCTTCCCGATGCTCACGACCGCGGCGGGGACGATCGCGCCGGCGAAGGCGCTGGTGATCGGCGCCGGCGTCGCCGGGCTGCAGGCCATCGCGACCGCGCGGCGCCTCGGCGCGGTCGTCGAGGCGTTCGACACGCGACCGGTCGTGAAGGAGCAGGTGCAATCGCTCGGCGCGAAGTTCCTCGAGATCGACCTCGGTGAGTCGGGCGCCGGCGCGGGAGGCTATGCGAAGGAGCTCTCGGAGGAAGCGCACAAGAAGGAAGTGGAGCTCCTCGCGAAGGCGGCACGCGAGAACGACATCGTCATCACCACCGCCGCGATCCCCGGACGCAAGGCGCCGGTGCTCATCACGCGCGACATGATCCCGACGATGAAGCCGGGTTCGGTCATCGTCGACCTCGCGGCGGAGACCGGCGGCAACGTCGAGGGCACTGAGGCGGGCAAGACCATTGTCGTGAACGGTGTGACGATCATCGGGCAGTTGAACCTCCCCGCCTCGATGCCGTTCCACGCCAGCCAGATGTACTCGCGCAACATCGCGAGCCTTCTCGCGCTCATGTTGAAGAAGGACGGCACGTTCAACGTCGACATGACGGACGAGGTCGTCAAAGGAACAGTGATCACCAAAGACGGTGAGGTCGTGCACGCGGCGACAAAGCAGGCGATGCAACCCGCGGCCGCGGCGGCACACGCGTGAACGGCGCGGATCTCCTGCTCGGCGCCTACATCTTCGTCCTGGCGATCTTCGTCGGGAACGAGGTCATCTCGAAGGTGCCGACGACGCTGCACACGCCGCTCATGTCGGGTGCGAACGCGATCCACGGGATCATCGTCGTCGGCGCGATGCTCGTCGCGACCGCCGTTTCGGGTCCCGTCGGCATCGTGCTCGGGTTCCTCGGTGTCGTGCTCGGGACGATCAATGTCGTCGGCGGCTTCGTCGTGACCGACCGCATGCTCCAGATGTTCAAAGCGAAGCCACGCGCCGCGAAGCCTGCGGACAAGAAATAGATGGAGCAGCTCCAGGGTCTCGTCCCATGGGTCTACCTCCTCGCCGCAGTCACGTTCATCCTCGGACTGAAGGGCCTGTCGGGTCCGACGACCGCGCCGCTTGGCAACCGCGTCGCGGCGGCGGGCATGCTCCTCGCGGTCATCGCGACGTTCCTCGAGTCGCAGGTCGCGTCGGCGTGGCTGCTGATCGTGCCGGCGATCGCGATCGGTGCAGTCATCGGCTTCATCGGCGCCCGCCAGGTGCCGATGACCGCGATGCCGCAGATGGTCGCCATCTTCAACGGTGCGGGCGGTGGGGCGGCCGCGCTTGTGTCGATCCAGGAGTACCTGCGCGCGACCGGCGAGGGCGCCGTCAATGCCGGCGAAGTTGTGGCGATCGTGCTCGGACTGATGATCGGCGCCGTGTCGTTCTCAGGCAGCGCGGTCGCGTTCGGCAAGCTACAGGGCCTCATCGATGCGCGCGCATTCCGATACAGCGGACAGCAGCTCGTCACCGGTGGCCTGTTCGCGGGCATGATCCTCGGCGCGCTCGCGCTCATCGCGAGCGCCGCGGGCCTCGTCACCGTGCCTACGGTGCTCGTGCTCGCGCTCGTCGCGCTGCTCGCCCTCGCGTTCGGCGTCGCGCTCGTCATGCCGATCGGCGGCGCGGACATGCCGGTCGTCATCTCGCTCCTCAACGCGTACACCGGACTCGCGGTCGCGATGGCCGGCTTCTCCATCGGCAACCAGATGCTCATCATCGCCGGCACGCTCGTCGGCGCGTCGGGCACGCTGCTCACGCGGCTCATGTCGAAGGCGATGAACCGTAGCCTCGGCAACGTGCTCTTCGGCGCGTTCGGCGCGGCGACCGCCGCGAGCGGTGCGCGCGCCGAGGACGGCCGCACGGTGCGCTCGATCAGCGCGGAGGACGCCGCGATCCAGCTCGGCTATGCGCAGCGCGTGATCATCGTCCCGGGCTACGGCCTGGCGGTCGCGCAGGCGCAGCACGGCGTGCGCGAGCTCGCGGACCTCCTCGAGCAGAAGGGCATCGAGGTCCGCTACGCGATCCATCCCGTCGCCGGACGTATGCCCGGCCACATGAACGTCCTCCTCGCCGAAGCGAATGTCCCGTACGAGAAGCTCTTCGACATGGAGCAGATCAACGATGACTTCAAGCGCGCCGACGTCGCTCTCGTCATCGGCGCGAACGACGTGACGAACCCCGCGGCGCGAAGTGACAAGTCATCGCCCATCTACGGCATGCCGATCCTCAACGTCGATCAAGCGCAGAACATCATCGTCATCAAGCGTTCGATGAAGCCGGGCTTCGCGGGGATCGACAACGACCTGTATCTCGATCCGAAGACCGGCATGCTCTTCGGCGATGCGAAGCAGGCGGTGTCGCAGGTGGTCGCGGAGCTGAAGAAGGCCGCGTAGCCGCGCTCCTTGACGAAGCGGCTCGAGCTCACGCGCGCGCGAATCCTCGCGCACCGACGGAAGGTCGGCGCGCTCGACGAACGACTTCCGATGAGTGCGGCCTCGCTGCGGCGCGTCGCCTGGGCCGGCCTGCAGGACAGCATGCCGCGCGCCGCGCTGCTCTCGATCCACGCGCGCGTCAAGGGCACCAGCTCATCGGCCTGGGAGCACGCGGCGCTCGTCCAGGTATGGGGACCGCGCTTTAGCGCATACGTCGTTCCGGCGCGCGACGTCGCGGTCTTCACGCGTGGACGGATGCCCGATGACGAGATGGATCGGCTCCGATTCGAGGAGCTCGCCGAGCGTCTCCATGGGTACCTCAAGGGCCGCAAGGTCCGTTTCGGCGAGGTCGCGCGACCGCTGCGACTGTCCCATCACAACTACATCCGCTACGCCACGACGACGGGCCGCCTCCGCATCCGCTGGGAAGGAGCGCGGCAGCCGGTCGTGTGGACCGAGTCAGAGCCCAGGATCGACTATCGCGCCGCGCGTCTCGAGCTCGCCCGCCGGCACCTGCACGTCTTCGGTCCGACGACGCCCGTTTCGTTCGCGCAGTGGGCGGGCATCGCGCCGCGATCCGGCAGCGCGGCGTTCGACGCGCTCGCGAGATCGCTGACGCCCGTGCGAACACCGATCGGAGATGCGTGGATCCTCAGCAGTGACGAACCGACATTCCGAGCCGCCCCATCACCCAGCGCGCCGGCACGTCTGCTTCCCAGCGGCGATGCTTACTTCCTTCTCCGAGGAGTCGATCGCGAGCTGCTCGTGCCAGAGGCGCGTCGCCGCAGTGCGCTGTGGCCATCGCGCGTGTGGCCGGGTGCCGTCCTCGTTCACGGCGAGGTCGTCGGCACGTGGCGACGCGCCGGCCAGCTTGTCGACGTCGCGTCATGGCGACGGCTGTCGCGTGGCGAACGCGACGCGGTCGAGACGGAGGCGCGCGCGCTGCCGCTACCTGATGTGAGCGGCCAGATCCGCGTTCGCTGGGACGACTGAGAGCCGCGGTCTCACAGCCGCTCGCGATGCGGCATGCGCATCGCCGGGACCGGCGCCGCGCGATACACGTCCTCCGGCTTCACGTTCTGGCAATGCGGGCAGTACCAGGACTTGCGCACGTCCTCGCCGGGATGCCAGCCGTGTTCGACGCGCGTGCCGCAGACGT
Source organism: Chloroflexota bacterium (assembly GCA_005887995.1). Classification (GTDB taxonomy): domain Bacteria; phylum Chloroflexota; class Limnocylindria; order P2-11E; family P2-11E; genus CF-39. Next base: position 6,081 of record VBJD01000003.1, read on the forward strand.
GGCACGGCAGTCCCGCGCGCTCGTCGACCCACATGCGATCGGACGGATCGAGGCTGAAGCGCGTGCGCCGCTCGCCGCCGCTGCGGTTCAGGCGGATGAGCTTTCGCGCCTGTGCGACCACCGCGCGCAGCTGGTCATCGCTGAGATCGCGGACGGGCGCCCACGGCGAGAGCTTCGCGAGGAACAGCGCCTCGACCTTGAAGACATTGCCGATGCCGGAGATGACGCTCTGATCGAGGAGCGCGGTCGCGATGTCGCGGTCCTGCTTCTCGCGGAGTCGGCGCAGCGCCTCGTCGACGTCGAAGTCATCGCGGATGATGTCCGGTCCCAGGCGACCGACGACGCGATGCAGCGCGAGCTCCTTCGCGGCGAGGAGCTCGACGATTGGCGGGTGGAAGCACGGCGCGACGACGTTCGCGGTGCGGATGACGACGCGCGCCTCCTTCTCGGGCTCCCACCACCGTTCGCCTGGGCGATAGACGTGCCACGAGCCGCTCATCTTCATGTGCGTGTGCAGCACGACCTCAT
>VBJD01000132.1 GCA_005887995.1 Chloroflexota bacterium
AGGTCTGTGGCCCGCCGCTCGTCGGCCCACCGCCCGTGCTGCCCGTGGCGGTGAACTTGAAGCTCGCGTCGACATATCCACTCGCCGTCGGCTGTTTGATCCGCAGGGTGGTATTCGTGATGTCCCCCGGGTCGAAGAGCTTGATCTCCAGCGTCTTCCCGGCGTGAACGGCGTCCACCTGCGCGAGATAGAGCAGCGCCGTCGACGACCCGACGTTGACATATGCGCACATGCGGCTCTGTCCGTAGATTCGCGCCCCGGTGCCCGCGGACGCCGTGAGCTGGATCCCGAAGTTGTTCGCAGCCTGCTGGCCGATGGAGCCGCTGCTCGTCACCACCTGGAGGCGGTACTGGCCTTCTCCAAGACCGGATGCCATCCGCCACCACGCGTTGTGGTAGGGATTCGTCGCGCAGTCGGCCGAGCTGGCGCCGGCGTAACCGAGGAGGTAGTTGTGGTCGCCCCCGTAGTCGGTTCCCTTGTCGACGTAGTCCATGTTCGTGAAGAGCCCACCGTCGCTCGCGATGAGGATGTCATCCGTCGTCGTGTACGGCGTGCCGTTCATGTCCCAGAGCTTGAACTCGGTGGTGACGCTCCGTGTCGTGGCGATGCTGTACCAGATATCGGCCATGCCAAGCCGCTGGAACGGAGACGTCGTCCTGCGGCCGGTCGCGCAGAAGATCGGATCGTAGATCCATACCGCACCTCCGACCGTGCCGGCCGGGAACTCCGCGATGTACGAGTACCCGTTCGGATCGAAGGCGCTGTTGATCGTTGGGGCAGGGTTGTAATAGGCCGAGTACGCATCCCCGTTCGAGCGGTTCGCGCCCTTCGTGAGGACACTCCCCATGAAACCCTGCGGCGCGAGTGTGCCGATGCCGGTCGCCGACGGCACCGCGGGGCACGAGGTCGGTGCATCGCTGTTCCGGCACAGGTTCGCGATGCCGTAGTAATCCTGGGGGCTGCCCATCGGGACGGGGAGCACGAACTCGGCTCGCGCTTTGCGAGAGCCCGGGATCGTCGTCGTGCCGAACAGCCTCGCGAAGAATGTTTGTACTGGTGCCTGAACGGTCACGTCGAGCAGACGGTTATTGATCGGGTCCGGCCGCGGTACGACTGATACGCCCCCGGTGCCATTCGCATACCCGTTCTTTGTCGCCTCCGCGAGAGCGGCAGTGTTGGCACCAGAGGGATTCGCCGGGAGATACACGACGCCGGCGAGTGCCGCGGCGTCGGCCGCGCGCTGCATGCGCATGAGGTTGAGTCCGTACCACGCGGCGTCGATCGCAAGGCCGGTGAACCCGAACAGCAACGTCAAGAGCAGCGCCACGACGACGAGCGTTTGGCCGCGCTCTTCGCTAGCGAGACGCATTGAGCGGCATCACGGTGGAGTCGGTCATGTTGAGCGACGCGAGCCCTGGGATCAGGTAGCGCAGGGGCGTGCGGCCCCGGTACGTGTAGCGCAGCGTGATGCCGGCAGAGTCCGCCGGGCTCGTGTTGACTCGACCGCATGCTGGCCAGAGGTTGCTCTGCTCAACGAAATCGAGACGCTCCGCTCCGATCAACGGCCCCCCGTCGGCCAGGTAGGCCCATTGATTCACGGCACCCGATGTCTCGGCTCCAGTCGTCGTGGACTTGTAGATCCGGATGGCACTCACGTCGGCGAGGATGATCTGGGCGCCCGAGCCGGTGAGGACGCGCTCGACCGCGGCGACAACGAGGGGATCCACCGTCGACGCGTTTGGGGACTGGCCCGACCCGCACCCAAGCGTGCCGCCGCCGTTCACGAGAGCGCCCGCGACGCGCGCGCCTTCCCGCGTCGCCGCCGCGATGGTCATCGCCGTATTGATCGCCGTCGACAACTCGACGACGCCGAGGACGAGGACAAGCAGGAGCGGCAGGAGCAGCGCTAGCTCGGTGACGGCCTGTCCTCGATCATCCCGGAGTCTCACAGCGTGGGCTCCATGCGCACCGCGGTGCTGCGCTGAAAGGTGATCGATCCGGCGATGACTCGGCCGAATTGCGTGACCCACTGATGGACGTAAGTGATCCGCACCCCGACGTCGTCCACGGTCGTATGCAGTCCACCGCAACCGGCGATGACATCGCAACGTTCGGTCTCCGGATAGCGCTCTGTCGAGAGCGTGTACGGGACCGTGATCGACCCGCTCGCGTACGCGCAAGTGAGTGACCCAGTGCGTGTGTACACGTTGACGTTCGAGGCGATCTGATCGCCGTTCGCGTCGGACCAGTAGATCTCCACCTGTGAGATCCGGGTCGGGGTCGCCGGCGTCGCCATATCGGCCTCGATCGCACGGAGCACCATGCAATCGGTGCCCTCTGTCCTTCCCCCTTCGGCTGCCAGCAAGGCGGCAACGCGGCTGGCGAAGTTGACCGAGACGGCGGCGTTGTACAGGAATCCGAACTCGACAATGCCGAATATGAGGAGAAGGAAAACGGGGAGCACGAGCGCGAACTCGACGAGCGCCTGTCCGCGCTCCGACGAGGTCGTGCTACCCCGCCGTCTGACCATGACCGAGAGAATGGCCGAGAGCAGCCCCGGCGATAGCCGTACTTCCGACTAATCGTTGGTCGGCTGCACTAAACAGTCAGCCGGATACCGGCCTGCTCCCTCCCGAGGTCCGGGATTTGTTGCGACGCGGTAACAGCGGAATCGCAGAACGGTAACCCAGCGAGCCCCCCGATACCGATTGCTCACCGCCCGTCCGGCTCTGCCGCCGCTTCAGCGCCGATGCACATTCGTGGCATAGCCGTTGCACGCTGCCCGGACAAGCACACGGGCGTGGCTCACGTAAGTCCGAGAGTCGCTCCCTGATGCCGAAGAAAAGCGGGAGAACGGCCACATGAGACGGGCGATCATCGCGTCGGTTACCGCAGCGATACTCACCATCAGCGGGTTGACGTTTGGTCCGGCGTTAAGGGCGAGCGCGCTCGGCGAAACGTCGGTGACGCTCAACTGTAATGACGGCACGAGCCTGACTCTCAGCGTCGATGCCAACGAGCTCGCGCAATTGACCGCAGCGGTCCAAGGGATGATCGATTACCCGGCCGGCCTGAGCTGCGTGCTCATCCAGAATCCGCTTCCCCCGACGTTGTTCTTCAGCCATCAGGCTCTCGCCGCAACGAGCAACAAGTTCGTGGTCGACGGGGGTCGCTGGCTCCTCGGCTGCTCGTTCGTCGTCGCCCAAACGTCGGGCATGCCGGGCTGGCTCCTCGCGCGCGCCTCGAAAGGCCCTGGGCTCGCGTCACGCATCAGCGCCCCGCTCCGATTGACCGAATGCACGTCGGACGTGAGCGGTTTTTGCGTCTTCGTGAACATCGGCGTGAATGTTCACGTCGCCGGCAATGGGACGCTCGAAGGAACGTTGAACGAGACGATCCCCGAGCAGACTTGCCCGGACGGCAACGGAGGCACGGTCGCCGTCGGGCCGTTCCACTTCACCTCGAAGCCGACGCCACCAAACACGAACCTCGTGGGATGCCTGACCGTGAATACGACGACGCATCAGGCGGCCGTGATCACCTACGTCACCCAGATCTCAGGGCTCGAGACTGAGCCGGGATCGGGGATAGTCCAGGGGTTCCTCGTGGGAGTCGGCAGTGAGGTCGATGCGTCGTTCCGCGACAGTCAACAGAGCCCGAGCCAACAAACAGAGGTTCGCGACATGCTGAATGCTCCGCCGGTCGCCGATATTGATTCGCATTGTCGGACCGGAGTCATTGGCAACCAGTTGGCCGATCAGCAGTTCGGGAACATCAACGTGCGCCCGTAACCACGACGCAAGGACTCGCGGATAGGAGAGCGGCCGTCACCGGCCGCTCTCTCTCTCTTACTGCGGCTTTCGCGTGAATGGCTCCGTCGCGTTCTGCCGCGACGCGAGCGCGCGGCCGAAGGAGCGGATCGTCACGACGAGTAGCGCCAGGGTCGTCGCGGTGAGGACGATGGCGAGATCGAGCATCGATTCCTACCTCCTTCAGAGACCGTTGCGTGAGGTCTAACGGGATCTCGCGTTCTCGCCGTCGCCTGAGTGGAGGAGAGCCATCACCCGAATGGAGGAGGAAGGATGTACCGGAGCGCTAAACGAGTCGCCGCTCGATGAACGCCTGCGTGTCGGCGATGACCTGCGCAGCCTCCGGCTCGTTGTGCATCTCGTGACGGAGCTGTGGATACACGTGCCGCGTCACCTTTCCCTTGCGTTCGAGCGGTTCGCTCGCCCAGACGGGGACGATGGGGTCGCCCCCGCCGTGCAACACGTACGTCGGGATAGGCATCGCGTCGAGCGACGCGAGCCGCGCCTGCACGCGTGATTGCTCACGAAGGAGCTCGCTGCCCAACCGCGCCGTGGTGCGGTGCACGTTCAGCGGGTCGGCGTGATAGGCGATCTCGATCTGCGGATCGTGCGAGAGGCCACCCGCCGGAAGGTCGTTCGCGATCGTGAAGCGCGGCGTCAGGCGACCAAGGACGGATGCGACAAGGCGCTTCCATGCCGGAACGTTCGCGGCGATCGCCGGCGCGGAGAGCACGAGCGCATCAGGCAAAGGTCGCGGAGGCTCGGCGAGCACGTACCCGAGGGCAATGAGCCCGCCCATCGAATGCCCGTACAGGATCAGTGGCACTCCCGGTGAGCCCTCGCGGGCTGCGGTGAGCTGGTCCTCGAGATCGTCGTGGTAACGCGACCAGCGATCGAGGTACGCGCGCGGACCGCTCGATCGCCCGAAGCCACGCAGATCAGCGGCATAGGTCTCGATGCCGGCGTCGGCGAAGCGGCGCGCGACGTGATCGTGCCGCGCCGCGTGCTCGGCGATGCCGTGCACGAGTACCAGGCCCGCGCGTGTCGCACCGCCAGGCCGCCAGTGATGCGCATGCAGGGTGAGCCCGTCCCGCGTGCGGACGGAGGCGGCGGACGTCATCGCCGCACACGATACGCAGGCATCCTCACGCCGTCCGTCGGGATAACCTGCGCTCGTGCCGAAACCGACGAGCGCAGCGGCGTACGTGGCCGGCGCACCGAAGGACAAGCGCGCTGCGCTCGCGCGACTTCGCAAACTGATCAAAGCCGCCGCGCCGAAGGCGCGTGAGGGCCTCAGCTACGGGATCGTCGCGTACAAGTACGAGGAAAAGCCGCTCATCTACGTCGGGTATGCCGGGGATCACTGCGCCGTGTACGGGTACAGCTCCTTCGTACACGCCCACCCTGAGCTCTTCAAGGACTTCAAGCAGACCAAAGGCAGCGTTCACTTCACACCGGAGCATCCGATCCCCGACCGAACCATCACGCGCATGATCCGCGCGCGCATGAAGGAGATCGAAGAGGGGCGCGCGGCGACGTACGCGAAGACGAAGCGAGCGGCTAACGCGAGCCGATGAGGTACGCGAGCTCGCCGTAGACCGTCGCGCCGCTGTCATTGCGCAGCTGGAATCCGGCACCGCCGAGCTCAGCCGTCCCCCATCGACCACGACCGAGCTGCGTGACGGAGTCCTGCCGGTACCACGAAGCGGTGAGCGATTCGGTCGCGCGCCACGCGATGGTCCACGCGAGCGACGCTGTCGGCGCCGGCGATGCGCCGCGGCTCGCCGCGAGGTCCGCGGGCTCGAATTTCCGCGTCTCGCCCGGCGCGATCGCGAACGTCGCGGTGCCGGACGCGATCTGCGTGCTCCCAGCGGGAAGCGATGGCTGAGCGGGCATCGCGGGGAGCGAGGCGCCCGGCGGCAGCGTCGTCTGTGGCGTCGATGCGACCGTCGGCGCGGGCGTCGGCGAACTCGTGCGCGCCGGCGTCGCCGGTGCGGGCGTCGGCGGCGCCGTCGTCGACGGTGCGGGCGTCGACGGCGCAGTAGTGACTGGTCGCGCAGTCGCCGTCGCCGCCGGCGTCGTCGCGGTCAGTGTCGGCGCTGGCGAGAAATCGCGCGTCGCTTCCGCGCAGGAGCTCGCGACCGCGCATGCCGCGACGAATGCGGCGACGCGCGAGAGCATGCTCACAGCGCGAACTCTCCTACCTCGACCCGCTCGCGTCCGCCCATGTACGAGCGGACCGCCTTGGGGATCACGAGCGAGCCGTCCTCCTGCTGGAAGTTTTCGATGACCGAGATCATGAGTCGCGGCAGCGCGAGCCCCGACGCGTTGAGGATATGCGGATGCTCGACCTTGCCGCGCGGATCGCGCTTGAAGCGGATCATCGCGCGCTCCGCTTGCAGCGCGCCGCCGTTGCTGCACGAGGAGACCTCCAGCCACTCCTTCACGCCCGGCGACCACGTGTTGACGTCGTAGCCTTTCATCGCGACGAACCCTAGATCTCCCGCGCAACGCTCGACGACCTGCGCCGGCAGCTCGAGCTTCTCGAGCACCTGCACGGCGAGATCGGTGAGCCGCTGCAGCTCTTCAGGTGAGTCCTCCGGCTTGGTGAGCGAGACCATTTCGACCTTGTCGAACCAGTGAACGCGCTTGATGCCCCGCACGTCACGACCGGCACTCATCTTCTCGCGGCGGAAGCACGGCGTAAAGGCGACGTAGCGGATCGGTAGCCGCTCGACCGGGATGGTCTCGTCGCGATGGAGGGAGATGAGCTGCGTCTCCGCAGTAGGGATGAGCCAGATGTCGTCGTCGTCGTCGCGATAGAGGTTCTCGTCGAAGTGCGGCAGATGCGCCGACGCAAGGAGTGTCGCTTTCGCCGTCACCGACGGCGGATAGATCTCGGTGAATCCGAGACCCGCTTGCAGCTTGAGATCGATCATCCAGGCGATGAGCGCGCGCTGGAGCGCCGCGCCCGCGCCGCGCAGCACGTAGAACCGCGTGCCGGCGAGCTTCACCCCACGCGGGATGTCCAGGATCCCGAGGCGCTCGCCCAC
>VBJD01000079.1 GCA_005887995.1 Chloroflexota bacterium
ACCGCGCCGGTCGTCGGGTTGAACGTCGTGCTCCGCAGGCCGACGCGAAGTACGGTCACGACGTCGGTGGGATTGCCCACCATCTGGGGCCCGAACTCGGGCCGCCCGCCGCTTGCGTGCGACGGGCACGCTTCCACGAAGATCTGCTCGCACGCGACCGGCAGATCTTCGGGCTGCTCAGCGAGTACGGGATACGTCGTGAATGGAGATAGGCACAGCGCGAACGCGATCGAGAAGCCGAGCAGCCGCGGCCGAGGCATGGCGGTCCTCCCGTGCGCGAGATGGCCGCGCGGACTATAAGAACGAGGCCTGGGTTGCCGACCGAGCGAGCTTCCGGAGCTAGCGAGCCTCTCCAATGGCCTCTCAAGGCCGGACGTGGCCGGTGCGCTTGCGACCGGTGCTACGAACACCCTCCTCGTTGGTGCCGGGGACACACTGTCGCCACTTACCGGAGTCGACACAATTTCGCAGATGCCGGTCGCATCCATTCGAACCTGGACTGGTGTCATCTCAGGCTGACCAATTCCGAGACGATGATCATGTCTGACTTGGTGCAAGGCATGGGCACAGTGATTGTGGGAATGACGGCACCCGCTTCGGCGCCTACGGACACCTCAAGCGTGGACGCTTCATTGATCCCGGCACCGGACGCCGGAGGGGGAGGAGGGGACGTTTACCTGACGCCATGAAGCGGTTTGTCCAGCGTCTGGACCGACTTGGATACGCGACCGGCCAGTTGTTCGTTTTCGTGATTGCCGCGATCGTGCTCTTCTTGACGTTGGTGCTGAGAGGGCAGGTGACCTTCCTTCCTGCTGATCTTGTGGAAGGATTTGTCGCCACTCTCAGCGCCGCGTCATATGTGTTGCTCCGCCCACGGTTCTGGTCCATTCGCGGGCGACTTCTTGCCGCATCCTTCGCGCCGGTTGGCGTTTTCGTCGCCCAGGGCCGAGGCCCTCTGTTCGTCGCTGTATACGGTGTCGTCGCGTCCCTGCTCCTCGTATGGGCCCGCATGCTCCAGAATCGCGATTCGCGGCGGCAGCGATCACCTCACCAAAATGACTAGCTGAGTCGATGACTCCCCTGCGGCGAGCTCCGACGAGCCGCTTTGAAGCGCCATCGGGTCGCGCCATGCGGCTTCTTCCCCGCCACTCCGAAAGCGGTCGACGGCGTGACCGCGTATAGGTACCACGGCGGCGGGCCCGCGCTCGGCGCGCTGTATGGCGCGGTGAACGCGCCTTCCGTCGCGTGCGCCGGCCATCCCACGGCTCTGTAGCGCGCCGCAATACGCCGCAGCGTCTTTTGGTCGGTGACTCTCCGCGCCGTGCCTTCCATCACGAGATCGAGCCCGGGCAGGCTCACAGACACCACGCACCGAGGATCGCGCGCGAGATTCCGGCTCTTGCGTGTACGCGGTCCGCTCACGAGGTAGATCCGATCGTCGACCCAAAGCGCACCGACAGCCGCGCTATGCGGCCGCCCACCCGGCGCGACTGTCGCCAGCCAGTACGAGAGATGTGCCACGCCTCTGCTCGCTGCAGCGAGTTGCTGCCGTGCGCGTGACCAGGGGAGCGGCTTGTTGCCGTAGATGTCGAGGTTCTTCTGCTCGACGCGCGGGCGGCTAGCCACTCTTCGCGAGGCGCTCCTTGAACGCGTTCGTGTTGTAGGGGCGGCCGAGGAAATTCTTCACGGCGTCCGCAGCGGGAATGTTGCCGCCCGGAGCGAGCACGAGATCGCGGTAGCGATGTGCGGCGTCGATGTCCATGAGGCCGTTGGTGAACCCGGTCCGGATGTCGGCCGCGATCGTGTCGCTCCAAACGTAAGTTCCGTATGCGGCGGCGTACGCCTCGCTGCTCATGTGCTCCCAGTTCGCGGGCCAGTTCGTCACGTCGAGTAACTCAAAGCGCGTCTCGCGCTCAGCCACCTCGCGCGCGATCGTGCGGCAGTCGCGATCGATGTTCGCGTCGTCATGTAGCCGCAGCGACTGGCGGCTCCGCATGGTCATCTGCTCGACCTGCACGCCGTCTCCGAAGTCGCGAGCGGCTTGAAGACGCCGAACGAGGTCCTCGGGGATCACGGCGCCGGTCTCGACGTGCTTCGCGAAGCGACGGAGGACGTCGAGCTCGAAGACGTAGTCCTCGAGGAACCGCGACGGCGCCTCCATGAAGTCGTTCTCGGCGGGCCGGCCGAGCCGCGCCCACTCGACGACGTTGCCGCGCACGATGCCGTGCACGAGGTGCCCGAACTCGTGGAAGAATGTGACGACCTGCTGATGCTCCATGAGGGCCGGACCCTTTGACGCTTTGGGGTCCGGGAAGTTGCACACGAGGACGTTGTGCGGAAGCTGGCGGTCCTTGAGTCCGAGCGTGTAGCCGAACGACGTCGCCCACTTGTTCTTCCCGGGACGCGGGTGCATGTCGAGCGTGATGAAGCCGGCCGGCTTGCCATTCAAGGTCACTGAGAAGTGCTCGGCGTCCTCATGCCAGATCTCCTCCGGGTCATAGGGAGTGAAGGTCAGGTCGAACAGCTGCGCCGCGAGGTCGAGGATCGCCTGACGCACCGAGTTGTACTCGAGGTACGGGCGCACCTCGCGTGGATCGAAGTGGAAGCGCTCGTCCTTCGCCCGCGCGACGTAGTACTGCGTATCCCACGCGCCGATCCTCTGCGTCGAAGGGTCCTCGCGCCGCGCGATGTCGAGCAGTGCCGCGTACTGGCGTTCCGCCGGGGCTTTCGCCGCGGCGCGCACGTCGTCGAGGAAGCGGTCGAGGTTCTCCGGCGACCCCATCATCTTGTCCTCGAGGTTGTACGCGGCGAAGCTCGGGTAGCCCAGCGCCTGCGCGAGCTCGTGACGCGCGTGCCGCAGCTGATCGAAGACCTCGATGTTGCCGCGGGCGCGGTCGAAGTACGCCTTGGAGAGCGCGAGCCGCGCCGCCGCGTCCTTCGAATACGCCATCAGCGGCGCCATGTCCGGTGGGTCCGTCGTGACCTTCACCATGCCGTCCGCGCCGGCGGGATGGGCGCCGCGATAGTCCGCAGGCGTGCCCTCGAGGGCGCTCAACGGTAGCTCGACCGTGCGCACGTCGTCGCGCAGGTTGCGGCTATAGGTCTGCGAGAGCTGCGTGATGCGCTCGCGCAACTCTTGTGCGTGCTTGCGCTTCGTCTCGTCGAGCGCGATGCCGGCCCGCTTCATGTCCATGAGCGTCAGCTCGACCGCACGCCGTGCATGAGGGTCGAGCTTGCCCTGGTCGATCGCGGAGAGCGCGTCGTAGATTGGACGCGACTGCGCGATGCGAACGTTGAGCTTCGTCGCCTCGAGCTGGATCTTCTCGCACGCCTCGCGCGCGGCGAGATCGGGGTGAACGTTCACGAGTACACCGAGCTGGCTCGTCACGTTCGTCATCGCGAGCTGCAGCTCGTCGACGTCTCGGAGGAGCGCGTCACTGTCCTTCGGAGCATCGGCCTCGAGCCGGGCGAGCCGATCGCGCACATCGGCGAGACGGCTCTCGCCACGCGTGCGGATCTCTTCTGCGGTCATGCGACCGGTGCGGGAGATCGTTTCGGTGATGCGCCGAGTCTAGATGCGAAGCGGTGATGACGGAGCGGGTCGCGTCTTCGAGCGTGCGGGCTAGCGGCGCGCCGTTTGCGGCGCGAACTGCTGAAGGGTCTCCTTCACGCGCGCGGGCTGGTCAACTCCGAGCGCGATGCGCGTGTTCGTCAGCACGTACGATGTGATGACGTTCACCTCCTGCTCGGCGATGCCGCGAAGCACGTTCGCGAAATAGCCCGGGCGATCCTCGGCTTGGAACACGAGCACATCGGTCTCGCTCACCGAGAATCCAGCTGATTCGAGCGCCTTCTGCGCGCTCTTCGGGTCATCGGTCACGCAGTGGAACTTGCCGTCGGTCTCGGTGAAGCCCTCGATGTTGACTTGCGCGTTGGCGATCGCTCCGACGGCCTTGGCGAGCTCGCCGGGTTTGTTCTGCTTCAGCGTGATCGCGATGTCCTTCATCGTCGTGATGTTGCTTTGATCCTTCATCAAACCTCCGTGTCTGATTGCGGTCCACGACCCGCTCCGTCAACGCCCAGCATGTGCTCGGGCGTGTAAGCCACGAACCGCGCGCGCGTGTGCCGAGTGGCCCTCAGACCGAGCGCGCGGGCGGGCGCCCGGCGCGCTCGCAGCGGACCGGACGTCCTTCAGGAAGTAGCATGGCCGACCGCACAGAGGGGGAGCAGATGGCCACGACGCTCATCACCGGCGGCACGATCGTCACCGCCGCCGACATCTACAAGGGCGACGTCCTCATCGACGGCGAGAAGGTCGCGCAGATCGGCAAGAACCTGAAGGCACCCGGCGCGAAGCGGATCGTCGCGACGGGCAAGTACGTCATCCCCGGCGGCATCGATGTGCACACGCACATGGAGCTGCCCTTCGGCGGCACGTTCGCTTCCGACGACTTCGAGACGGGGACGATCGCGGCCGCGTTCGGGGGCACGACGAGCATCATCGACTTCGCCGTCCAGGGTTTCGGCGAGCGACTTGAGAAGGCGCGCGACGCGTGGCTGAAAAAGGCGCGTGGCAAGGCGGCGATCGATTACGGGCTGCACATGATCGTGCGCGACGTCAACGACAAGGTGCTGCGCGAGATGGACACGATGGTCAAAGAAGGTGTGTCGTCGTTCAAGCTCTTCATGGCGTACCCCGGCGTGTTCATGGTCGACGACGCCAGCATCTTCAAGGCTCTCGGGCGGACCGGCGAGAACGGCGGGCTCATCTGTATGCACGCGGAGAACGGCGGCGTCATCGACGTCCTCGTGAAGCGCGCGCTCGCGAAGAACAACACCGCGCCGAAGTGGCACGCGCTCACGCGACCGCCTGAGGCCGAGGCCGAGGCGACGTATCGGGCGTTCCGGCTTGCGGAGATGGCCGGCGGCATCCCGCTGTACATCGTCCACCTCTCGTCATCGCACGCGCTCGAGCAGGTGCGTCTCTTCCGCGACCGCGGCTTTCCCGCGTACGCCGAGACGTGCCCGCAGTACCTGTTCCTCTCGATCGATAACTACGACGAGCCCGGCTTCGACGGCGCGAAGTACGTGATGAGCCCGCCGCTGCGGGAGAAGTGGCATCAGGACGAGCTCTGGAAGGGCCTCGCGCGCAACGATCTCCAGGTCGTCTCGACGGACCACTGCCCGTTCTGCATGAAGGAGGGCTTCAAAGGACTACCCAAGCAGAAGGAGCTCGGCAAGGGCGACTTCTCGAAGATCCCGAACGGCGCGCCGGGCGTCGAGACGCGCATGGTGCTGCTCTACGACGGCGGCGTGGTCGGGAAGCGCATCAGCCTCAACCGCTGGGTCGAGCTGACCTCGACGACGCCGGCAAAGCTCATGGGCATGTTCCCGAAGAAGGGGACGATCGCGGCCGGCAGCGATGCGGACATCGTCATCTGGGACCCGCGCGCGACGCAGACGCTCTCCGCGAAGACGCACCACATGCGCGTCGACTACAACCCGTATGAGGGCAAGAAGGTCAAAGGCAAGGCGACCACAGTGCTTTCGCGCGGCGAGGTGATCATCGACAAGGACAAGTTCGTGTCGCGTAAGGGCCGTGGAAGGTTCATCAAGCGCGGCAGCCCGCTCCTGCAGACGTGAGCGACGCGCTCGGTCACGTCCTGCGCCACAACGCCTGGGCAAACAAGGCGCTTGTTGAGTTCTGCGCCGCGCTGGATCCGGCGGCGCTCGCCCTCAAGGCCGCAGGCACATACGGAACACTTCACGGCACGTTGCAGCACATCGTCGCGGGCGAGCAGTTCTACATCAGGATCTTGACCGGCAAGCTGCTCGGTGCGCATATCCGTGAGATGGAGGAGCGGCGCGCGCTCGGCGACCTCGCCGATCTCGCGGCGCTCACCGGTGCTCGCGCGATCGAGATCGCTGCCAGCGACGACGGCGACCGGCCAGTCGACGTCTACGGTCACGCGTCAACAGTGGGAGTCGTGCTCGCGCAGATGGTCAACCATGGCAATGAGCACCGCGGGCATGCGACGACGATCCTCAGTACCAACGGCCGCGACACGCCGGTCATCAGCGGCTGGCGCTACGGCATCGCGACGGGTATCTCCGTTCACGACGGGGACAACTGAAGACGGTCGTGACGAAGCGGTCGAATCCCTTCCTCCATCGGCAGATGCTTCACGACACCTGGGCGACGGGCAAGCTGATCGAGCGATGCCGAAAGCTCGCACCCGACCAGCTCGAACTGACGACGCCGGGCACGTACGGGACGATCCGCGCGACCCTCCAGCACATCGTCTCCGCCGACGAGGGCTACCTCGTGCGGCTCACGGGAACGCCTCTCCACGCCATGCCGTTCCGCCAGACGGACCCGGCAACGCTCGACGACATCGCGGCCCACCTCGAGCACGTGAAGGATGCGGTAGAGCGGCTGTTCTCCGGCCCGCCGCTCGACGCCGAGCGGATCCTCACCGACACGCCGCTTCGGCCCGCGGGTGCGCCGCGGTTCGAGATGGCGACTTGGGCACCGGCAACCCAGCTCATCTATCACGGGGTCGATCACCGTTCGCAGATAGACACGATCCTCAGCGTGCACGGCCTCGAGACGATCGACATGCAGGTCTGGCCGTACGCGATCGAGCTCGGCGCGAGCCGACAAGTGGAGTAGAGGTGCCCACCCAGCTCATCCTCCGGCAGCTCCGGCACGACATTTGGGCGACGGAGCGGCTCATCGAACACGTGCGACGCCTGAGTTCGCAGCAGCTGCAGCTGACCGTGCCGGGCACGTACGGCTCGATCCACAAGACGCTCCTGCACATCGTCGCCGCGAACGAGCGCTACCTCCGGCGCTTCCTCCCGATGGACCCCGTGATCGACGAGGACAGGACACCGAACGCGTCGCTCGACGACATCGTCGCCCACCTGCGGAAGGTGAAGGACGCCGTCGAGAAGCTATTCGCCGGCGAGCACGTGGATCCGGACGCCGTCATTCGCGACAACCGGCGGCGCAACCCTGCCGATCCTCCGCTGCTCATCACCAGCTGGGTCCTGTTGAATCAGTTCGTGCACCACGGGAGCGACCACCGCGCGCAGATCGGGACGATCCTCGGCGCGAACGGCCTACCGACCGCGGATATCGACGTGTGGGCATACGCACGCGAGCTCGACGCGGTGAAAGAGGAGCGCACGAGCTAGATTGCGAGCGGAGCGACGGGCCGGCGCCTAACGCACTCGCGTCGTCGGCGAGAACTCGTGAAGGATGTCCTTCACGCGCGCGGGCTGATCCACCGTGAAGGCGATACGCGTGTTCGTGAGGGTGTACGTCGTCACGACGTTGATCTCCTCGGCGGAGATGCGCCGCAGGACGTTCGCGAGGAACCCCGGCCGGTCCTCACCATCGATGACGAAGATCTCCTTCTCCTCGACCGTGAACCCGACCGTCTCGAGCGCCTTCTTCGCGCCCTTCGGATCGCTGGTCACGACGTGGAACTTCCCGTCCACCTCGCAGTAGCCCTCGATGTTGATCTGCGCGTTCGCGATCGCCGTCACGGCCTTGGCAAGCTCACCCGGGCGATCCTTCTTCAGGGTCGTCGCGAGCTCGAATGTGGTCGTCGGATCGTTCAACGCTCTCCTCCCTGAGCCGGTCCCGCCCGCTCCGCCAACGTGACGATGGCACCGCCGGCAAGAGCCGGCTCATCGCTGACTGTCCTGGCTGGAAAGCGCAGACGCGCTACGCGATCGCGGCAGCAGCGACGCGGCTGAGCGCCGGGATGATCTTCTCCCCGTAGATGCGCAGCTGCGCTTCCTCGTCGCCGTTCATGAGGTAGACGTTGAACTGACGCACGCCCGCGCGCGCGAGCTCGCGCAGCTTGCGAATGTGTGCATCGGCTTCGCCGACGACGCAGAAGCGCTCCACCGATTCGTCGTCGACGAACGCGGCGTTCGACGAGCCGACTTCGGCATGATGCTGGTAGTCGTATCCCCTCCGACCCTTCACGTACGCGGTGAGGTCCTTCGGCAGGCCCGTCTCGCCGTAGCGGCGGACGAGGTCGACGACGTGATTCGACACGAGCGCCGGGAACCACCGGGTGCGCTCGAGCGCGACCGACCGCGGTCCGACGTACGCGGCCGCCGCGGCCATGATCGCGATCTCGTTCGGATCGCGGCCGGCCTTCTTCGCGCCGTCACGAATGAGGCCGACGCACCAGCCGACGAGGCTCGGGTCGGCGAGCTGGATGATCGCGCCATCGGCGATGCGCGCAGTGACCTCGAGCGCCTTCGGCCCGTAACCCGCGATCCACACGGGCAACCTTCCCTTCGGCGCCCAGTCGAGCCGGATCGTCGCGTCCTCGTACGTCACGCTCTTGCCTTCGGCGAGATCGCGGATGACCTTTGTCGTCTCCTCGAGCACCGCCAGCGTTGTCGGTGGCTTGCCGAGCACGCGGCGCGCGGAGTCGCCGCGCCCGATGCCGAGGTCGAACCGACCGCCGGAGAGCAACTGCAGCGTCGCGAGCGTGCTCGCCGTCACGGATGGCTCGCGCGTCGCCGGGTTCGTCACGCAGGTGCCGAGTCGCATGCGCTTCGTCGCTTGTGCCATGAGCGTGAGCGGGACATACGGCTCCTTCCACAGCACGTGGCTGTCGAAGATCCAGCCGTAGGTGAAGCCTTGCTCCTCCGCGAGTCGCGCGAGCGATGCTGCGCGTTCGAGGGCCACGTCCGGCTTGAGCGTGAATCCGAATTCCATTTGAGCGGCGCAGTTTATCCCTCGCGCCGCCTGCCGCCTACGCGCGGCGGATACTCGACGCGTGCCCGATCCGCTCGTGCGTTCCGTCGTCATCAAGCGCGACGACATCGCGGAGCCGAGCGCATACCCGTTCTCGATCCCGGCGATCGCTGCGCTTGGCGAGCTGCGCCTGGACCCAGCCGTCACGTTCTTCATCGGCGAGAACGGCAGCGGGAAAGATTCCACTCGCTCAACACCGACGAGATCCACCTCGACCAGAACCTCGCGCGGGACCTCTCGGGCACCGGCTACGGCGACTCGGGCGGGCCCACCTTCGTCGACACCGGTAGCGGCCCGGTCGTCATTTCGGTGGTATCTACGGGCGACGTGCCATGTGTCTCGACCAGCGTCAACACCCGCGTGGACACGGCGGAGGTCAGGGCGTTCCTCGCGCCTTACCTTGCGCTTCGGTAACGACGGGAGCGCCGCCTGACAAAAGACACGCAGCTCGCGTTACTACGAACGCGATACCCAGGAAAAGTGGGGGGACAGACGTGCACGTACTGGCTCGTTTCCTCGGCGTCTTCGCGATCGTTCTAGCGGCACTCGTCGGCAGCGCCGGAAGCGCGGCGGCCGCCAATCCCCTTCTCTGCTTCGACGGCCACAGCGAAGGCACGGCCCTCGGTGGCCGCTGCACGCTGTTTTCCGACGGTTCCGGCGCCACCTTGGACAATCGTGAGGCCGATCCCGACGGCAACTACTCCGGCGTCTACTACGCGACCACGAGCGTGAGCGGGAAGCCGCTCTCCCAGGTCACGGACCTCTCGTTCACGTACAGCGGCACGCCGACGGCGGGTTCACCGCGGATCAGCCTGCCGATCGACGCGGACAACGACGGCAACAGGGACTTCTACGCGTTCATCGGCGCCTTCTATTGCAATGACGGACTCGGTCACGTGGACGCGACCCACGACTCGACCTGCACGATCTTTTGGACCTTCGGAACGACGTCCGGCAGCGACGCGAACTGGGCGGCGTTCGTCGCGGCGCATCCGACGTGGCGGGTGAGTCACCAAAGCAGCACGGACGTGCCATTCGTCGTCGCGGACGATGTGGGTCTTTGGACTGTGAGCAACGTCCACTTTGAGGCGACGACAGCGGGCGGCGGCGGCGGCGGAAAGCCGCCGAGCGACAAGGACAAGTGCAAGAAGGGCGGCTGGATGGATCTGACGCGGGCCGACGGCTCGTCGTTCAAGAACCAGGGCGACTGCATCCAGTACGTCAACACCGGCAAGTAACTAGGACGCACTCCAACTGACGGCGCGCTCGACGGCCACCCGCACCACGGGTCGGCCGTCGAGCTTTCCGCCTCGGTACTGCGGGTACTTGTCGCAGAGCTGTGCCGCGACCGAGTCGCGTTCGGCGCCACTCTCGATAATCGTCGCCACTCCCTCGACGAGCACCCACGCGAGACGCGACCACTCCTCCTCGTAGCGATCGACGACGATCGAGACGCGTCCGTTCGTCTCGATGTTGCGGACGCGACGGAGCATGTGCCAGTCGTCCTCGCGCTTCGGCTTGCGGTCGAGCGGGAAGTACAGGCTGTCCTCGCGGATCACAAAGACGATCGGGACGACGTGTGGACGCGCGTACTGATCAGCTGTCGCGAGGTGCGCGACGCGAGCCGACTCGAGCAGCCCGCGCGCCGCCGAGTCGAGGTCCTTCACCGACGCAGGCGCGGGAGGATGTCGCGCGCGTAGAGGCGCATGGCGCGCTCCTGCTCCTGGCCCGGGAAGTGGAAGATGAGGTGGGTGAATCCCCACGACACGTATTCGCGGACCTTCGCGACGTGCTCGTCCGGATCCGTCGACACGATGAACCGCGTGTGCGCCTTAGCCTCGCCCGCCTTCGCGCGCCGCTCCATCTCGCGCGGATCCTCGACGCCCGCCTTGTCTTCGGCCGGCAGCGCGAGCGCGGACCACTCCTTCGTGTCCTCCATCGCGCGCGCGCGGTCGCTGTCGTACGAGACCTTCATCTCGATCGCACGTTCGATCTTCGCCGCATCGCGGTTGGCCTCGCGCGCGCCCTTGTCGAGCGCCGGCAGCAGGGTGTCGCGGTAGAGCTCCGCGCCCTTGCCCGACGTGCAGATGAAGCCGTCCGCCTCTTTCCCCGCGAACTCCGCGACCTGCGGACCGGCGCCCGCGATGTACAGCGGCACCGGCTGCTTCGGCTTGTCGAAGATCTTCGCCTCGCGCGTGCGGTAATACTTGCCCTCGAAGGTCACGTAGTCCTCGGTCCAGAGCTTGCGCATGAGGCGCACCGCTTCGCGCAGGCGTCGCACGCGTTCACCCGGCTCGGGCCAGTCCGCCGCGGTCACAGGTGTCTCATTCATCGACTCGCCCGAGCCGACGCCGAGGAAGAAGCGATCGGGGAAGAGCAGCCCTAGCGTCGCGGATGCCTGCGCGACGATCGCCGGGTGATAGCGGAAGGTCGGCGTCACCACGCTCGTGCCCATCCGGATGCGCTTCGTGCTGGCGCCGAGCGCGCCGAGCCAGGCGAACGAGAAGGGCGCGTGGCCGCCGGTGTCGCGCCACGGGTGGAAGTGGTCGCTCACGACCGCGCTGTCGAACCCGAGTTCCTCGGCGAGCACGCCATAGTGCAAGAGGTCGCGTGGCGCGAACTGCTCCGCCGATGCTTTCCATCCGAGTGTCAACATGAGGCCGATGGTACGGGCGAAGCGCGACATGCCCGGTGCGGAGCGAACGCTCCCGCGGCCGTTCGCGATGCCGTGGGGCAAGGGCGAGATCGTCGAGGAAGCGACGGCGGTCGACGAGTGGCACGAGCCCGCGATCCAGCTGCTGCGCTATGAAGACGGCAGCTACTCGGTGCGGTTCGCGCACTACGACCACCGCGGACGCTTCCAGCGAAGTCCGCTCATGGTGTCGGCGAAGACGCTTGCCGGATTACGTCGGGCGCTCAAGGCGACTCCGCGGCTGCGGCGTCTTCTCCGTAGGCTCGTCGAGTGAGTGCGCGGCGTCTCGTCGTCACCGGCGTTCACGGTCTCCCGGAGATCAGGCCGGGCGACGATCTCGCGACGCTCATCGCGAACGCGGTGCGTGCGGAGGGCGAGCAGCTGCGTGATGGTGATGTGCTCGCGGTAGCTCAGAAGATCGTGTCGAAGTCCGAAGGTCGCATCGTGCCCCTTGCCGACGTCGTCCCCGGTCCGCGCGCGCTCGAGATGGCTCGTGACTCAGGCAAGGATGCCCGCCAGCTTGAGGTCGTGCTGAGCGAATCAGCCAAGGTCGTTCGCTGGTCGCACGGCGTCCTCATCAGCCAGACACGGCACGGCTTCGTCTGCGCGAATGCGGGCGTCGACCGCTCGAACGCCGGCGCGCCCGACACGGTGATCCTCCTGCCCGTTGACCCCGACGCCTCCGCCACGCGTTTGCGCGAGGCGATCCGCGCGAAGACCGGCGCGACCGTGTCGGTGATCGTCACGGATACGTTCGGGCGCGCCTGGCGCGAGGGGCACATGAACGTCGCGATCGGCATCGCTGGGCTTCCCGCGCTCAAGCGCTACGTCGGGCAGTTCGATCCTGAGGGCTACGAGCTGCGCGTGACCGAGATCGCGGTCGCCGACGAGGTCGCCGCCGCGGCGGAGCTCGTCATGGGGAAGCTCGATCGCTGTCCCGTCGCCATCGTGCGCGGTCTCGCGCTCACCGAAACGGCAGAGACGGCGCGCGACTATGTGCGCCCGGCGGAGAAAGACCTCTTCCGCTGATGGCGCTCACCGACGATCAGCGCCGCTTCCTCGAGGAGCGCCACTTCTCGGTGCTCGGCACGATCAACCAGTTCCGCGCGCCGCACCTCACGGTCATGTGGTATCTCCTCGACGGCGACGAGATCGTCTTCAACACCAAGGCCGGCCGGAAGAAGGACTCGAACCTCACGCGCGATCCGCGTGTCTCACTGCTCGTGTACGACAGCAGCGGGTACAAGTACTTGCGCATCGATGGGAAGGTGCGGATCATCACCGATCCGCAGGTCACGCAAGCGGACATCCATCGTCTCGCACGCCGCTATCACGGAGACGCTGATGCGGCCGAGCGCGCGATCGCGCGCTTTGTGACGGAGGAGCGCATCAGCTACCGCCTTCCCACGGATCGCGTGTACGACTACCGGTGAAGCGAGGGCAGCCAGCGGCTGCCGGTACGTAAATAGAAAGAGCCGGTCCTTTCGGACCGGCTCCTCTTCTTCTAGCGGTTAGCGGTTAGGCGTAACGACGAGAAGCGCTGGGGCGAACCTGCTCGAAGCAGGAGCTGCAGTACACGGGCTTGTCGCCACGTGGCTGGAACGGGACTCGCGCCTCGTTCCCGCAGTTGCTGCAGGTCGCGGTGTAGAACTCGCGCGGGCCACTCATGCCACGGCTGCCGCCGAAGCCACCGGCGCCGCCGGACGCGCGGCGTGCCGCACGGCAGGACGGGCATCGGCCCGGCTCGTTCACGAGACCACGGGACTGGTAGAACTCCTGTTCCCCAGAAGTCCAGATGAATTCCTGACCGCAGTCCTTGCAGGTCAGAGTTTTGTCGGTGAAGCTCACTTAGAAGCTTCCTCCCTTTTGTTTAGTGACGCCTTGAGCATTCGCCAGGGACCGGGAGGAAGAAACGCCTCACTCGACACCCGCGTGGATGACTCTCGTCGCCGCCCTTTCGGGCTCATCAACTCTAACAGTTCGCTAGGTCGATTACTTCCCCCTCGAGGACTCGTCGCGCCAGGGCGGTGGCAGCTTCTCATTCGGGAAGGTGTGTGGGAACGCCTCACCCAGCCACTCGTCCACCCATTCGCCCGAGCGGTACCACGAGCGCGGGTAGGTGCCGATCTGTGCGTAGCCCGATTTCTGGTTCGCCCGCCACGAGCCACGATTCGGGAGCGCGATCCAGTTGTGCGTACGATGCAGCCCCAGCTCGTTCCAGATGTAGGCCATCCGCAGGCGGACCGCCTCGCTCGCGATGCCCTTCCCATAGAGGTCGTGCCGACCGATGAAGATGCCTGTCTCGGCGTCGCGGCTGACCCAATCGATGCCGAAGACTCCCGTGAAGCCCACGGTCTCGTCCTGATACGCGATCGACCATAAGAACGCGGTCTGGCTCTCGCCGTCCTTCTTCATCCGTTCTTCGATCTCGGCGGGCGTTTGCGTCCCGTAGCGCGGTCCCCAGAACCGGGTGACCTCAGGCATCAGCTGCCATCGGCCGAAGAGGTCGTAGTCCTCGCGCGTCGGAGGGCGGAGCGTCGTTCCGTTGCCGCCGTCAAGCCGCGGTCCGAACATCAGTCGCCTGTCTTTCCGCGGGCTCTCGGCGCTGCGCCGGGGAGCGTCCTGCTGCCAAGTGGTTCGTACTCGCGCTCGCTCGACCAGCGCGCGTCCCACGTCGCTCGATCCATCATCAGCCAGATCTCGTCGACGTACGCGCCGTCGCGGTAGAAGACCTCGTGGCCATGCGCGAACTCGGTGTAGCCGAGCCGCTCGGCGATCCGGCACGCCGCAGCGTTGTCAGCGCGCAGCGTCGTGTTGATGCGCTGCATGTCGAGGTAGTCGAACAGGTAGCGATGAAGCGCGAGTGCCGCGTCCGAGGCGAGTCCCTTGCGCCACTGCGCGGGATCGATGATGAGCGCGTCGATCCACGCGCGCAGGCGGTTGTCCCAGCCGAACTGAATACGCACCATGCCGATGAGCGCTCCCTCCGACTCGATCGACCACAGCACGGATTCCTTGTTCTTCGTCTGCTCGGTGAGCCGCTCCTTCCAGGTCGCGGGCATCGCGGGCTCGTGCCACACGCGCGCGAGATGGCGCACGCGCATGTCGGCCATCCAGCGGTTGTATCCGGCGAGGTCGTCCTCCGTCGGCGTGCGCAGCGTCGTGCGTTTGCCGCGGATCGTGCCACCGAGTGCCATAGGAAAAGCCTAGGGCGGAGCGAAGCGCGCCGCGCGCGTGCGGACGTCCTCGGTCTCGCGCGCGACGCGTGACTCGTCCCAGCCGAGGATCGGCGCGACGACCTTGGCCCAGTCGCGCGCGTGCTCGCGGACCGCGTCGGGCGCGACGAGCGTGATCCCCACGCGCTGCGTGAGCAGGTCGTCAAGCGTCTCGACCATGCCGTCGCGCGCCGCTGCCTCGAGCTCGCCGCGCGTGAACGGAGCGTCGGAGACGAGTCGCTTTCCGGAAGGCGGCAACGGGTCGTCGAGCGGGGCCTCTTCCGACGCGCGCCGCCTCCCGATGTTCCGATCGACGAGATCCATCGTGCGCCGTGCCATCGCCTGGTACGTCGTCATCTTGCCGCCGGCGACCGCGAGCACGCCCGGCTCCGGTGAGGCGATCTCGTCCTCGCGCGACAGGCCGACGGTCGTCGCGCCGCCAGCGTTGATGAGCGGCCGTATCCCGGCCCACGCGGCACGCACGCGCTTGTCGGAGTCGGGGTAGAGCGGACGAACGGCGTCGAGCACGTACGCGACGTCCTCAGCGGATGGCCGTGGATCGTCGATCTCTTCGCGTGACGCTGGCGTGTCGGTCGTGCCGGCGAGGACGTGCCCGTGCCACGGCAGCGTGTTGAGGTAGCGCCCGTCGCGCGGACTACGAATGAGCACGTTCGCATCGCGCGGCGTGACGCGGAGCACGGCGTGGATGCCCTTCGCCGGACGCAGCGCCATCGCGCGCCAGTCGAAATCGGCGCGCGCGTCACCGAAGTGCGCACCGACCGCGACGACGACGCAGCGCGCCTCCACCTCGATCGTCGCGCCGCCGCGTTCGTCGCGCAGGGCCGTGCGGACGCGATCGCCCCACCGGCGGCGTCGCAACGCGGCGATGTGGTTCGCGACGATGGCGCCGCGCTCGACCGCCGCGACGAGCGTTGCGAAGACCAGGCGGGTGTCGTCAGCCTGCGCCTCGTGGTACCGCGCCGCGCCGAACGGCGCGAGGCTTGCGAGGTCCGGATCGCGCGCCGCGATCTCATCGCGCGAAACGAGCGTGTGCGCCGGCTGCGAGCCGAGACGGTCGTAGAGCGTGAGCGTCGCGCGGACCGCGAGACGATGGACCTGAGAGCGCAGCGGGAACACGTGCGGCATCGGTCGCACGAGGCTCGGTGCGCGACGCAGCAAGTTGGCGCGCTCGCGCAGCGCGTCGCGGACGATGCCGACTTCACCGCGGGCCAGGTACCGCAGTCCACCGTGCACGAGCTTCGACGAACGCGAGCTCGTGCCTGAGGCGAAGTCGTTCCGTTCGACGAGCGCCGCGCGGTAGCCGCGCAGTGTCGCCTCGAGCAGCACGCCGGCGCCGACGATCCCGCCGCCGACGACGAGGACGTCGAACGAGCGCTCGCTGAGCCCCGCGAGTGCATCGCCACGCCGACCGAGTCCGCTCATCGGCGATCTCTCACGGCGATAGAGTGCCCGCGATGGCGGCATGGTGGAGTTGGGGCGAGCGCCCCGCGCGCGTGCAGGCCGAGGCGAGCCGCATCCTCACCGATCTCGAGCGCACCTGGGGCCCCCTCCCGTCGAACGTCGACGTGCGCGTCGCCTTGCCGCGCAGCCAGCCGGAGGTCGTCCAGCAGCTCCGTGAGGCGGTCGGCGCGGTGAGCGTTCACGACGAGGCCGAGGCCCGCATGCGCCATGCGATCGGGCAGTCGTACCCCGAGCTGCTCGACGCGCGACGCGGGACGTTGCGCCACGCGCCGCTCGCGGTGGTCATGCCGACGCTCGGCGAGCACATCACCGCGACGTTGAAGGCGGTGCGGCCTCTCGGTCTCGCCGTGCTGCCGTACGGCGGCGGAACATCGGTCACCGGTGGCGTCGCCGGCCCGGACGATCCGTACATCGTCCTCTCACTCCGCGGTATGCGTGCGCTCAGGCGCGTCGACCGCGCGTCGCTCGTGGCGACGGTCGACGCAGGCATGAACGGCACCGAGCTCGAAGCCGCCCTCGCGAAGGAGGGCGTCACGCTCGGGCACTACCCGCAGTCATTCGAGCGCTCCACGGTCGGTGGCTGGGTCGCGACACGTTCCGTCGGTCAGTTCTCCACGGGCGTCGGCTCGATCGCCGAGCTCGTCGCCGGCCTGCGCGCGATCTCGCCGACGGGGGACATCGTGCTTCCCGCGCAGCCGGCCGCGAGCGAGGGCATCGACCTGCGCGAGCTCCTCCTCGGCAGCGAGGGCCGTTGTGCGGTGATCACCGAGGCGACGCTGCGCGTGCGGCCGAGACCGGAGGAGCAGCGTGTCGCGGCGTGGCGCTGCGCGAGTTTCGCCGAGGGCGCCGAGGTCATCCGCGCGCTCCTGCAGGAGGGCGTCGCGCCGGAGCTCGTCCGTCTGTCGGACGACGTCGAGAGCGCCATGCTCGGAGTGCCTTCGGGCGCGCTCCTCCTCATCGGCGCGGAGGGAACGGCGAATGACGTCGCGAGCATGGCCGAACGCGTCGGCGCGGTCATCGGCACGCGCGCGTCGCCGCTCGATGCGCCGCTCGCAGCCCGCTGGTACGAGACGCGCTTCGACGCGCCGTTCCTCCGTGACGCGCTCATCGAGCGCGACGTCATCGCGGACTCGCTCGAGACGGCGGCGCTCTGGTCGGACCTCATGGAGCTGTACGTGAAGACCCGCGGCGCGATCGCGCGAGCACTCGATCCCGGCGGCCGCACGATCGTGCTGTGCCACGTCTCGCACGCGTACGCGACCGGGGCGTCGCTCTACTTCACCTTCCTCGCGCCGGGCGGCGACGACGCGCTCGCGCGCTGGACCGCCGCGAAGCGCGCCGCGCTCGACGCGATCGTCGCGAACGGCGGCGTCGTCTCGCATCACCACGGCGTGGGCCGCGATCACCGCGAATGGCTCGCGAAGCGCTACGGCAACGCGACGCGCATCGTCGACGCGATCGCGGCGGCGTTCGACCCCACCCGCATGCTCGCAGCGAACCGCGCCGGGCCGGTCAGGACGATGCCGGCAGCCGCACGGTGAATTCGGCGCCGCGTCCGCCGTCGAGGTTGCGCGCGCTGATCGAGCCGCCGTGCGCCTCGGCGATCGCCTGCGCGATCGCGAGCCCGAGGCCCGCGCCGTCGCGCTGCGCGTTTTCCCCTCTATAGAAGCGCCGGAAGAGCCGCTTCTCGGCGCCCTGGGGCAGACCCGAGCCCTCGTCGGAGACGCGCACGACCGCATAGCCGTCATCGCGCGACGCATCGACGGAAACCTGCCCGCCCTTCGGCGAGTGCTTGACCGCGTTGTCGAGCAGGTTGAGGAAGAGCTGCGCGAGACGGTCGGGATCGCCACGCACCGATGGCAGATCGGGCGACGTCGCGAAGTCGAACGACACGCCGGCCTCGTGCGCCTGCGGCTCGAGCGCGGTGCGCGCCGACGCGAGGAGCGCCGCGGGATCCACACGCTCGCTCGCGAGCTCCTGCATCCCCGATTGCAGCCGCGCGACCTGCAGCAGCCCCTCGACCATGCGCATCAGCCGGCGCGACTCCCGCTGGATGATGTTCGCCGCGGGTGGGATGGCCGCGCCGTTCGCCTCGCCCTCGGCGATCGCCTGTGCGAAGCCCTGGATCGAGGTGAGCGGCGTGCGCAGCTCGTGCGAGATGTCCGCGAGGAACGCCTGCTCGCTGCCACGCGCGCGCTCGATCTCTGACGCCATGTCGTTGAACGCGGTGCCGAGCTCGGCGACTTCAGTCGGGCCGGCGAGCGACGCGCGCGTCCGGTACTCGCCGTGCGCGAAGCGCCGCACGCTTGCGACCAGCTCGCGCAGTGGCTGCGTGATCGTGCGCGAGAGAAGGCCCGCGACGATGAGCGCGAATCCCGCGGCGACGACCCCCGCGACGATGAGCGACGGGAAGAGCGCGCGCAGCGCGTCGGCGAACGCGGCCCGTGGGCGCGCGACGACGATGACCGCGGGCGTGACTCCCGTCGCGTTCGGGCGGATGACCTGCTGCACGAAGAGCCACTGATCCCCGCGGTCGTTGAACGTGCCGAAGTTGCCCTGCGTCGGTCGATCGAGCGTCTGTTGCGTCAGCACGTTGTCGCTGTCGACGAGCACGCGACGCGTGCTCGTGATGATGATGAGGCGCGCGTCGGCTGACTTCGCCTGTTCAACGAGCGCGTCGACGATGCCCTTGGGGTCCTGGTTGTTGCGCAGCGCCGTCGCCATCGCCGTGAGGAGCGGCGCGCCGAGCTCCTGCAGTCGCACGCGGGAGACCTCGTCCTCGTACCGCACGAGGAGGCCCGCGATGGTGACCGCCGCGGCGATGAGCCCGACGAGCACGACGGCGAGGTAGGAGAGGAAGAGGCGGCCGCCGACGGTGCGGACCATTTCGCGCTAACCCGGTGGGACGAGCTTGTATCCCACGCCCCAGACCGTCTCGATCTTCGCGTCGGCGCCGACCAGCTTGTCGCGCAGCTGCTTCACGTGCACGTCAACTGTGCGCGTCTCGCCCGGATACGCGAAGCCCCAGACGTCCTCTAAAAGTTTGTCGCGTGTAAGAACGATGCCGGGTTGACGGCAGAATGCCTCCAGGAGCTCGAACTCCTTCGCACGGAGAGAGACCACCGTGTCGGCGACGCGCACCTCGTGCCGCTGGGGATCGACGCGCACGTTACCGATCTCGAGCACACGCCCCGTGCCGGGCATGCCGCTCGTGCGCCGCAGGATCGCTTTCACGCGCGACACGAGCTCGCGCGGGTTGAACGGCTTGGTGAGGTAGTCGTCCATGCCCGCGTCGAGGCCGGCGACGCGCTCCGCGTCTTCGGCGCGCGCGGTGAGCGCGATGACCGGCGTGTCGGCTCGCGCCCGCAGCTCCTTGAGGAGGTCGATGCCGTTCGCATCCGGCAGTCCGAGGTCGAGGACGACGAGCGCCGGCTTCACCTCGTCGAAGAGCGCGCGCGCCCGTGCGCCCGACGGCGCGTGCTCGACGATGAATCCCGCGTTCCGCAGGTAGAGCGTCACGAGCTCCGCGACGGACGCGTCGTCCTCGACAACGACGATTCGTGCGGTGGTCATTGGTCGCGATTATCGTGCGCGACGATGCCCTTCACGCTCGCGACGATCCTCGCGCATCCCGACGACGAGACGTTCGGCACGGGCGGCACGCTCATCCGCTACGCGAGCGAAGGCATCGCCGTGCACAGCCTCTGCCTCACCGAAGGAGAGAAAGGCTGGGCCGGCGGCGAGGGCGCGCCCATGATCCCGCGCGAGCACGTCGGCGCGGCGCGAGCGCTGGAGCTCGAGGAGGCCGGGCGCCGGATGGGCCTCGCGTCGGTCACGTGCCTCAAGTACCCCGACGGCGATCTCGCGAGTGTCAAAGAGGAGTACGTCGTCCGCGACATCGTCCGCTGGCTGCGCAAGGTCCGGCCGGATGTCGTCATCGCCTGGGGACCGGACGGCGGCTACGGACATCCCGATCACATCGCGGCGGGCGAGCGCGCGCTCCGCGCGATCGAGCTCGCCGGCATCGCGCGCCACGAGCCCGAGCTCGGCGACCACGTGCACGTGAAGCGTTGCTACCGCTTCGTCGCGCAGGCCGAGCTCGTCGACAACCTCACGCGGCTCATGCCCGAGTTCGCCGAGTACATGAAGACGCTCGCGGTGAAGCCGCAGCGCTGGACGCGAGATCGGCTCGGCGCGACGATCGACGTGACCGCGCTCATGGACCGGAAGTGGGACGCGATGCAAGCGCACCGCACGCAGTCGCCGGACCTGAAGATGTGGCAGCGCGTGCGCGAGGGCGAGCCGTCCACGCTCACCGAGGAGGCGTACATCCGTGCGTTCCCCGAGCCGGGTGGGCCGCCGCTCGAGACGGACCTCTTCGCCGTGGTCCGTGCCCGCGCCGCCGCGGCGCTGCGCTCGAACTAGACGCCGGTGAGGGTGATGTTGCGCGCGAGCGCCGCCGCGAGCGCGAGGGTGCGCACGCGATCGGTCGACGTCACGCGGCGGGACAGGATGTGCCGCACCAGCGGGTCGAGCCCGGCGATGACCGGCACCGACGAGCTGCGCACGTCGTCGGGTTTCCCGCGCGTGAGCACCACGATCGGCTCGATCTGGACATTCATGAAGCCGCCGGTCCCGAGGTCGTTGCGGACGCGCGAGGCGTTCTCATGAGCGCGCACGGACGGCGGATCGCTGAGCGTCTCCGTCAGGCGGCCCGACACGCTGCGATACCAGTGGTCCTGGTAGCAGAGCAGGTCGCCCTCCTCGTCGCGCGGCTCGACGATGACGACGCGATCGCGGCCGATCACGACGACCGGCACGCGCGCACCGTCGCGCGCCGAGTGCAGCGCAAGAACGACGTGGTCCTCGGGGAGCTGCTGGCGCAGGTACGTCGCGACGCGCTCGGCGAGGCGAGCGCGCGAATCGCCGCGGCTGATCGCGGACCGTGCCCATTGAAGCGGATGGGTCACTCTTCTATTGATCTCCCCTGAGGCGACCGATGGTCGACCCGCTCGGGAGGCTCGGCAAGATGCGATTCGTCATGGCCCGCTCGTACTAGTCGCATCATCGAGCCGATGACCCTGCGCAGCGAGATCGCCGAGCAGCCGAAGGTCCTCCAGCGCCTGCTCGACGAGGGCTGGCCCGAGGCGAAGGCAGCCCAGAAGGCCCTCGCGAAGGCACAACACCTGACGCTCGTGGCGCGCGGCTCCTCCGACAACGCCGCGACCTACGGGAAATACCTCTTCGAGAGCGTCGCGGGCATCGTCACCGCGTCGGCTGCGCCGTCGCTTGTCACGCGATACGACGCTGCACCGCGCTTCGCGGGCGGCGCGGTCATCGGGATCTCGCAGTCGGGCAGCTCGCCCGACGTCGCCGCGGTCGTGAAGGCGGCACGCAGCGACGGCGCGTTCACGCTCGCGCTCACGAACGCGCCGCGCTCAGCGCTCGCGCGGGCGGCGGACGCGACGTTCCTCCTGCGATGCGGGCGCGAACGCGCGGTAGCGGCGACGAAGACGTACACCGCGTCGTGCCTCGCGCTCGCGATCCTCGCCTCGGCGACAGCGCAGGCGCGCGGCGGAAGCGGGCTCTCGCTCGCGGGGATCGTCGACGCGGTGCGCGAGGCGGCGAGCCGCGAGGACGACGCCCGGCGCCTCGCGCGGCGCATCGGGAAGGGTGAGCGTCTTGTCGTGCTCGGCCGGGGGTACGACTACGCCGCGGCGCTCGAGGGGGCGCTCAAGATCAAGGAGCTCGCGCGCGTCTGGGCCGAGCCGTACTCAAGCGCGGACTTCGCGCACGGTCCGCGCACGCTCCTCGAGCGCGGCACGCCGGTGCTGCTCTTCGCGTCGATCGGCGCGACGCTCGGCGAGGCCCGCCGCACGGTGCGCGAAGCGCACGCGCGCGGCGCGCGCGTGTACGCGATCACGAACGACGAGGGCATCGCGGAGAAGTCGGACGACGCGGTGCTGCTAGAGAGCGCGGTGAGCGAGGCGCTCTCGCCGATCAGCCTCGCCGTCGTCGCGCAACACGTCGCGGCGAGCGTCGCCCGACAGCGCGGGCGCGACCCGGAGCGGCCCGCCGGCCTTTCGAAGGTGACGCGGACGCTCTAGCCGGAGGTCGGGACGGGGTCCGCTCCCCTGCCGGCTTCGCGGCGGGCCGCGAAGGCTCGGTCTTTTCCTTTGGCTTGTCGTCGTGCGACTGGAAGGAGACCTTGAGCTCCGCGCCGTACGCGTTCGCCACGCGCGAGAGCGACCGCAGCGAGGGCAAATAGCGCGGATCTTCCATGCGTCGCAGCTGGGTCTGCGACGTGGCGAGCTTCTTGGCGGCAGCGCGCTCGGAGAGTCCGGCGTCGCGACGCAGCTTCGCGATCGCCGCGGCGACCGATGCGGCGAGGGGGTCCGGTCGAGCCTCTTCGACCTTGCCCGGGGTCGTTACTGCCTTGGGTGGGGCAGGTGCGACCGGTGTTGGTGTCGGCTGCTCGGGCACGGGGGGTGATATTAGGTCCGTCAGAAAGCCGCCGCGAAAACGTCGAGCAGATCGCGTTGCGCGGGGTCGTACGAGAAGAGGATCGCGCCGTCGCATCCAGCGTCACGCGCCGCGCCGACCTGCCCGTTGAGTCGTTCGCGCTCACCGGCGTACGCCATGAGACCGCCCCACATCTCCGTTTTCGGCGCCGCATTGCGCGCCGCGGTGAGCAGACGACTTACCTCCTTGGTCTCTTGGCGGTACGCCATCGGACACAGGAGGTCCACGAGCCCTTCCGCGGCCCACTCGGGCCAGCGCTGCAGCACGACATCGCGGGCGACGCGGGGATCGGGGAAGACGGCCGCGGATATCTGAACGCTCGGGCGCGCCGTGCGAATGCGTGACGCGCTGTCACGCACGAGCGCGGTCACGTGACGGTGATCGTCGGGACTCGCCGCATAGGTGACCTGCGGGTAGCGGACGTAGTCGTAGTGGAGGCTCTCGACCCGATAGCGACGCACGATGTCCTCGAACACGTCGATCGTGAACCGGCGCGCATCCGCGTTCGCGG
>VBJD01000133.1 GCA_005887995.1 Chloroflexota bacterium
GAGATCGTGACGATCGCGCTCGACGCGGCCGGGGCCGAGGCCGCCGGCCCGTGGATCGCGAAGGCGGCGCCGCGGCACCCATCGCTCATCGATCGCGAACATGTCGTGGATGCGCTGTTCGGCATCGTCAATGTGCCGAGCGGCGTCTGGATCGACGAGGTCGGCGCGATCGTGCGCGGTCCGGAGCCCGCGCACCCGAAACGGCCGGCCTACAAGGACCGCGTTGTTCCCGCGGACGCGACGCCGCCGCAGCGCGAGCGCATCGAGGTCGTGCGGTCGCTTCATGTTGAAGCGGAGCGATACGTCGCGGCGGTTCGCGACTGGGTCGCGCTCGGGCCGCGCAGCCGGTACGCGCTCTCGCCGGACGACGTCGTGCAGCGAAGCCGTCCACGGTCGATCGCGGAGGCGACGGCGGCCGCGCACTTCGCGCTGGGTCGCGCTCTGCATCACGCGGGCGAGCGCGGCGACGCGATCGCGCATTTCCGTGAAGCGCACCGGCTGCATCCGACGAACTGGACCTACCGGCGGGATGCATGGAGCCTCAGTGGCGCGGATCACGAGTCGATCTACGGCACGAGTTGGCTTGCCGAGGTGAAGCGCGAGGGCGTCGCGAACTATTACCCAGCGCTCGACATGCCGGAGTGATGCGCGGCTAGCGCGACCGCCAGAGCACGACCGCGAGCCCGAGCGACCAGAGGCCGAGGACCACGCGCTCCGACGTCCAAATCGTCGCCGCCTGCATGTTCATCGGCGCCGACGCGATGGCGGCTCCGATCGCGAGCACGGCGAGGACCATCGTCGCGATGCCGAAGAGCCGCGGGAGCACGCCCGTCTCAGCCCAGAGTTTCCCGATCGTCCACCACCAGATCCCGCGCACGAACAGCGCAGCGACGACGAGATCGAAGTTTCCCGATGCCGCGATGCCGATCGTGATCGTCGCGGTGCCGGCCGCGGTCCCGAGCACCGCACCGCTTGAGCGCACCGGGAGATGCCGCGCGTGCAGATTCGCGATCGCCGGGAGCAGCAGGCCGTAACCGACGGCGATGAGAAGGAAATACCAATCGGGGAAGAAGCCGGGGCCGAACGCGAGCGCGGCGACTTGCGACGCTCCAGCGATCGCGGCCCAAACCGCGGCCTTGGCGCTATCGACGGACAGCGCGCCTGGGTCCTCTACGACTTGCGCTTCCCCTGCTCGTCGTACTCGTAGAAGCCCTTGCCGGTCTTCACGCCGAGCTGGCCCGCGAGGTACATGCGCTTGAGCAGCGCGGGCGGCGCCCACCGCGGATCGCGGAACTCCTCGAAGAACACGTTCGCGACGTGGTAGTTGATGTCCACGCCGGTGTAGTCGATGAGCTCGAACGGTCCCATCGGATGGCGCAGCCCGAGCTTCACCGCCTTGTCGATGTCCTCGACGGTCGCGACGCCGTTCTCGAGCGCGCGCACCGCCTCGAGCATGATCGGCACCATCAGCCGGTTCACGATGAAGCCCGGCGAGTCCTTGCAGACCACCGGCTGATGTCCGAGCTTCGTCACGAACGCACGCAGCGCCTCGATCGTCGCGTCGCTCGTGGTGAGCGCCTTCACGATCTCGACGAGCTGCATCACCACCGGCGGGTTGAAGAAGTGCAGGCCCGCGAACCGATCCGGCCGCTTCGTCGCGGCGGCGATCTCGATGATCGGCAGGCTCGAGGTGTTCGAAGTGAAGATCGTCGCCGGCGGGCAGACGCGATCGAGCTCGGCGAACACCTCCTTCTTCGGCTCGATGACCTCGATGACTGCCTCGATGACCAGGTCGCGATCCTTGAACTCGGCGAGCGACGTCGTGCCGCGGATCCGCCCGCGCGCCGTCTTCGCGTCTTCTTCGCTCAGCTTTCCGGACTTCACGACGCGAGCGAGCGACCCGTCGATGCGCTTCATCCCGCCGTCGATGAACTTCTGATCGATCTCGCGCGCGAGGACATCGAAGCCGGCCATCGCGCACACCTGCGCGATCCCGGAGCCCATCTGGCCGAAGCCAACGACGCCCACCTTCTGTATCGACACTTACGTTTCTCCTCTTCGCGCTCGGCTCCCCTCGTAGAGTTCGCTCCTCGCGATCACGCTCGCTTCGCTCAGTGAACAGGGGCACCTGCCCCTGCGCGCGTCGCTCGCCTACTCGAGCGGCCCACATGGCGAGCGTGTCGCTCCGCCCAGTCGCACGGCAGCATACGGCGCGCATCGGTACCATCGATCGCGTCCCATGACATCGCTGCGCGGGCCGAACGCGGTCGATCTCACCCTCAACGTGAACGGACACGATCGGTCCGTACACGTGCCGCCCCGCTTCAGTCTCCTCGACACGCTCCGCGGTCCGCTCGGTCTCACGGGCACCAAGCTCGTCTGCGATGAAGGCGATTGCGGCGCGTGCACCGTCCTCATCGACGATCGCCCGGTGTACTCCTGCCTCACCCTCGCGATCGCGGCAGAGGGACGGCGTGTCGAGACGATCGAGGGACTCTCGCAGGACGGCACGCTGCACCCCGTGCAGGAGGCGTTCGTCGAGCACGACGCCTACCAGTGCGGCTTCTGCACGCCCGGTCAGGTCATGTCCGTGGTGAGCCTCCTGCGCGCGAAGCCCGATGCGCGCGAGGATGACGTGCGCCGCGCGGTTTCCGGCAACCTCTGCCGGTGCGGCGCCTACCCGAACATCGTCGCCGCTGGCGTTGCCGCGGCGAAGAAGAAGCGCTAGTGCCCGGCCTGCGCGTCCTCAAGAGCCGGGACGAGTTCGAGGGCGAGATCTACACCTCGACGGTCATCGTCGAGGGTGACGACCTTCCGGCGTCACGCGACGGCGCGCCAACTGCGGAGATCGGTCGCGCCCGACCGCGCGTCGACGGCCGCAACCGCGTCACCGGCCGCGCGATGTACACGCAGGACGTTCGGCTGCCGGGCATGTTGCACGCGGCCATTCTCCGCAGCCCGGTGCCCCGCGCGCGCGTGCGCGCCATCGACACGAAGAAGGCGGAGGCCCTCCCGGGCGTGCGCGCGGTGCTGCACCGGTTTAACGCGCCGGAGATCGAGTTCCGCGGCGAGAAGACGCTCTTCCGCGACGAGGTGAAGTTCGTGGGCGACGAAGTGGCCGCCGTCGCTGCGGACGATTCCCAGGTCGCGCAGCAGGCCATCGCACTCATCGAGGTCGACTACGAGATCCTCCCGCACGTCGTCGATCTGGAAGAGGCGATCGGACCGAAGGCGCCCAAGATCGATCCCGATGGCAACGTCCACGATGCCGGCGAGTACAAGCGCGGCGACTTCCGGAAAGCCTTCAAGGACGCCGACGTGACCATCGACGTCACCTACCGAACGTCCACGCAGATGCACAACGCCCTCGAGACGCACGGCGCGGTCGCGTCGTGGGACGGCGATCGGCTCACGGTGTGGGAATCGACGCAGGCGGTGTTCGGCGTGCGCAACATGCTGAAAGACGCGCTCAAGCTGCAGCCGACGCAGGTGCGCGTGATCTGCGAGTACATGGGCGGTGGCTTCGGCGCGAAGCTCGGCACGTACAAGTACGGGGTCATCGCCTCGCTCCTCTCCATGCGACTCGGCCGCCCGGTCCGCTGTGTGCTCACGCGTCGCGAGGAGAACCTCGCTGCGGGGAACCGCTCCGCGACGCTGCAGAAACTGAAGCTCGCGGGCAAGGACGGCCGCATCGTCGCACTCGAGCATGAGTCGTGGTCGAACTCAGGACAGGGACGCTGGGCCGCGAACCCGACCGGGCCGTCCAACACGCTCTACGACATCGCGAACGTGTCGAGCACCGCGCATCGCGTGACAACGAACGCCGGCGCGCTCTCCGCGTTCCGCGCGCCGGGGTATGTCGAGGGGACGTTCGCGCTCGAGTCGGCGGTCGACGAGCTCGCGGTCGCCATGAAGGTCGACCCGCTCACGCTGCGCAAGCGCCACGCGCGCAGCGTCACCGACCCGCGCACCGATAACCGCTACTCGCTGAAGCGCCTCCTCGAGTGCTACGCGATCGGCGCGCACGAGATCGGCTGGTCCAAGCGGCGGAACGCCGGCATGCGCGGCTCGCAGCCGCACCGACGTCGCGGGCTCGGCATGGCGACGCAGATCTGGGGTGGCGGCGGCGGCCCGCCGGCGTACGCGACGGTGCACATCGAAACCGATGGCACTGCGGTGCTGCGCGTCGGTGTGCAGGACATCGGGACGGGGACGCGCACGGCGATCGCGCAGGTCTGCGCCGACGAGCTCGGTCTGCAGCTCGACCAGGTCACGGTGCGGCTCGGCGACACCGACGCGCCGTACGGCCCGGGATCCGGTGGATCGGTGACGCTCGCGTCGATCGGGCCGGCGGTGCGTATCGCGGCGAGCGAGGTCCGCGAGAAGCTGCTCGTCGCGGCGGGCGGCATCCTCGAGATGCCCGCGTCGGAGCTGCGCATCGAGCGCGGCAGCATCGTGAGCAAGGGTGCGCGAACGCCGCTGAAAGAGGTCATGCCGAAGCTCGACAACAGCACGATCATCGGCACCGGCATCCGCCATCCGAATCCGGACAAGCTCGCGATAAAGACGTTCGGCGCCCACTTCGCGCAGGTCGAGGTCGACGTGCGCACGGGCGAGATATTCGTTGAGAAGGTCGTCGCCGTACACGACGTCGGCCGCATCGTGAACCCGCTCACGGCGGCGAGCCAAGTGCAGGGTGGCATCGTGCAGGCGCTCGGGTTCGCGCTCACCGAGGAGCGCGTCGTCGACCGCGGTCTCGGGCGGGTCATGAACGCGAACCTGGAGTGGTACGAGATCCCGACGTCGATGGATGTACCGGAGATCGTCGTGCGCTTCGTCGACGTGCCGGACCGCAAGGCGAACAACCTCGGCGCGAAGGGCCTCGGTGAGCCACCGATCATCCCGACGGCGGCGGCGGTCGCGAACGCGGTGGCGAACGCGACCGGCGCTCGCGTGCGTCACGCGCCGATGACTCGTGCGCGCGTGCTCGAGGCGCTCGCGATGGTGGGGGCGTCGTGAGTCTCTTCGCGTACGCGCGACCAAAGGCGCTCGGCGAGGCGCTGAAGCTTCTGAAGAACGGGACGATCGCGCTCGCGGGCGGGACCGACCTCATCACGCTCATGCGACACGGACTCGCGGAGCCCGATGCGCTCGTGGACCTCACAGGGATCGAGGGTCTGCGCGGCATCACTCGTGAGAAGGGGCGGGGGATCCGCATCGGCGCGCTCACAGCGCTCAGCGACGTCGAGGCGTCGGCGGACCTGCTGCGCTCACTGCCGATCGTTCCCGAATCGCTGCGCGACGCGGCGACGCCGCAGATCAGGAACATGGGAACGGTCGGCGGCAACCTCCTGCAGCGCAATCGCTGCTGGTACTTCCGCGATGAGGGCGTGCAGTGCTGGCTCAAGGGCGGGAAGCGCTGCTTCGCCGTCGATGGCGAGAACCGCTACCACGCGGTCATCGGCGCGCATGAGTGCTGGATCGTGTCGCCGTCGGATCTCGCGCCCGCGCTCATCGCGTCCGACGCGGAGGTCGAGCTCGCATCGAGCCTCGGACGACGCCGTATCCCCCTCGCCGGTTTCTACGTCGCGCCGTCGGGCAAGCAGCGAAAGGAGCACGCGATCCGCAGAGGCGAGCTCATCACAACCGTGCGCATTCCCGAGAAAGCCCTCGAGCGCAAGGGGACGTACGTGAAGGCGATGGAGCGGAAAGCGTGGAGCTTTGCGATCGTCTCGGTCGCGGCCGCGGCTCGCGTGCGCGACGGAAAGGCGAGCGATGTGCGGCTCGTCCTCGGCGGCATCGCGCCGATCCCGTGGCGCGTCCCCGCCGCTGAAAGAGTGCTCGACGGCACCTCGCTCGACGACAACGCCTGCCTTGCAGCGGCGGACGTCGTGTTGAAGGACGCGACGCCGCTGCGAGACAACGGCTACAAGGTCACGCTCGCACGCGAGCTCGTCCGACGCGCGCTTCGTTCGCTCATGAGCTGACGCCGTCGTCGGCGCTCAGAACGTCGGCTTGAAGAGCATCAGGTAGAGGACGATGAGGAGGCCGCCCGCGCCGGTGACCGCGAGGATCGCCGGACGGAAGCGCGTGAGGAGTCGTTCCATTTCAGCGTCGTCCTTCGTATCGGCGATGCGGTCGATGGTGCGGCCGCCGTACACGTTCATCACGACGCCGATGAGCACGAAGATGGCGAGCGCCGCCCAGATCCACGCCGTGCCCCAGAACCCGCCCATGAACCCGAGTACGATGCCGCTCGCGACCACCAGATAGAAGAACGCCCAGCGCAGCGCGCTCGCGGCCTCGCTCACCTCGAGCAGCTCGCGGATGCGCGTGTCGTCGCGCTCCTGCTTCAGGTGGAACGCGACGGTTACCGGGTGAACGAGCAGCAGGCCCATCACGCTCGCGAGATGGACGAACACGAGCCACTGGTACATGGCAGCCGGCGCCAGCCTACGCGACGCGCGGGGTTCGAGCGTCACTCCGCGAGCGGCCGCACCTCGACGATGCCACCGGCCGGCCAGCGCTTCGCGATCTCGATCGCCTCCGCCTCATGGCGCACGTCGACAACGGCGTAGCTGCCGACGGTCTCCTTCGTCTCGGCGAACGGGCCGTCGCTCACCATCGGCAGGTCCTTCTTTCGCACGCGGCCGAGCCGCACGGTCTTCGTGCCGCGGCCGAGGCGGTGGCCCTCCACGATCTTGCCCGCGCCAGCGTGCTCGGCGAACCAGCGCCCGATCTCCGCGATGGCGGCGTCCCGTTCCGGCTCCGGCAGCGACATCCATTCGTCCTCGACCGCGTAGAAGGTGAGCAGGTAGCGCACGTCGAACCTCCTCTGTCGGGTCCGTCCCGGCCCCCACGCTACCGACGAAGCGTCCCGGTCAGAATCGACAAAATGACAGTTGCCGAGCGCGACCTCGTCGCGGCGATCGAATCGACGCTCCACTTTTACCCGCCGGTGCCGGGACTGTCCGAAGACCTCGGCGTGCCAGGCATGCAGGGCCGCATCACGGCGGCATCGCACCCGATCGCCAATCTCGTCGGCATGGCGCGTCTGGGGCAAAGCAACGCGGATACGACGATCGCTCGCGTGAAGGGCATCTTCGCAAGGCGTCGACTCAAATTCGGGTGGGTGACCGGGCCGGGCTCGACGCCGAGCGATCTCGGCGAGCGCCTGGCCGCCGCCGGCATCCACGAAGAAGAGCCGAGCCTCGCGGGCATGGCGCTCACCGATCTCGACGCGCCGATCGATCCGAATCCGTATGTCGTGGTGCGGGAGGTCGACGCTGACGAGGCGCTCGCGCACACAGCGATGATGGCGCGCGCTTACGGTCTGCCCCTCGACGTGACCGAGATCTTCGTTCGGCTGCTGGGAACGAAGACTCCCATCCGGGCGCGGTCGTACTTCGCTTCGATCGAAGATGGCGAGCCCGTCGCGTGGAGCTACCTCGTTTACATTCCCGAGTCGCCGATCGTGCTGCTGGGTGGCGCGGCGACGCTGCCAGAGGCGCGCGGCCATGGCGCGTACACCGCGCTCGTGAAGCGCCGGCTTGATGACGCGCGCGCCGACGGACGCGAGGCCGCGGTCATCCAGGCCGATCGCAACACGTCGGCGCCGATCTGCGCGAAGCTCGGCTTCAGGGAGCTCTGCTCGCTCGAGGTCTACGTCTGGAGTCCGCCGGCGTAGTGCGTTCGCAGCGCGCGGCGTGATGGACTCGCGCGAGATCGCGGTCGCGATGATGCGTCTCGGCGCCGAGTCGCTGCGCGATCTGATGCTCGCCGATCGGCTGCTCGCGCGACGCCTCGGCCACACCGTGGTCTCGCGCGGCGGGCTGTGGTGTTACTCGAGCCGCACGCTCGATGTCGGTGTTTTCAACCACGTGAGCGGATACGGGACGTTCGGCCCGGCGACGCAGGCCTCCATCGACGCGGTGCGTCGCTACTACGCGCACTTCGAGGAGACGCCGAACTTCGAGGTCCTCGTGCCCGCCGTGTCACGGAGCGCTCGCGCGCTCCTCGAGCGCAACGGGTTCCGCTACCACCACACGGCGTTCCAGTGCCACGTACGAACGACGTCGCGCCCGGCACGGCGCCACGACGTCGCGGGCCTTGCGATCGCTCGCGCGCGTCCCGCAGATGCGCACCGCTACGCGAAGCTCGCGACGCGCGGATTCGGGGACGGCGGCGTCATCGCGAACGTCTTC
>VBJD01000134.1 GCA_005887995.1 Chloroflexota bacterium
GGTGAATGTCAACCCGCCAGCTGGGTCGACGGACAGTGGTTTCGGCGCAGGAATGATCATCGGGATCATCCTTCTGATCCTCATCGTCCTCGTGCTCATCTTCTACGCGGGTCCGCAGATCTTCAGCCCTGGCACGACCCCGCGTTCTCTCGCTGACCTCATCGCGATCGCCTAAGAACGCAGACGAGATGGAGCGGCGCCCGTTGTGGCGCCGCTCCGTCATGCTCTGGGCATGAAGCGCGTGCTCTTCCTCTGCTCCCACAATTCGGCGCGCTCGCAGATGGCCGAGGGCTACCTCCGCGCGATCGCCGGCGATCGTTTCCAGGTGCAGAGCGCCGGCACGCGCGCGACGCGCGTCCACCCGCTCGCGATACGAGCGATGAAGGAAGCGGG
Source organism: Chloroflexota bacterium (assembly GCA_005887995.1). Taxonomy (GTDB): domain Bacteria; phylum Chloroflexota; class Limnocylindria; order P2-11E; family P2-11E; genus CF-39. The sequence continues at coordinate 394 of VBJD01000134.1, forward strand.
TATCGACATTTCGTCGCAGCGAAGTAAGGCCGTGGACGAAGTAGGCGAGGGCTGGGACGTGGTCGTGACCGTGTGCGACTCGAGCTGCCCGGTGCCGCCGCGGTCCGGACTGAAGCTTTCATGGCGTTTTCCCGATCCCTCGAAGGCTGCCGGTGACGAAGAGGAGCAGCTTGCGGCGTTCCGCAAAGTGCGCGACGGGATCGCCGCGCGCGTGCGCGCACTCGCACGCCGACTGAATTAGCGGTTCGCGACACTCCCGTTACTCAGACCATCTCCCGGCATGCGGTCTGCTCGTCTTTCCTAAGCACCTCATCGTGAGGTGACGACGAAACATGGGAGGTCTTGATGCAGGAGAAGACTCCGAGCGAGAAGAAGCCCGACTACCCGGAGAAGAAGCCCGACTACCCGGAGACAGGCAAGCAGGGCGGTCAGGGCCAGGGCGACATCGGCAAGAAGGGCGGCGACCTTGGCGGCGACTTCGGCAAGTCCGGCGAGCCGGGCAAGAAGGACGACGTCGGCAAGAAGGTCGGCGACTAGTGAACGAGAGAGGACTCCCACCGCGGCCGGGTGAGCCGCGACCGGGTGACGTCGGCAAGAAGGGCGGCGACAGCCCCGACGAGAAGCCGATCATCGATGAGCCGACAGGTCTTCCCGGGCGCAAGCCCGACCCCAAAAAGGGTCCGATCGAGCAGCCGACGATCTAGTTCCCTGAAAGACCGCTCTCGAAGAGCGACGCGAACACGAAGAGGATCGCGTATCCGGCGATGACGGCAGTGGCGGCGAGCGCGGCGAGGATGGCCAGGCTCAGAAGCCCCGTCTCCCGGGTCGCGGTCCTCTTGTCCATCTGTTTCTCGAAGACGCGATAGGCGACGGACGCCAACTGCACCGCGCCGCGGGCGATGACGAAGACGCCGGCGACGACTCCGATGCCGATCGCCAGGAACACGAGCATCGCCCCCTCGACGCTCACGCCTCTAGTCTTCCTCGATCTCAGGCCCAGGGGCAGGGCCCCCTGGGCGCGGAGCGACGCCTGAAGATGGCTCAACGCCTGCCAGCCAGCGCTGGAAAGTCGCGAGATCCGTTGGATCGGCGGGCCAGTCCGGCGCGTGCGCGAGGTCGTACGGCGGCGGCGAGCCGTCGATGAGCGGCGCGAAGTGCGCGCGGATCGGGCCGGGGAGCTCCGCTGTATCGCGGAAGTTCGTCGGGATGTCGGCGAAGTACTCCACCGGGTTCGCGTGGTCGCCCTGGCGCAGGAAGGACTGCGTCACCCAGCCCTTGTATCGCGGGAAGGCGTCAAGCAGTTTCCGGCTCTCGCGCACGGCGCGGCGCAGGTAGGGGAAGCCCTGGTCCTCGTCTGCTCGGTAGCGGGTGTCGTTCCAGCAGACGTAGTGGAAGAGCTCATGACACGCCGAAAGCTCGACCTGACGGAGCCCTTCGTACGTCTCGACACCCGCCGCGAGCTCGATCTCGTTCCGGTCGCTGTAGAAGCCGCCTCCGCCGCGGGCGTCCGTCCGGATGATCCGGCAGCGGGCGGCGAGCGCCCGCACGTCCTCGGGAAAGCCGCGCAGCGCACGCTCGACGAGCTCCTCGCCCGGTGTCACATAGATGTAGCGGCGCTTCTCCCACCACGACCGGCGCATCGACGCGAGCGGCTCCGCGGGGAGCCGCTCAGCCAGGACGAGCATCGCGCGAGACCCGGGCACGAACGCGACGATAGGTGCGTATCAGGCGTGCAGCACTGAGTGAGGTCGGCGCCCAGGCAGGCGTCACTTCTGCGGCCCTTCCTCGTTCGCAGAGTCAGAGGAGGGGAAGGGCGATGCAGGGGATCCTCGAACAGCTATCGGATTTCGGACAGATGGCCGTCGTCGCAGCGGAGTTCCTGTTCGTCGCGACCGTCTGGGTCGCTCTCCTCTGGAAGCCGCGCCACCGCACGCACCGCCAGCCGCACGACTGCCGCGCCTCCGGCTGCCCCTGGTTGAACGACCGCCCGACCCGCTAACGACAGCAGGCGACCCCCTGCTGCGCCAAACTCGACCTGTTGGCTGCGAGCGATGCCGGGCGGATCTTCAGCGGGATATCAGGTTCGTATGACCGCGTCGCCGCGATCCTGTCGCTCGGTCAGGACCCGCGCTGGCGCCATGCGGCCGTCGAGGCGATCGACGCGCGTCGCGACGATCGCGTCCTCGACGTAGCCACCGGCACCGGCATGGTCGCGGCGGAGCTCGTCCGCCGGTATGGCTGCCACGTCGTCGGTCTCGATCAGAGCGCCGACATGCTCGCGCGCGCTCGCGAGCGCGACGGCGTCTTCGATGAGATCGTCCTCGGCCGCGCGGAGAAATTGCCGTTCGCGGACGCGACGTTCGACCACCTCACGTTCACCTACCTGCTGCGCTACGTCGACGATCCCGCGGCAACGATGCGCGAGCTCGCGCGGGTCGTGAGGCCGGGCGGCCACATCGCATCAGTGGAGTTCGGCCTTCCGACGGGGCTGTGGCACGTGCTCTGGTGGCTGTACACCCGCATCGGGCTTCCCGTCGCGGGACGTGTCGTGTCGGTGAAGTGGTCCGCCGTCGGTGCGTTCCTCGGCCCGAGCATCGAGCGGTTCTATCGCGCGCATCCGCAGGCCGCGATCGAACAGTACTGGCGCGACGCCGGGCTCTCTGCGGTCCGAACCAGGCGAATGAGCCTCGGTGGCGGGATCGTCATGTCCGCGACGAGGTCACCGGCATCCGAGGTCGCCGCCGAGTCGCTCCGTCCGGCGTTCTACGCGGCAGGGACGGGGCGCCTCAGCGATTACTGGACGCTGCTCCATCCGCCGTACACCGCGTGGCATCTGTCGTACGTGCTGCTTGGCGCATCCCTCGCGCCTTCACCCGATCCGCGGATCGTCGCCGGCGCGCTCGTGTCGTTCGGGCTCGCCGTCGGCGTTGCCGCGCACGCGTTCGACGAGCTGCGCGGCCGTCCACTGCGCACGCACATCGCGTCGCCTGTGCTCATTGCGCTCGGCGCGGTCGCGCTCACGATCGCCGTCGCGCTCGGCCTCTTCGCAGCCACGGTCGTCGGTCCGGCGTTCCTTCTCTTCGTCGCGATCGGCGCGGCGCTCGTGGTTCTTTATGCGTTCGAGATCCCGGTCGTTCACTCCGATATCGGCTTCGCTCTGTCGTGGGGAGCGTTCCCGGTGCTCGCGACGGCGTTCGCGGTCGGAGCGTCACCGTTCGCGGCCATCGTCGCTGCCGCCGGCGCCGCATGGCTCAGCCTCGCGCAGCGCACGCTTTCCACGCGCGCTCGATCGGTGCGCCGTCGTGCACTATCGGTGTCCGGCGAGGTCGTCTACGCCGACGGTTCTCGCGAGCCGATCGATCGCGACCGGCTCATCGCCGCGCCCGAGACCGCGCTGCGAGCGCTCTGGCTCGCGATCCTCGCGCTGTCTGTCGGCTCGCTCCTCGCGCGCTGGATCTAACGCGTCGCCAGCGGCATCCGCTCCAGAGGAGGCGCGGAGTGTGCGGCTACGCGATGTGCGCTCTCCGGTAGGCCGCGCCGACGAGCGCGGCGCGGTTCGGCACTCCGTAGCGGCGGAACAGTTGCCGCAGATGTTTGTCTACAGCGGAGGTGCTGATGCCGAGCCGCGCGGCTATCTGCTTGGTCGCGTAGCCCGCGGCGACGAGCTCGAGCACCTCGCGCTTCCTTGAGCTCGGGACCGGCACCTCGTCCATGCCGCGATGCTGGACGCGCTGCTCGAGGCGGGCATCGTCAGTCCTGACCATTCGCCTGCCGCCAAAAGCGGCTACCAGCGGTGACCGTGCAGGCCGGCTTCGAAGGAACGCCGATCGAGGATGTGAAGCCGCTTCGCCATCGCCGGCGTGAGCAGCTTGGTGTGCGGGATGTCGAGCAGGTGCTCGGGAATGAACCACACGTCCTTCTCGCTCGTCATCCAGTTGCGCGCGTCGAACCGCGCGAGATTCACCGGCTGCGAGAACGTCCGAAGCGTCCGCTCGCGGCGCAGGTTGAAGTAGTCCTCGAACATGCTCATCACCAGCTCGCGCAGCGTCCGGTACAAGGGCTCGCGGTAACGAAGGCCGCTGTAGTTCGAGGTCCCGACGAGCCCCCAGCCCCCGCGCTCCCGATAGACCGCGACGACGTGATCGGTGTCGTGGATCGCCTCGACGTCGATGACCGTGGGCGGCTTGCCCATCGCGCGGAGCGCGGCCGCGGCGAAGATCGCGCCCTCGAGACAGTGCGCAGTGTTTTCCCGCAGCACGCGCCGCGGTGACCATGCCGTCGTCGCGAGGTGATACGGCATATCGTCGAGGAACCGCGCGATACCGTACGCGTCCTTGAGCGAGCGGAGCTTCCGGAGCTCGGCTGGCGTGAACCCTTCCACCACGGTCCATTGTCGCGGGAGGCGCGCGCGAGTGCCGCCGCACCGATGACTTTCACCGGTGGCGCGCGTCTAACGGGCAAGAACAGCGGACAGACGAGAGGAGCGGGCGATGGAGATCATCGGTTTCGTGATCGCGGTCGGCATCCTGGGCGTCGCGGCGAACTTTTTCGGTGCGGATAGCCGCGAGCTGTGCCCGGTGCGTCAGGACGAGGTCGCGCGTTGGTCGCGGTAAGGGAGATCGCCGCGCTGCGGTCGAGCCTGACCGGCGAGATCATCGAGCCGGAAGACCCGCGCTACGACAAAGCGCGCAGTCTCTTCTACGGCGGCATCGACAAGCGCCCCGCGGCGATCCTCCGCGTCGCGAACGCGCAGGATGCGGCCCGCGTGATCCAGTACGCGCGTGAGACCGGCGTCGAGCTCGCGGTCCGCAGCGGCGGCCACAGCCCGGTCGGCTCAAGCCTCTCGGACGGCGGGATCGTGCTCGACCTGCACGACATGCGGCGCGTCGAGGTCGACGTTGCGAAGCGGACGGCGTGGGCCGAGACCGGCGCGACCGCGGTCGAGTTCGCGACTGCCGCCGGCGCGCACGGGCTCGGCGTCAGCTTCGGTGACACCGGCTCCGTCGGCGTCGGTGGGATCACGCTGGGCGGCGGTGTCGGCTACCTCGTGCGCAAGCACGGGCTCACCATCGACAACGTCATCGCCGCCGAGATCGTGACCGCGGACGGTGCGGTGCGGCGCATCTCTGCCGAGCACGAGCCCGATCTCTTCTGGGCGATCCGCGGTGGCGGCGGGAACTTCGGCGTCGCCACGCGCTTGCACTTCCGCCTGCATCAAGTCGATCCGTTCGTCGGTGGCATGCTCATGCAGCCCGCGAGCGCGCAGTTCATCCACGACTTCATCGCGATCTCCGCCGCGGCGCCGGAAGAGCTCACCACGATCGCGAACGTCATGCCCGCCCCGCCGATGCCCTTCGTGCCGGCGGAGTGGCACAACAAGCTGGTGGCCATGTCGTTCGTCTGCTACGCCGGCGGCGGCGATGCGGCCGAGCGCGCGATCGCGCCGCTGCGCAAGCTCGCGACCCCGATCGTCGACATGGTGAAACTGATGCCGTACGCGCAGATCTACCCGCCCGAGGACGACTCGTATCACCCGATCGGCACGGGCCGCAACATGCTGGTGGACGCGATCGACAAGCGGTCCGCCGACTCGATGATCGAATACCTCAGCTCATCCCCGGCGACGTTCTCGGTCGCGCAGCTGCGCGTGTTGCGCGGCGCGGTGGCGCGCGTGCCCGATGACGCGACCGCGTATGCGCATCGTCGCCGCTTCGCGATGATCAACATCGGCAACCTCGTCCAGTCGGTCGAAGAGCTCACGGCGATCAAACCGTGGGTCGACTCGTTTGAGAAGGCGATCCAGCGAGGGCCCGAGGCGGCGTACGTGAACTTCCTGATGGACGAGGGACCTGAGCGCGTGCGACGCGCGTATCCGGCCGGAACCTACGAGCGCTTGATGAAGGTCAAGCGCCAGTACGACCCGACGAACCTATTTCGCCTGAACCAGAACATCCCGCCGAGCACGTAGGCCCGACCGGCGCGTCCCGACGAACGAACCGAGCGCGATCAGCGCGAAGCCCGCTGCGATGCTCGCGGTGAACGGCTCGTGCAGCAGCGCGACGCCGAGGACGACCGCGACCGCAGGGTTGACGTACGTGATCACCGTCGCGCGGTTCGGACCGACCTCGCGCACGAGCGCGAAGAACACGATGAACGCCAGCGCGGTGCACACGACGCCGAGGATCGCGACCGACGCAAGGGCCTGTGCCGACGGGAGGGCCGTCGGACGCTGCGCGATGCCGAGGGGCAGGTACGTGAGCGCGGCGATCGCCAGCGAGCCCGCGATGACGGCCATTGCGGGGACATCGCGCATGCGCGCGATGAGCATCGCGCCGATCGCGTAACCGAGGACGACGAGGCCGACCTCGGCGACCGCGAAGAGATCGTCTGCCGCGACGTTGAACCCGACGACGAGTCCGACACCGATGAAGCCGAGCGCGAGGCCCACGAAGCGCATCGCGTCCGGGCGGTCGTCGTGTGCGGTGACGAGAGCGAGG
>VBJD01000135.1 GCA_005887995.1 Chloroflexota bacterium
CGACGGGTACCGACCCGACGGTGACGAAGGCTCTGTCGATCGCGCTCGGCAACACCGCTAGCTCTGGTACGGGCATCTACGTCAACGCTGGCTCGAGCTGGACGGGCAACCTCCTCGACCTGCGCTTGAATGCCTTGAGCTTGTTCACGGTGTCGAACACCGGCGTCACGATCGGCTCCAACTTGACCTTCTCGACCGGCACAGGCGCGGTGACGCTCAATGGCAACACGTCGACGGCGAGCGGTGTCACGCTCTCGACGGGTTCGGGCATCACCACCACGACCGCCGTCACGATCGGCACGGGCGCGCTCAGTACCGGCACCGCCCTTAGCGTCACGACCGGCAACGGCGCGTTCAGCACCGCCGGCGCGGTGAAGATCGACGGCGGCACAGGCGTCTTCACCGGCACGCTCACGCAGATCACGGGCAACAGCTCGACGGCGGGCACGCTTGTGGGCATCAGCGGCACAGGACTGACGACGGGTAAGGCGCTCAACATCACGCTCGGGACCGGCGCCGGCACTGGCATCTACGTGAACGCGGGCTCAGGTTACACGGGCAACCTGCTCAACCTGCAGACGAACAGCACCGACATCTTCACGGTCACCGGTACCGGCATAAAGGTCGGTAGCCAGACGCCCACGGTCATCAAGAACATCGAGCTCGGCACGTGCACGCACCCGGGCGGCAACGTCACGAACTGGATCTGCGGCAGCGGCGGCGCCGCCACGACCATCGCCTGGGCGAACCTTACAGCCAACGACGCGGTGGTGATGACCGGCACGAACATCCCCGTGGCCACGGGCATCGTGTGCAGCGTCAACGCGGTCACAGCAGCCACGAGCTACTCCATCCGCTGCACCGGCTCACCGGCGAACGGCACGGTCTTCAACATCCTGGTCGTGAGGCGCTAGGCTGACCGTCGCAGTGCGTCCGCCGCGCCGCGACGACGCGATCACGATCCCGGTCGCTCCGCTCCGTCGGCTCCTCACGATCGTCGTCGTTCTGGTCGTGCTCGGCGGCCTGGCCATCTTCGCCCTCGCTCAGCGCGACAGCATCCGCGCGGCGTTCGGTGGGGCCGAGGCGTCGTACATCGACAACACGACCTACCAGTCGGTCGTCCTCACGACCAATCAGGTGTATTTCGGGAAGCTCCGGATCGACGGCGACGTGTACGTGCTCACCGAGGTGTACTCGCTCGCCACGAGCGGCGATCCCAACAGCGGCAACGTCCAGGTCATCAAACGGGGCGGCGAGGTCAACGGACCCACGGACCCCCTTGTCATCCCTGCCCGCTCCGTGCTCTTCTTCGAGAACATGCGCAACGACGCGCCGGTCATGAACGCCATCCGCCAGATCCGCTCCGGGAACATCCCGCCCGCCGCTCAGCCGACCGCACAGCCAACGGCGACACCGGCACGCACCGCCACGCCAAGCGCGTCCCGCTGATGCGCACGCCGCTCGCCGTCGCGATCGTGGCGCTCATCGCCCTCTTCGCGCTCACGCGGTACTGGGACTTCGTCCTCACACCGCCGCTCGGACACGCGAAGTACCAGGCGGTGTTCCTGACGAACGGCCAGACCTACTTCGGCAGCTACCTCGATCGCCTCGGGCCGTACGCGAAAGTTGAGAACGCGTTCTACATCAGCCAGCAGCCCACCGCCGATGAGAATCAGACGCCCGAATCGCGGCTCATCCGGCGCGGCAGTGAGCTGCACGCGCCGGTTCCGTCAGTGCTCATCCCCAAGTCCGCCATCCTCTTCGTGGAGGATCTCCGCGCCGATTCGCAGGTCGCGCAGTTCATGGAACGCGAGCTCGCGAAGTGAGGCTCGCCGCCGCGGTCATCGCCGGCGCGGTCCTCGGGGGTGTGTTCTTCGGCGCGGTCTTTGACCCGCAGGCGCTGCCGTTCGTCGGGACCGAGCGCATCTACGCGGTCTTCCTCCTGGACGGCCAGGCGTACTTCGGGCATCTCGACGACTCGCCGTTCTCCGGGACGATCGTGCTGCGCGATATCTACTACCTGAACGATGCCACGAAGATCACGACCGACCTTCCGGTCGGTCTCGTGAAGCGCGGCGGCGAGCTGCACCAGCCCACCGACGTCATGTACATCCGCCGCGATAAGGTCCTCGCGATCGAGCGGATCACGCTCACCTCGCCGGTAGGGCAGGCGATCGCGACGCAGCGCGCGCTCGACCGCGCGACGACGGCGAAGTGATGGCCCGATCGGAGCGCGACGTGACGCGTCGCGGTCGCGACATCGCGATCCGCATTCCGCGCAACGCCATGGTCATCGTCCGCGTCCTCGTCGTCGTCGTGGTCGCGCTCGGCGCGATCGTCGGCATCGGCGCTATCGCGAGCGCGAATGCGCCGCGAACGGCAGCGAACGCGGCGGAGCTCCAGCTGCAGCAGGGCGCCGCGGAGCGCGACATCGAACGCGCATACGAGCAGGCTGCCGACCAGGTCGCGAAGGTGCGTGCGCTCAATCTCGCGATCGGCGCCGCGCAGGCCGACCAGATCGCGAACAGAGCGATCACCGATCTCAAGACGCTGCGGCACAGCGCCTTCCTGAAGCTGGCTCAGGAGCACGGGCTCAGCGGAGCCGACGCCGACGCGTACGCGGTGTCGCTCGAGGGTCGCTACACCGCGGCGCCCGTGACGAAGCAGCCCTCGCCGACGCCGGTGCTCCTCGCCCCGCGCTACTACGCCGTCGTCTCGCGAATGAGCGAGCTCGCGATCGCGTTGACCGATCAGGCGGTGGCGCAGCTCACCGCGCCGGCATCGCAGGCGCCTCAGCCATCGCCATCGCCGTCGGGAAGCGCGCGCCCGACGCCGACGCCGACGCGCTGATGAATCCCCCGAAAGTCCGACTCCGCGCGATCAGCGCTCCTCTACCATCGCCGCGAGGAATGGGAACGCTGTCGCGCGTCATGACGCTCGCCATCTTCGCCGCCGCACTAACCGCGTGCGGGCTCGGCGGTGCTAGCGGAGCGACGCCCGCACCGAACGCGTCGGGCGACGCTCTTCAGCGCGGGCTCGCCGCGCATCAGGCCGGCAAGCTCGATGACGCGGTGAAGCTCTACTACCAGGCGCTCGAGACGGATCCGACCAACAAGTTCGCGTTCTTCAATCTCGGCCAGATCGAGCACACCCGCAACCACCTCGTCGCCGCGGAGGCGTGGTACCGCCTCGCGCTCGAGAGCGACAAGAACATGCCGCAGCCGCTCTACAACCTCGCGCTCGTGCGTCAGGCGGTCGGCGACTCCACCGAATCCGCGAGCCTGCTGCGCCGCGTCATCGCGATCGAGCCGAACAACGCGGGCGCGCACTGGAACCTCGGCCTCGCCCTGCGCTCGCTGGGCCAGACGGCCGACGCGACGGCCGAGTTCGCGACCGCGCAGCGACTTGACGCACGCCTCACACCGCCACCGAGCGCGTCGGTGCGGCCGTCTCCCACGCGCTGACGACGAGGGGAGAGCCTGCTGGCAGGCTCGGACCGACGAGGAGGCGCAGTACGAAGTACACGCTGACCCGATTCTTCGAGCTGCACCGCGAGCGCATCCTCCTCGCGGCGCTCGTCACGGTCGTCGTCCTCTTCGACGCGGTCGCGCTCTTCCCCGAGATCTACATCCCCGTCCCGAGCAACAACGACGACGCGTTCCACTGGCTCTTCATCCGACGCGCATCCGAGGCGCTCGCGAACGGCGAGAACCCCATCGATTTCTGGACGCCGCAGCTCGAGCTCGGCTTCTCGTCCTTCGTGCATTACCAGCATCTGCCGCACATCGCGGTCGTGCTGCTCCACCGGGCGCTTTTCGGGACGATCGACCTCCTCACGGTGTTCAACCTCGTCCGCTACCTGCTGCTCGTCCTGCTGCCGGTCACGGTGTTCTGGTCGATGCGGCACATGGGTTTCTCGTGGCCGGTCGCGACATTCGCGGCGTGCGCGTCGCCGCTCATCTCGACACCGTTCCTCTTCGGCTTCGACTACGACTCGTACGTCTGGCGCGGCTACGGCACGTACACGCAGCTGTGGGCGCAGCATCTCTCGTTCATCGCGATCGCGACCACGACGCGCGTCATCACCAGGCGCCAGGGCCATCTGCCCGCGATCGTCGCCTGTTCCGCGCTCGTCCTCTCGCATCTGCTGTATGCCTACATCGTCGCCGTCTCCATCGGCATCATCTTCCTTGCCAACGTCCGCCGTGACCGCTGGCTCATTCAAGTCCGCGACCTCGCGATCGTCGGCGGCGCCGCGCTCGCGATCACCGCGTACCTCTGGCTGCCGTACATCCAGTTCGACGCGTACCTGAACGCGAGTCCGTACCTGCAGCCCGAGAAATACGACGGTCTTGGCGCCCCCAAGGTCCTCGCGTACCTCGTCACGGGACAGCTCTTCGATGCCGACCGGCTGCCGATCCTCACGCTGCTCGTTCCGGTCGGCATCGCCGCGGTGTGGCAGGGACGCACGCGCCTCGGCGTCACGATCCTTGTGCTCTTCGTCGTGTGGCTCGTCCTGTACTTCGGGCGACCGACGCTCGGCCGCTTCTACGATTTCGTGCCGCTCTCGAAGACGCTCTTCATCCACCGCTTCAGCGGCGCCGTGCACCTCTGGGGCACGATGCTCGTCGGCATCGGCGCGGGATGGCTGTGGGAGCTCGCGCTGCGCTCATGGCGTCCCTGGGTGCCGTATGCCGCGACAGCCGTCGTGTTCGTCGCGCTCCTGCCGCTCATGCGCGAGCGCGCCGCCTTCTACGACCAGGGCCTGCAATGGATGCGGGTCACTCAGGACGCCATCGTCACTGACACCGACGCCAAGACGCTCGTCGACGCGCTCAAGGGCCTGCCGCGCGGCCGCGTGTTCGCCGGCCTGCGCACGGACTTCGGGCCAGACATGAATTTCGACATCCCCTTCAACTCGGCGCGCTTCTCCGACCTCCTCGTGTACGAGGGCATCGACGTCGTGAACCCGCCCTACACGTCGTCGTCGCTCTCGTCCGACTACCTCTGGGACTTCAACTATCAGCGTGCGGAGGACTACGACCTCTTCAACGTCCGCTACGCGGTCATGCCCGCCGACCTGCCGGCGCCGTCGTTCCTCACCGCGATCCGTCGCACCACGCGCTACACGCTGTACGGCGCGCCGACGACCGGCTACGGCGAGTGGGTGAGCGTGTCCGAGCGCCGCGCGGCGACCGGGCCGCGCGAGCTGCTCGCGGCCGGCAGGCCGTGGCTGCTCGCGCGCGACCGCCAGACGCACGGTTTCCTGCGCTGGGATTACCCGCGCAGTGGCGTGGTGGACTCAGCGCTTCCGCCCGCGTGCAGCCGTGGCACGGTGCGAGACGACTTCGTGCGCGCGGCGCGCGTTGACCTCTCGGTCTCGTGCGAGTCCGCGGGCACACTCCTCATCAAGATGACGTTCGACCCGGGATGGCATGTGACGATCGATGGCGTCGCGACGGACACCTTCATGCTGTCGCCGGCGTACCTCGGCGTCGTCGTGCCGGGGGGCTCGCATCTGGTGATCGCACGCTACGAGCCCGTCCCCACAAAGATGCCGCTTCTCGTCTTCGGCCTCCTCGTCCTCGCCGCGGCCGTGCCGGCGTCTCGGAAGCTGCGTGGGGTCGCGTGGGCATGACCGACGACCTCGAACTCTCGATCGTCATCCCCTGTCTCAACGAGGAGACGACGGTCGGCGACGTCGTGCGTAAGGGCGTGGCCTCGCTTGCGCGTCTTCGCATCGACGGCGAGGTCATCGTCGCCGACAACGGCTCCTCCGACCGTTCGCGCGAGGTCGCGCGCGCGTCGGGTGCGCGCGTCGTCGACGTACGCACGAAGGGCTACGGCGCCGCGCTCATGGGCGGCATCAATGCCGCGCGCGGTACCTATGTCCTCATGGCGGATGCGGATGACTCGTACGACCTCGCCGCCATCGATCCGTTCGTCGACGCGTTGCGCGCGGGGAACGATCTGGTGATGGGCAATCGCTTCGCGGGCGGGATCAAGACCGGCGCGATGCCGACGCTCCACAAATACGTCGGCAATCCGGTGCTCTCCTTCGTCGCGCGGCTGTTCTTCGGCGGCGAGACGGGCGACTTTCACTGCGGCATGCGCGCATTCCGCCGCGACAAGATCCTCGCGCTCGACCTGCGCACCGTCGGCATGGAGTGGGCGAGCGAGATGGTCGTGAAGTCGCATCTCGCGAAGTACCGCGTCGCCGAGGTGCCGACGATCCTCTACCCCGATCGCCGCCCGCGCCGCCCGCATCTGCGCACCTGGCGCGACGGCTGGCGGCACCTGCGATTCCTCTTGCTGTACAGCCCGCGCTGGCTCTTCTTCTATCCCGGTGTGCTGCTCATGGCGATCGGCGGGCTCGTCGGCGCGCGCCTGCTCCTGGGTCCGTTCCAGGCCGGCGCGCTGGGTTTCGACGTGCACACACTCATCTACGCGGCAGCGATGGTCATCGTCGGCTACCAGGCCGTGGCCTTCGCCTTCTTCACGAAGATCTTCGCCGTGAGCGAGGGCCTGCTTCCTGAGGATCCGCGGCTCCCTGTCCTCTTCCGCTACGTCACGCTCGAGGTCGGCATCGTCGTCGGCCTCGCGATGGTCATCGTCGGCATCGGCACGGGCGCCGTCGCTCTGCGCATGTGGACCGAGGCCGGCTTCGGGTCCCTCGCCGACCGCAGCGAGACGACGCTCCGCTACGTCATCGTCTCCTCCGCGGCGCTCGCACTCGGCTTCGAGACGATCGTCGCCTCGTTCTTCCTCTCCGTGCTCGGCCTGCGCGTCCGGCGCTGATGCGCATCGCGATCGTCTCGCACTACATGCCGCCGCACACCGGTGGCGTCGAGCAGGTCGCCGCGCTCCTCGCGCGTACGTACGCCGACGCGGGGCACGAGGTCAGCTGGATCGCCTGCGCGACGCCGCTCCCGCCGGGTGACTCGACCGAAGAAGGCGTTCGCCTTGTGCGCGTCGCCGACGCGAACGTCCTCGAGCGCCGCTTTGCGATGCCGTTCCCGCTCATCGGCCTGGGTGGCTGGCGCACCGTCGCGCGCGCCGTGGCGGGCGCGGACGTTGCCCACGTGCATGACTGCCTCTACGCCACGAGCATCGCGGCGACGCGACAGCGAACTCCCTACATCGTCACGCAACACGTGGCGATGGTGTCGTTCGGCGGTGGCCTCATTGATCCGCTTCTTGCGACCGCGTATCGCACCGCTGGCCGCGACGTCTTGCGCCGCGCGCGTCACGTCGCGTTCGTGAGCGAGAACGTGCGCGACTGGTTCACACAGCACGTCGCGCCCGATCTGCGCGCGTCGCTCATCCCGAATGCGGTCGACACGTCGCTCTTCCACGTTGCCAGTGACGCGGAGCGCGCCGCGGCGCGCGAGGCATTCGGCATCCCGCGCGACGCCGCGGTCGTGCTCTTCGCGGGTCGCCTCGTGCCGAAGAAGCACGTGCGATCTCTGGTCGACGCGCTGGGGCATACGGACGCGCACCTCTTCGTTGTCGGCGACGGTCCCGAGCGCGACGCGCTCGCGGCGCTCGGCCAGCGCGTCACGCACGTCCCGCGGATCCCTCACGCGCGCATGCCCGAAGCATTCGCGGCGGCCGACGCCTTCGCGCTTCCCTCGACGGGGGAGGGCCTTCCGCTGTCGCTCATCGAGGCGCTCGCATCGGGACTGCCGTGCGTCGTGAGCGACGATCCGGCATTCGCCGGCCTCGCCGCGTGCGACGCGGTGGTCCGTCCGCCGCTCGCGCAGCTCTCGTCCGCGCTCGCAGACGCGCTCGCGATGCCGGCGTCACGCCGCGCGACGTCCCGCGCGTGGGCGCAGGCACGGTACGGGCTCGCGCGGTTCCGCGATGCGTATCTCGCGCTCCTGGCGGAGGCGGCTCGCTAGAGCGCGCCGACGATCGCGTGCAGCGCGGCCACGACCTCGCGGCCGTCGCGACCGCTGATCCCCTCCGGCGAGCGTCCGGTCCGCACGGCTTCCGCGAAGCGCCTGAACACCTCGTCGTTCCCGTAATCGAGACGCCGTGAGAGAAAGCGCGTCCCCGAGGTGACGACGCCCCACCAGTGGCGCGCAGAGCTCAGCGCTGAGGTGCGCATGATCTGCCACGGCACGTGACGGCCGTCATCCGGCAGCGTGACGAGGATGTCACGGAAGATGTCGCACACGAGCGTCGCGCGCTCGAGCATGACGACGAGCTGCCACTCAGAGAGGGCTGCGGCGAACGACATCTGCAGCGCGCCGAACGCGCCGCCCCGTCCGTCCGCGAAGCGCGCGGCCGCGAGGCGCGGTGTGTTGTCGTCCGGAGAGGCGCTCGGCGAGCCGAACGCGTCGACGACGCCGACGTCCCCGAGGAACGCGCGCACGAGATACACGAGGTGCGGACCTTCGTCGTAGAGCAGTCCCCCGGGCAAGGTCTTGTACCAGACGGGGAGCCGCCGCCGCTCGTTCGAGAGCTGCAGCCCGATCACTCCGCGCAGCGCGCCATGACGCCCGCTCGAAGCGATGCGCCTCGCTGCGGCGACGCTCCGCGCGAACTGGAAGTTATGGATGACCGCGAGCACGCGCGACGCCTGTCGCGCCGCGGCGAGCATCTCGTCGGCCTCCACAAGGGTCATCGCGAACGGTTTCTCGGTGAGAACGTGTTTGCCCATCGCCAGCGCCGACAGCGTCAGCTCGTGATGGGACATCGGCGCCGTGCCGATGCTCACCGCGTCGAAATCGCCGAGCCGCGGATCGTCGAGACGCGTCGCGTTCGGCACGCCGAGCCGCGCCGCCGTCTGCTGTGCGCGATCCGCGCGGCGGTCGACGACGCCTGCGAGCGTCAGACCGGGCGTCGTGCGGATGGCTGGGATGTGCCGATTGACCGTGACCCAGCCGCAGCCGACCGCGACGACGCGGATCGGGCCGGCGGCGCGGGTCATCACGTCGCGACGCTCATCGCATCGCGCATCTCCCGTAGTGCGTCGCGCACCGGCCGCACCGGTTCCGCGCCGAACTCGCGCTCGTAGCGTGCGTTGCGCAGTCCGCCGGCGAGTGGTCGCGCCGCCTTCTGCTTCAGCTCGGCCGTCGTCACGCCCCGCAGCGTGCTCGCATCGAGCGCGAATTCCTCGGCGACCGCGCGCGCGAGGTCGAAACGCGAGAGCATGTCCGGCCCACCGACGTGCCACATGCCGGTGCCGCGGCGGAGCGCGATGCGGTACGTCGCCGCCGCGAGATCGTCGGAGTACGTCGGCGTCGCGAGCTGATCGGTCGGCACCGTCACCGGCTTCTTCTCGCGCAGCGACGCGATGAGTCGCACGACGAAGTTCTTTCCCGGTGGCCGCTCTGTGCCGAACACGCCGGTCGTGCGCACGACCGCACCGCCCGCGGCGAGCGTCTCGTCCTCGACGTCCGCCTTGATGTGCCCGTACACGGAGAGCGGATGTCGCGGCGCGTCCTCGGCGTACGGTCCAGCGGTGCCGTCGAAGACGTAGTCGCTCGAGAAAGCGATGACCGGCTTGCGTGACCCGGCAAGCACGGCACGCAGCGGCGCGAGGTTCGCCTCGCGCGCCTGTGCCTCGTGCGCCTCGCACCACTCCACGTCGGGCATCGCGGCGGGGAAGAGGATCACGTCCGGCCGCGTGTCCGTGAGGATGTCCCGCACGGCGCGCGTGTTGGCCGCGTCGAGCTGCATGAGTCCCGGCCACGGCCGCGAGCGATACGTCCCCAAGACGACGGCGTTCGGGTCGAGGGCCGGGATGACGCGCATCATCGCGCTGCCGACGAGTCCCGACGCGCCAACGATCAGGACGCGCATTCCCGCACAGGTTAGCGGCGTCCTACACCGTCCGCGCCGCGGGCGCGACCGCGACGCTGATCACCGGCCGTGAGCGCTCACTAGACTCCGCGCGCAGTGAGAACACGCGCGCTCCTTGTCGTCCTCCTGCTCCTGTGGATCGCGGGCACGCCCGGCCTGGGCATCGACACGCGCACGTCCGACGGCGTCGGGCTCGGCGCGATCTACGGCGTCGCGTTCCTCGTGGCGATCGTCGCCCTCGTCGCGACGTGGTGGCGCCCGCGCTGGGTCGGGCCGCTCGCGATGATCGTCGGCGCGGCCGCCGTGCTCCTCGCGCTCGCCGATCTCGCCGGCCTCACCAACGCCTTCCGTCCCTCATCGTTCCTCGCCGCGCTCGACATCGCCGTCGCGATCGTCGGCGCCGCACTCGTCTGGTCCGGCTTTCGCACGCGCGCCGTCTTCGCCTAGGAGTGGCCGTCCGCAAGCTCACCTGGCGCGGCGTCGTCGCCCGGCGCCTCGCGCGTCATCACCTCACCAAGCCCGCGCCGCGCGCGAAGCTCGTGGACGTCGTCGCCGAGGTATGCGGTATCCACGCGCAGGTGATGCCGAGCGCGGAGCTCTCGCTCGGCCTGCGCATCGCGGACTTCCGCAAGCGTGACCTCGACTCGGCGCTCTGGGAGACGCGCGTGCTCGTGAAGGCGTACGGGATCCGCGGCACCGTGCATCTGCTACCCGCGCGCGAATACGGGTGGTGGCTCGCGGCGTTGCGCGCCGGATGGCGGCGTGACGAAGACCCGAAGCGTCTCGCCTATCTCGGCATGACCCAGAAGCAGATGGACGCGACGATCGAAGCCATCTGCGAGTCGCTCAGCGCCGCGCCGATGACGCGCGACCAGCTCGGTGAAGCGGTCGCGCGCCGCGTCGGGCGATGGGCCGTCCTGCGCAGCGTCGGCGCGTTCGGTGGCCAGTGGCCCGTGTGGCAGGCGGGCATCGGCGGCGCCGCGACGCGTGGCGAGCTCCTCTTCGGGCCACCCGTCGGCGCGCGCGTCACGTTCGTGCGCGCATCCGACTGGCTCGGGAAGATCACGTCACCGCCCGAATCGCAGGCGCAGCACGAGCTCATGCGCCGTTACCTCGGCGCGTACGGACCTGCGACGGTCGCCGAGTTCGCGCAGTGGGCGTTCATCGAGCCGCGACGCGCGCGCGAACTCGCGAAGGCGCTCGGCGATGCGATCGAGGAGGTCGACGTGAAGGGACATCGCGCGTGGCAGATCGCCGGCGACCGACCCGCGCGCGCGTCGACCTCGACGCTGCTGCTCCCGCGCTTCGACTGCTACGCCGTCGGCTCACATCCGCGCGATGTCGTCGCGCCACCGGATGTCGTCGCGCATGCCGCCGCGACGGGCCTGCTCACGCGCGGCTCCGGCTCCGGCCGCGCGTTCCTCGTCGGCCCGATGCCGGTGCTGCTCATCGATGGCGTCGTCGCGGGGGTCTGGGAATCGACCCGTCGCGCGAAGACGCTCGCCATCCGCGTGCAGCCCCTCGTCACGCTCGCCGCGACGCGCCGCCGCGCGCTCGAACGCGCCGCGCAGCGCATCGGCGAGATCGTGGGACTCGACGCGACGCTGCAGGTGGGCAAAGTGAGCACGCGTCCCCACCTCTGAGGACCGGACACGTCGTTGAACAGACCGCTCGGAGGTGCGGGGCATTAAGTCGCGCTACGCCTTCTCGAGCAACCCCCGGTTATGGACATAGAGCGCGGCCTGCGTGCGGTCGGTGAGCTGCAGCTTGCTGAAGATGTTCGAGATGTGCGTCTTCACGGTGCGCTCGCTGATCCCGAGCTCGGTGCCGATCTCCTTGTTCGCGCGACCCGAGGCGATGAGCTTCAGCACCTCCCGCTCGCGCGGTGTGAGGTCGCTGTACCCCTGATCG
>VBJD01000080.1 GCA_005887995.1 Chloroflexota bacterium
AACGGTCATATGCGGGAAGAGCTCGACGTTCTGGAAGACGCGCGCGATCCCGAGCCGCGCGATCTCGTGCGGCCGCAGTCCCCGCAGATCGCGGCCCTGGAAACGCATCGTGCCGGTCCGCGGCCGATAGACGCCGTTCAGGCAGTTGAAGATCGACGTCTTGCCGGCGCCGTTCGGACCGATGATCGCGAGCAACTCGCCGTCGTTCGCGTCGAACGAGACGCCGTCGAGCGCGACGAGGCCGCTGAAGGCGAGCGTCAGTTCGCGAACCTCGAGCAGCGACATCTAGCTGAGCCAGCGCTTCTTGCGCCGGTAGTGCTTCACGTCGCGATAGGAGCGGCGCTGACCCTCGGTGAACCCGAAGTAGAACTCGCGCACATCCTCATCGCGCGCGAGCACGTCGGCGGGCCGGTCCATGACGACCCTCCCCACCTCGAGGATGTAGCCGTGCGACGCGAGCGACAGCGCGATCGCGGCATTCTGCTCCACCAGGAGCACCGCGGTGCCTTCTCGGTTGATCTCGGCGATCGCATCGCGGATCCGCCCGAGGAGGATCGGCGCGAGGCCAAGCGACGGCTCATCCAGTAGGAGCAACTTGGGCTCGGCCATGAGCGCGCGGCCGATGGCGAGCATCTGCTGCTCGCCTCCGGAGAGGTAGCCAGCGATGCTGCCGCGCCGTTCCGCGAGCGCTGGGAAGAGCGTCATGACGCGGTCATAGGGGCGGCGAGTCCGCCCACCATCTCGTTGGCCAAAGCTACCCGCACGCAGGTTCTCGTCGACCGTGAGCTCCGGGAAGATGCGTCGTCCCTCGAGCACTTGCGCAACGCCGCGGCGGACGATCTCGGTGGCATCGCAGCGGTCGATGCGCTCGCCGTCGAATGTGATCGTGCCCTTCGTGATCTTGCCGCGATGGACGTCGAGCAGGCCGGAGATCGCGCGAAGACAAGTCGTCTTACCCGCGCCGTTCGCACCGAGGAGAGCCACGATCGCGCCCGGGGCGACGGTCAGCGAGATCCCGCGTAGCCCGACGACGACGTCGCTGTAGACGACTTCGACGTTCGCGAGCGTGAGCATCACGCGATTCCCTCCCCGGTCCCGCGCTCGGGCGTACAGGCTACGCCGGATCAGCGGGCGATACGCACCAGCCCGCGCAGCGAAGAGGAGGTATTGCGGGTCCAGTCCACCGTCACTCCTATGACGGAGCCACGGCCGGAGATGTGACCGTCATCGCGCGAGTTCGGCCCGCGAACAGCCAGATCACGAACGAGATCTCGCCGAGGCCCTCGGGGAACGCCGCCAGGTTCGCGACCACGCTGCCGTACTGGGGCACGAGCAGCGCGGTGAATGCGGCGAGGACATATGCGGCGCCGGCGATTACGAGCAGGCCGCCGATGACACGCGGCGCGAAGCCGGACTCGTAGACGAGCAGACCGAGTGGCACGAGCCACAGCCCCCAAAAGATCGCCGCGATGTCGAGGGCGCGCGAGTGCAAGCCGACGAGCAAGAGCGCCAGCGCCTCGCGTTGGCCGGACGTGAACACCGACAGGTAATCGGGTCCGGTCAGCACCGTGTATGCCGCGGTCTCGAACACCACGATGACGAGCGATATCGGGATCGACACGAGGACGAAGATCACCATGAGCGCGGCCTTCCGTCCGTCGACAGGCTTGAAGAGCTGATAGAGCACGAGCGGCGTGAGGATGAAGACCAGGTTCGACACCAGCTCCGCCGCGAGGCCGATACGAAAGAGCGGCTCGGACGAGAGCATGTGCTCGGCCGTCGCGGCTGCATCGCCGCGCACGACCAGTAGCCGCGGAACGACCTGGAGGAAGAACGCACCCGGCAGGCCCATGACCACGTACAGCAGCCCCGCGAGCCGGGCGAGCCGCTTCTGCTCGTGATCCACGCCGGGTAGCCTCTGCCGACCGTATGAAGGCGATGTGAAGACGACGCGGTGACGCCGTCCGTGACACGATGATGGCGTGTGCTGCGTCCTTATCCTCGTCGCGCTGGTCGGTCCTCGACTCGGACTCGCCGTCCTGTGGCTGTTCACCGACTACCTGAGTCGCGCTTTTGACACGTTCCTCTTGCCGTTCCTCGGCTTCCTCTTCCTGCCGTGGACGACGCTCGCCTTCGCGTTCGCGCAGAACTCCCTCGGAGGCGCTCAGGGTCTCGGGCTCCTCCTCGTCGTCCTCGGCGTGCTCGCGGACATCGGCGTGCTCGGTGGCGGCGCGAGCCGGCGGAGCGCGATCTAGCGCGATGCCCGCCTAGGCGATGCGGAGGACGACCGGCGCGTCGCCCCAGAGACGCTCGAGCCGGTACAGCTGTCGCTCCTCGGGCACGAACGCGTGCACGACGACGTCGCCGAGATCGATGAGGACCCACCGCCCCGCGCCATAGCCCTCGATCCCGAAGGGCTGGCGACCGGCCTCTTTCGCCTTCTCGACGATGGCGTCGGCGATCGCCTGGACCTGACGCTCGCTGCGCCCGCTGCACAGGACGAAGAGGTCCGCGATCGTCGTCACCTCCGACACGTTGAGCACGAGGATGTCCTCGGCCTTCTTGTCCGATGCGGCGTCGACGACGATGTCGGCCATGGCGCGCGGCGCGAGGTCGGTCCTCATCGGTACAGGCCCCTGCGATCGATGTGCCGCCACACCTCGTCGGGCACAAGGTAGCGCAGGGAGAGCCCGCGAGCGGCCCGCGCGCGCAGCTCGCGCGAGCTGATGTCGAGGCAGGGCGCGTCGAACACGACCGCGCCGACCGTGCCGTCGAGGTCGGGCGCGCCGGGACGACGCGCGACGAGGATCGTCGCGAGCTGGCGGATGCGATAGGGCGACTTCCAGCGCGCAAGATCGGAGAGCGCGTCGCTGCCGAGGATGAGGTACAGATCACCTTCCTTGCGCAGGGCTTCGAGCGTGTCGACGGTGAACGACGGTCCGTCCCGATCGAGCTCGACCCGCGAGACGGCAAAACGCGGCTCCGGCTTCGTCGCCGAGACGAGCATCGAGTAGCGATCGTCCGCGCTGGCGACCGCTTCGCGATCCTTCAGCGGCGAGCGGCGCGCAGGCACGAAGACGACCCGGTCGAGCTGCGCGCTGTCGAGTGCGGCCTGGGCGATCGCGAGGTGGCCGACGTGCACCGGATCGAACGTGCCGCCGAAGACGCCGATCTTCATTCGCGGTCCTTCCACTCGAGCTCCAGTCTGCCGATCTTCACCGTGTCGCCTTCCTTGACGCCGAGCTCGCGCAGCCGCTTCTCGACGCCATTGCGCTGGAGCATGCGATGGAAGTACGCCGACGCCTCGCCGCTGTCCCAGTCGATACCGGAAGCCAGACGCTCAATGCGATCGCCGCGAACGCGGAACGCTTCGCCCTCGCGGAGCACACGTACGTCGCGAGCGCTTCCCTTGAACACGATGCGGCGCTCGTCCGGCGCGGCCTGCGGCGCGACGCGCGGCGGCGTCAGCACAAAGAGACGCTTGCTCAGACGATCGACGCCCTCGCCGGTCGCCGCCGAGAGCGCGAGCGCTTCACGGCCACGCGCCTCTAGCGCGCTCACCAGCTCGGGCACCTGGTCGCGCGCTTCCGCGAGGTCGATCTTGTTGAGCGCGATGATCTCGGGCCGGTCGCGCAGGCCGTGTCCGTACGCCTCAAGCTCCGCGTCGATCGTCGCGATGTCCGCGAGGGGATCGTCTTTTGACGCGTCGACGACGTGCACGACGACGCGCGTGCGTTCGATGTGCCGCAGGAACTCCTCGCCGAGGCCCGCGCCCTGGCTCGCGCCCTCGATGAGGCCCGGGATGTCGGCGATGACGAGCTCGCGGTCATCGAGCCGCGCGACGCCGAGATTCGGCGTGAGCGTCGTGAACGGGTAATCCGCGATCTTCGGCCGCGCGCGCGTCAGCGCGGCGAGCAGGCTCGACTTCCCAGCGTTCGGGAGGCCAGCGAGCCCGACGTCGGCGATGAGGCGCAGCTCGAGATCGAGCGCGCGCCCTTCTCCGGTCTCGCCGTCCATCGCGATGCGCGGCGCGCGACGCGTGCTCGTCACGAACCGCGCGTTGCCGCGACCGCCGCGACCCCCGCGTGCCACGACGATCTCCGCGCCGTCGGCTACGAGGTCAGCGATCTCCTCATTCGTCGCGACATCACGGATCGTCGTGCCGGCCGGGACGCCCACGACGAGATCGCGGCCCGCCTTGCCGCTGCGATTCCCGCCCTCGCCCGCAGCGCCGTCGGTCGCCCGGTACTCCTTCTTGAATTGGAAATCGCCGAGCGACGCGAGCTGCGCATCGGCGCGCAGCACCAGGTCACCGCCGTTGCCGCCATCGCCGCCGTCCGGCCCTCCGCGTGGCACATGTGCCTCGCGACGGAATGAGATCACGCCGCGGCCTCCATCGCCGCCGCGCACCTTGATGCGAGCGCGGTCAAGGAACATGAGGGACCTTGGCGAGCGGACGGACGAACGCACCGATCCTGATGTGCGGCAGCGCATCACGGAGTCGCGCGAGTGCGGCGCTCACGCCGCTCGGACCTTCGCCGTGGTCCGAGACCACCGCGAGCGCGCGCAGCGGGTCGGCGTGGAGGTCGCGAAGCACGAGCGACGTGCCCTCGGGCGCATCGGACGCGAGCGAGATGAGCGCCTCGATCTCGTCGCCGCGATCGAAGAGGCCGGGCAGCACGAGCACCTTTATCGCGAGCGCGAGCCGCAGCTCGGCGGCGAGGCGCAGGCTCGCACGCACATCGGGGAAGCGGTAGCCGTCGGGTCGGTGGATCGCGTCGTATGTCGACGCACGCGCGCTCACGAGGCGTATCGCGATCGAGTCGAGCCCGGCGGCGGCCAGACGGCGCAACCCGCCCGGCGCGGACCCGTTCGTCTCGAGGTGGATCGTGCCGTCGCGTGTGACCGCGCGAACGCGCGTTATCGCGTCCTCGATCTCGCGCGCCGCAAGGAGCGGCTCGCCCTCGCACTCGCGACCGAACGCGACCATCGTGCCGCCGCCGGCGAGATGTTCCGTCGAGAGGCGCGCGATCTCTTCGCCGCTTGGATGGAACGCCGCGCTTTCCGTCGGCTCGGCCTCGCCGTCGCGCTTGAGCGAGATCGCCTCCGGCGGCCGCTCGTTGCCCGGTGCGGCGATGGGCAGCGCGCAGTCCCAACGCGCGAAGAACGCGTTCGTCGCCGCGCGGCAGCCGTACTCGCGCGCGCACCGCGCAAGCTGCCGCACGAGGCGATCGCTCGTGCGTCCGCGCAGCTCCGCCGCGACGCGCGCGGCGACCTCGGCCCGGCCGTACGCGGCGCGATCGTGCGTCGCGTCCCGGTCGATGCCGACCGCGGCGACGACGAGCTCGCCGCGCTCGTCCGCCGCGATCGCCGCGTACGGCCGCGGCACGAGGTCGGCGCGATCGGTCGCGTCGACATACGCCGGAAGCTGCGTGCGCAGGTAGCCGGGCGGCAATAGTGCCGCCGCGGCGAGACGTCCCGGTCCGAGGCGACGCGGCTTGCCGCTCTTCTCGGCCGCGAGCGCCTCGCGTTCGATCGGCGCGACGACGGCGTCGGCGGGCAGCGGCGTCGCATCCGCGAACGGCACCCCGCGCGCGCCATCGAAGGCGATCGCTGGGTGATCGGTGACGAGGATGCGGCCGCTGCGGTCAGCGTGAACGGCACGGAACACAAAGAAAGGGTACGAGCGGGGTGCGAGGCTTAGCGGCGGCTAGTAGGAGAGTGGATTGACGGCGACGCCGTTGAGCTTCACTTCCCAGTGGACGTGAGGACCGGTCGTTACGCCGGTCATGCCGATCGCGGCGATGAGCTGGCCGCGCGCCACAGTCTGTCCCGGTGTCACGTAGACGGAACTCGTGTGGTAGTAGCAGGTCTGCAGGCCGCCGGAGTGCTGCACGCAGACGCGAAGACCGCCGACCGCGACCCAACCCGTCGCGACGACGACCCCATCGTCCGACGCCGCGATGCCCGTGCCATACGGCGCGGCGACGTCGACACCGGTGTGGCCCCACCAGTAGAACTGCGTGAACACGCCGCGCACCGGCAACGCCAGCTGTCCGGTGCGCGCCGGGAGCTGGCTCGCAGCGACGTTAACGGTGCCGTAGTTGAGGCGCTTCACGGCGGGGACCGCGCCGCCCGGGATGAAGATGAGCTGGCCGACCGCGAAGTGCTCCGGCTCGAAGTACAGGCGGTTGTAGATCTCGATGGCGCTCTGCCCGACCTTGAAGCGCGCGGCCACGGAGGCGATGGTGTCGCCCTCCTTAACCGTGTAGAGCGCGCCGCGACCCGGCGGGATGACGAGCACGTCGCCAGCGCCGATGCCGTCGTCGTCGAGGTGGTTCGCGAACGCGACCTCATCCATGTCGACGCCGTAGTGCGTGGCGATGCCGGACAGCGTCTCGCCGCTCTTCACGGTGTAGTGCGGGATCTCCGCGACGTCGGACGCCGCGACGGTGACCGGGCTGCGCGATCCCGCGCTCACTCCGCGCGCTGCCGTCGTGACGCGCGCGGTCGAGTTCTCGCTCGCGTACGTTGCGACCTGCGCGAGGAGCACCGGCTGATCGCTCGCGGTCAGCTGTGACTGCGCCGCGGCTGTCAGCGGTAGCGCGAGGACCAGCAGCGCCGTCGCGATGTTGAGAAGGAGTCGCAGTCCGCGCGGACCATAGAGCTCGAGCGCGAACGCCGGGATTCGCTCGCCGAAGACGAGAGCGAGGACCGAACCAACGTCGGTGGCACAGGCGCGTGCGGCGTGTCCACTCTGACGAAGCATCCGACCGGCCATGAGGCGCGGGGAAGGCGTGGCTTGTGCGAGGCGGCTATGCGCCGTCAAGATCTCTTGTTCCCTCCCGCTAATCCTCAGGAACTCTTTCAAACATGTACGCAATACGTACCTGGTCGATCGGGCGCGGTCACCGTACCGAGGCCGCGACATTGGTGTCAACCCGGACCATGGGCCTACGTGACGGGGGAGATACGGTTCCGACATCGCAAAACGCTCGAATTTGCCGACGTTCTAGTGCCTTCGTACGCTACGGCCGTGCCCGACTACAACCTCTCCTACGTCTACGTGTTCGCCTTTTTCGTGGTCGGTGCCGGGATCGTCAGCGTGATGATGCTGCTGTCGCACCTGCTCGCGCCGTTCAAGCCGACCCGCGAGAAGCTCCGCACGTACGAGTCGGGCGAGGAGCCGGTGGGCCAGGCGTGGGGCCGCTACCCGACGCACTTCTATGTCTTCGCGCTCCTGTTCGTCGTGTTCGACGTCGAGGTGATCTTCCTCTTCCCGTGGGCCGTGCTCTTCCGCGAGCTCGGCTGGTACGGCCTTGTCGAGATGGCGGTGTTCATCGCGATCCTCGTCGTCGGGCTGTTCTACGCGTGGAAGAAGAAGGCCCTCAATTGGTACTGAGCGCGCATCGACCGACGATCGACCTCGATGCCGCAAGGGCCGCGCTCGAGAGGTCGATCGCAGGACGCGCGAAGGTCAGCGTCCTCGACGACACGCTCGTCGTCGACGTCGACCGTGCGAACCTCGTCGAGGTGGCGCGTATCGTCCGCGACGATCCCGCGACCCGCTGCGACCTTTACTCAGTGAACGCCGGCGTCGACACGGGCGCCGAACTGCGCAGCGTGACGTTCGTGCGCGGTACGGAGACGAAGGTCTTCGTGATGCTGCGCACGTCGTGCACCGAGCTCGACCCGCACGTGCCGTCGCTCGCGGGCGTGTGGGAGGGTGCGAACTGGCCGGAGCGCGAGACGTACGACATGTTCGGCATCGAGTTCGACGGCCATCCCGATCTGCGGCGCATCTTCCTCGAGGAGTCGTTCCCCGGCCATCCGCTGCGCAAATCGTTCCTCCCACCGCGTAGCGACGCGCGAGGCGGTTGATGGTCCCCGGACCATTCGGCCTCGATCCCGTCCTCTGGGCGGTGCTGCGGCTCGTCATCGCGGTCGCGCTCGCCGCCGGGCTCGTGTTCAACGGTGCGCTCGCGCAGATCTATCTCGAGCGGAAGATCCAAGCGATCATCCAGGACCGCACAGGGCCGATGCACACCGGGCCGTATGGCCTCCTTCAGACGTTCGCTGACGCGATCAAGCTGCTGGGGAAAGAGGACATCCGCGCCCGGCTCACCGACCATTGGTTCTTCCTCGCCGCGCCGGCGATCGTCTTCGCTCCGATGCTCGCCTCGTACGTCGTCATCCCCTTCGCCCCGGGTGTCATGGGCGCCGACCTCAACGTCGGGCTGCTCTACCTCACGACGCTCGGCTCGATGACCGTCCTCGGCATCGTCATCGCAGGCTGGGCGTCGAACAACAAGTACTCGCTCATCGGCGGCCTTCGCTCCGCGGGACAGCTCATCTCGTACGAGGTGCCGCAGATCGTCTCGCTCGTCACCGTCGTGCTCGTCGTCGGTTCGCTGTCGATGACCGCGATCGTCGGCTCGCAACCCGGCCTCCAGGTCAATGCGCTCATCATCCCGCTCGCGTTCGTCACATATTTCATCGCCGGGCTCGCCGAGACGAACCGCGTGCCGTTTGACCTGCCTGAGGCCGAATCTGAGCTTGTCGCCGGTTTCCTCACGGAGTACTCGGGCATGCGCTGGGGGCTGTTCTTCGTCGCCGAGTACGGCGAGGTCACGGTCGTCTCATCGATCATCGCGACGCTCTGGTTCGGCGGGTGGCACGGCCCGTTCACCGACGTGCACCCGCTGCTCGGGCCGGCGCTGGGCGTGCTCTGGTTCACGCTGAAGACGTACTTCTTCGTGCTCGTCTTCATGTGGATCCGCGCGACGCTGCCGCGCTTCCGCATCGACCAGCTCATGTCGTTCTGCTGGAAGTTCCTCATACCGGTCACGCTCGTGAACCTCCTGGTCACGGCGATCCTCGTGCTCGCCTTCCCGACCTCGCTCGTCCCGGTCGCGATCGCGAACTGGATCCTCCTGTTCGTGTTCGCCGCGTCGATCCCGTTCCTCCAGCGGCGCCGGCTCGTCAGCCTGCGCGCGCGCCTCGCGGCGCGCGAGCACGCTGTCGCATGATCGAAGCGGCGTTCTTCGCCCTGCTCGTCATCGGCATGGTCGGCGCCGGGGCGGGCGTCGTCCTGCTCAACCGCATCACCGGCGCGGCGCTGCTCATGGCGTTCACGTTCCTCTGCAACGCCGGGATGTTCCTGCTGCTCGGCGCCGAGACGATCGCGATGTTCCAGGTCCTCATCTACGTCGGCGCGATCACGGTCCTCATCCTCTACGGCGTGATGTTCACCCCGCAGCGCGACCGTCCGTACGCGCTGTTCTTCCAGAAGCAGACGCCGCTCGCGGCGCTGTTCGTCGCTCCGATCGCCATTGCCGTCGCGGTCTTCTCGTTCTCGTTCCGCGACAGCACCGCCGGCCCGAAAGGCGCGGACCTCGCGCCGCTCGCGACGAGCGTGTTCCGTGACTTCGCGTTCCCGTTCGAGGTCGCGTCGGTGCTGCTCCTCGCAGCGATGGTCGGTGCGATCGTTTTGGTCAAGCGGGAAGACGAATGAGAGCCGGGTCTCGGGCCGTAAGCCCGAGATTGAAGGAAGAATGATCCCGCTCGGCGCGTTCGTCGCCGTCTCCGCGGTGCTCTTCTTCATCGGCGTCACCGGTGTGCTCGTGCGACGCAACGCCGTCGTCATCCTCATGTGCGTCGAGCTCATGCTCAACGCGACGAACCTCGCGCTCGTCGCGTTCTCGCGCCGCGGCGGCATCCCCGATGAGCGCGGGAGCGTCTTCGTCGTGTTCGTGTTCGTCGTCGCGGCGGCGGAAGTGGCCGTCGGGCTCGCGATCATCCTCGCGCTCTATCGGAACAGGCCGACCGTCGACGTGGACGAAGTCCACGCGATGAAGGGTTAGCCGATGATCGAGAGCGTCGCGTCCGCGCAGGTCGTCGCCGGATTCATCCAGCTCGTCTGGGTGATCCCGGGCCTGCCGCTCGCCGCGTTCCTCATCAATGGCCTATTCGGACGCCGCTGGCTCGGTCATCTGACCGGCTGGATCGCGACGGGTGCCGTCGGGCTGTCCGCGTTGCTGGCGATCGGTGTGTTTGTCGATGTCCTGCGCGGCGTGGAGCGCTCGACGGTCGTGCTCTACCGCTGGATCGGCGTCGGCGAGTTCAAGATCGACGTCGCCGCGTTCATCGATCCGCTCTCGAGCGTGATGCTGCTCGTCGTCACGGTCGTCGGCACGCTCATTTTCGTGTTTGCCAATGGCTACATGGCGCACGACCAGGGCTTTCCGCGCTTCTTCACGTGGTTCTCGCTCTTCGTCTTCGCGATGCTCATCCTCGTCATGGCCGACAACTACCTCCTCATGTTCGTGGGGTGGGAGGGTGTCGGTCTCTGCTCGTACCTGCTGATCGGTTACTGGTTCCAGAACACCGCGCCGCAGAAGGCGGCGAACAAGGCGTTCTGGATGAACCGCATCGGCGACTGGGGCTACACGATCGGCATGATCACGATCTTCCTCGTCTTCGGCTCGCTGCAGTTCACCGAGGTGTTCGAGAAGGTCGGCATCGCGACGCAGGCGAATCTCACGCTCATCTGCCTCGCGCTGTTCGTCGGCGCGACGGGCAAGTCGGCGCAGCTGCCGCTGTACTCCTGGCTCCCGGACGCGATGGAGGGGCCGACGCCGGTGTCCGCGCTCATCCACGCGGCGACGATGGTGACCGCGGGCGTCTATCTCGTCGCGCGAAGCACGCCGCTCTTCGTCGCGGCCGGACCGGCCCTCCAGGTCGTCGCCGTCATCGGCGCGCTCACGGCGATCTTCGCGGCGACGATCGCGCTCGTGCAATTCGACATCAAGCGCGTCATGGCGTACTCGACCGTGAGCCAGCTCGGCTACATGTTCCTCGCGCTCGGCGTCGGCGCGCCGGTGGCCGCGATCTTCCACCTCGCGACGCACGCGTTCTTCAAAGCGCTGCTCTTCCTCGGGTCCGGCTCGGTCATCCACGCGACGGGGAACGAGCAGGACATGCGGAAGATGGGCGGGCTGCGCCGCAAGATGCCGGTGACGTATTGGACGATGCTCATCGCCGGCGGAGCGCTCGCCGCGCTGCCGCCGCTCGCCGGCTTCTGGTCAAAGGATGAGATCGTCGGCGCGGCGTTCGTCTCCGGCCAGACCGTCCTCTGGGCGGTCGGCATCATCACCGCGGTCCTCACCGCCTTCTACGTGACGCGCGCGATGTGGCTGACCTTCCACGGCGAGCCGCGCGATCACCACCTGTACGACCACGCCCACGAGTCGCCGACGGTCATGACCCTGCCGCTGATCCTCCTCGCGGTCGGGAGCGCGACGCTCGGCATCCTCATCGGCTTCCCGCCGGACCAGGGCTTCATCCACTCGTTCCTGCGGCCCGCGGTCGAGGTCGAAGGTGTCGAGCACACCGCGGAGATCGGCACGATCCTCGCGCTCGCCGCCGTTTCGGTCGCTGCGGGCCTTCTCGGGATCGCGGTCGGCTTCCTCATGTACGCGCGCCACCGGCCCGATCCCGCGGCGGTCACACGCGCGGCCGGCCCGCTGTACACGCTGCTGGTCAACAAGTACTTCGTCGACGAGCTCTACGACAACCGCATCCTCGGCCTCGGTCGTGCGTTCTTCGGTGTGCTCTGGGCGTTCGACGTCCACGTCATCGACGGGATCGCGAACGGCATCGGACGCCTCGCGTCGATCGGCGGCGGCGGAGCGCGACGCCTGCAGACGGGCGTCGTCGGCAACTACGCGCTCACCGTCGTCGTCGGGCTGTTCGTCGTGCTCGTGGCGTACGGCGGCTACGCGGCGGGGATCTTCAAGCGATGACGATCGGCCACGTGCTCACGCTTCTACTCGTCGTCCCCGCGGTCGGGCTCATCCCGCTTGCCCTCTTCCGCGGCGATGCGCGCGCGGCGAAGCAGGTCGCCATCGTCACGACGTTCGTCGAGCTGCTGCTCTCGCTCGTCATGCTCGCGCAGTTCAAGGTCGGCGAGGCCGACTTCCAGCTCGTCGAGCAGGCCGACTGGCTCCCGAGTCTCGGCATCCGGTATTTCGTCGGCGTCGACGGCATCAGCGTCCTGCTCGTGCCGATGACGACGCTGCTCACGTTCCTCTCGGTGCTCTACTCGAGCGGCGGCGCGATCAAGGACCGGGTCACCGCGTTCATGGCGTCGTTCCTCATCCTGGAGATCGGGATGGTCGGCGTCTTCATCTCGCTCGACCTCTTCCTCTTCTACGTGATGTTCGAGCTGATGCTCGTCCCGATGTACCTCATCATCGGCATCTGGGGCGGCACGCGGCGCATCTACTCGACCCTCAAGTTCGTCATCTTCACGCTCGCGGGCAGCCTCGTGATGCTCGTGGGCATCGTCGCCATCTGGCTCGCGTCGGGTCCCGAGGGGTCGCGCACGCTCTCATTACCCGATCTCCTCGCGATCCGCAACCGGTTCTCCGCCGAGTTCCAGTTCTGGGTCTTCCTCGCGTTCGGTCTCGCGTTCGCGATCAAGCTCCCGATGTTCCCGTTCCACACCTGGCTGCCCGACGCGCACGTCGAGGCGCCGACCGCCGGCTCGATCATCCTCGCCGGCGTGCTGCTCAAGGCGGGCGGCTATGGCTTCCTGCGCTTCGCGCTCCCACTGTTCCCGACGGGCACGCAGCTCTGGCTGCCCCTGATCATCGTCCTCTCGGTCATCGCGATCCTGTACGGCGCGGCCGTCTCCACGGTGCAGAAGGATCTGAAGAAGCTCGTCGCGTACTCATCGGTCGCGCACATGGGCTTCGTGACGCTCGGCATCTTCGTGCTGAACGCGCAGGGCGGTGTCGGCGCGGTGCTGCAGATGCTCAATCACGCGTTCGTCACGGGCGCGCTCTTCCTCTTCGTCGGCATCCAGTACGAGCGCACACACCGCCGCGTCATCGCCGACCTCGGCGGGCTCGCCAACCACTGGCCGCTGTACACGACGTTCTTCGGCGTGTTCGTCCTCGCGTCGCTCGGCCTGCCGGGGCTGAGCGGCTTCGTCGGCGAGTTCCTCGTGCTCCTCGGCACGTTCCAGTTTGGTGGCGTGCCGCTCGGCGGCCTCTTCTGGGGACCGCTCGCGGCGATCGGCGTCATCCTCGCCGCGATCTACCTGCTGTGGATGTTCTCGCGCGTCATGTACGGACCGGCGCGCGATCACTACAAGGTGCTGCCCGACCTCTCGCCGATCGAGGTCGCGTGCGCGGTGCCGCTGCTCGTTCTCACGGTTCTGCTCGGCGTGTTCCCGCAGCCCGCGATCGCGATCATCGAGCCGAGCCTCGACCGCGTGCTGCGCCTGGCCACCGACCCGACGTTCCTGGTGGCGCTGCGGTGACCGACATCCAGAACACGCTCTACCCGATCGCGCCGGAGCTCATCGTCGCGATCACCGCCTGTGTCGTGCTCGTCGTCGACCCACTGCTCCCGCGCTCGTCCGCGCGGGTCTGGCTACCCGCGATCACCGTCGCCGGCCTCGTCGCCGCGCTCGCCGCCCCGCGGTTCGCGCCGGTCACGGGCCTGTACTTCGGCGGCTTTGTGAACGTCGACGCGTTCACCACGTTCTTCCGCGCGGTGTTCATCCTCCTTGCGCTCTTCGGCACGGCCGTCGCGCCCGCGTATCTCTTCCGCAAGCAGGTCCCCGAGGGCGAGTACTACGCGACCGTGCTGTTCTCGACGCTCGGCGCGATGACCATCGCGCTCTCGACCGACCTCATCACGCTCTTCGTGGGACTCGAGCTCATGACCATCCCGGTGTACGTGCTCGCGGGCATCCAGCGCCGGGACCGTTTCGCGAACGAGGCGGCGCTCAAGTACTTCCTCCTCGGGGCGTTCAGCTCGGCGCTTCTCGTCTATGGCTTCGCGTGGCTCTTCGGGATCACCGGCTCGACGCGGTTCGACGAGATCGCGAAGTCGCTGCAAGCGACGGGGATCGCGAACGGGCCGACGATCATCGCGCTCGCGCTCATCACCGTGGGCCTTGGCTTCAAGGCCGCGGTCGTCCCGTTCCACCAGTGGACGCCCGACGCGTACGAGGGCGCACCGACTCCGGCGACCGCGTTCATGTCCGTCGCGCCGAAGGCCGCGGCGTTCGCGGCGATCCTGCGAGTCCTCGTCTCCGGTATGGGCCCGCTCGCTGTCGACTGGTCGAGCGTCTTCGCGGTGCTCGCCGCGGTCACGATGACCGCGGGCAACATCGTCGCGCTCGTCCAGACGAACACGAAGCGGATGCTCGCGTACTCGAGCATCGCGCATACGGGGTACATCCTCGCGGCCGTCGCGGCCACGGCCGCCGGTCCCTCCGCCGGGGCCGCCGTGCTCTTCTACGTCTTCGCGTACGGAGTCATGAACCTCGGCGCCTTCGCCTGCCTCCTGTACATCGACCTCGAGGGGACGCGCGGCGCGACGCTCGACGAGCTCAACGGCTTCGCGCGCCGCGAGCCGTTCGGGGCGCTCGCCTTCGCGATCTTCCTCATCTCGCTCACCGGGATCCCGCCGACCATCGGCTTCGTCGCGAAGTTCCTCGTCATCCAGCCGGTGCTGGATGCGGGATACGCGTGGCTCGCCGTCGTCCTCGCGCTCAACGCCGTGCTCGCGGCGTTCTACTACCTGCGCGTCGTCGTGCACATGTACATGTACGACGAGGAGACCGGCGCGCCGCTGCTCGTGTCGTCACGCCTGCTGTCGCTCTCGCTGGGGGTCTCCGCGCTCGCGGTGGTCGTGCTCGGCATCGTGCCGAACTCGATCTACCAGTGGGCGCTCGACGCCGCCTCGCCCGTCTTGCCCTAGCGGCGCGACGCGGCGGCGACGTATTCGGCGAGCGGACCCAGACCGACGCTGTGGCGCAGCTCGTCGACCTTCGCTTCGTCCGCCAGCGGTGCGGGGACGAGCGCGCCATCGCGTTCGATCAGCTGCGTCCCATAGCGCTGCGGCCGACCGGCGAGCGCGTTGATCCGATCCTCGAGATACGCGGCGTGGTGCGGACACACCTCGCTCGCCGGCTGCTCCAACAGGAGCGCGAGGCACCGCTCTTGAAAGGCCGGATCGCCCGCCGCGTGCTGGGCGATGAGCCACGCCGCGTGTTCCGCCGCGTCGCCGACGCGCGAGCGCGTCGGCCAGCCGATCCGCGAGATGATCTCGCGAAGACGCTCGGCATGCGGACGATCGAAGATCCCTCCCGAGGCTGAGCCGTCCGCGGCGGCCTGACGGCGCATCGCCTGGTCGCGTTCGGCCATGACCACAAGCTCGCGCGCGATCGCCTCGTCGTGCATCAACGCGTCGGCATGAGGCGCTCGCCGACGACGCCGCCGACCGCCCCAAGGACCGTCGCGATCGCCACCGGGCCGAGCACCTCGGGCAGAGACAAAGCGATGAGCGCGCCGAATGACGAGATCGGCGGCGTCGCGGGCGCGAAGTACTGGTGCAGCTGCGTCGCGATGATGCTGCCGACGAACAGCGAGAACACGAGCGCGACCGGCGCCGCGACGACGCCGAGCCGGCCCGCGATGAGGCCCGCGCAGACGAGGATCGCCGCCGGGACGCCGAGGAGGATGACCGGCGGGACCGGCAGCGGCTCGGTGAGGGCCCACCAGAACGCGAGACCTATCGTCGTCGCGATGACCGATGCGAGCAGACGCGTGCGCATCGGCCGTCGCCGTCAGGCGGCCGCGCCGAGGACGCGGCGCCGGATCGCGCCACCGAGCGCGCCGGCGACGGCGCCGCTGAGGATGAACGTCCAGTACGCGATGACCAGCCGCAGGATGCCGAGCACGAGGTCGACCGCGGGCGTGCCGATGCCCGCGGGACCGAAGTACGTGAGGCAGGCGTAGAGCGTGACGCCAAGCACGACCGAGAGCGCGCCCGCGAGCGCGGCGCGCCGCCGCGCGAACCAGCCGGCGCCGGCGGCCGCGAACACGATGTACGTCATCGCGAGATACGCGCCGACGCCGACCCAGTCGGCGATGCGCACGAACATGGCGACCTGCGTGAGCGCGGAGACCATGACGGCGATCGCGAAGCGCAACTAGTGGACGATCGCGAGCCCGTGATTGGCGTTGTTGAGAGGCTCCGCGACACCGTCGTCGCCGATGATCGCGATGTCCTCGATCCGC
Organism: Chloroflexota bacterium; assembly: GCA_005887995.1. Taxonomy (GTDB): domain Bacteria; phylum Chloroflexota; class Limnocylindria; order P2-11E; family P2-11E; genus CF-39. Next base: position 16,101 of record VBJD01000080.1, read on the forward strand.
ACGCCGAAGCGTCCCGGCAGGTAGATGCCGGGCTCGATCGAGAACGCCATGCCCGGCTCGAGCGTTTCGGCGTTGCCGCGCACGAGGTACGGGTGTTCGTGGCCGTCGAGTCCGATGCCGTGCCCGGTGCGATGGATGAAGAACTTGCCGTAACCGGCCTCGTCGATGACGCCTCGAGACGCGGCGTCGACGGACTCCGCGCTCGCGCCTTTGCGCGCCGCCGCGTACCCGCCCTCCTGCGCGCGGCGAACGGTGTCGTGCACCTTCGTGACCTCGGCGCTCGGCTGGCCGACGGACACCGTGCGCGTGATGTCCGAGCAGTACCACTCGCGCGTCCCGCCGAAGTCGAGCACGATCGCGTCGCCTTCCTCGATGCGGCGATCGCCAGTGGCGTGATGCGGCGATGCGCCGTTCGGTCCCGACGCGACGATCGTGAATGTGACCTCGTCGTGCCCTTCCTGGCGAAGGAGTCCGGCAAGATCTGAGGCGACGTCGCGCTCGGGACGACCCGCGAACGCGCACTCGAGTACGCGTCGGTACGCGCGATCAGCCGACGCCGAGACCGCGCGCAGGGCTTCGCGCTCATGTGCATCCTTTCGAACGCGCAGCTCGCGCGTGATCACCGACGCGAGCGAGAACGCGCGACCGGGCAGTGCTTGCTGCAGCCGCAGCGTGAAGAGCGCCCACATCTGGTCGGCCACGGCCACGTCGCCACGCGACGTCACGAGCGCCGCGACGAGCGCATAGGGATCCTCCGTCTCCTCCCACGTCCGCTGCACGAGGTCGGGTGCGGCCGCGGTCGCGCGCGGCGATTCGAGCGTCGGCACGACGAGCGTCGCTCGGCCGTTCGCGTCGATCACGAGGCAGGTGAGGCGTTCGCTGCCGAAGATCCGGTAGCCGGAGAGGTAGGCGAGATCCGAGCCAGGCGAGAGGAGGAGGGCCGCGAGGCCGCGTTTGCCCAGCGCCGCAGCCGCGCGGTCGCGGCGCGCGGCGAAGGCTGCTCGCTCGGTCGGCATCAGGTGTGCTTCGAGAATAGCCATGTCCCGGTTCGCGCCCGCGCTCAGCGCGCTCTTCTTCATCCTGGCGGCCGTCCTAGCGGCTGGTGTCTCGATCCGAGGCGATGTCGCCGCCGCGCCCACCGCCGCCCCAGCCTCGAGGACGCCGCCACCGGCCGCCGCGACGCTCGCGTCACCGACGCCCCTGCCGCCAATACCGCCCGGCTACCGCATCCAGATCCCACGACTCGGCATCGACCTGCCGATCCTCGAAGGCGACATCGAGCGCGACGCCGTGCTGCTCCGAACGCCGGAGAATTTCGCGTTCCATCTACCCGGCACGGCGATCCCGGGCAATGGACTCAACAGCTACATCTATGCGCACGCACGTCTCGGGATGTTCATCGCGCTGTGGAACGCGCGCGTCGGCGATGAGGTGTGGATCAGCACGCCGGACGGACGCGCGATGCGCTACGTCGTCACCGAGGTGCATCCGCGCGTGCCACCCGAAGACGTGCAGTGGGCCGCACCGACACCACCCGATCACCTGACGCTGCAGACGTCGACCGGTCCGAACCCCGGCGATCCGCGTTTCGTCGTCGTCGCGCAGCCCGGCTGATTTCAGCGCCGCGCACACTCCGTCGGGGTTACCGCACCTCATCGCACTGCGCCTGGCGAGAAGAATGGCCGCTCCGACCCGATTTCACGCATTACGTGTCGAGCGCGTAACAGCATGTCAACGGTCGTGACACGCCATGGAATCCGTTTTGCAAAGGCGCCGACGCATGAATCGGTCGGAGACCTTCCGCACGAGCGTGCGGCCGTTGGTCCGCGAAACGGCCGCGTGTGGTGGCTCGATCTCCGAGCTCACCGCGCTGCTGCGCGAGCGATACGGTCACGCGTATCGACGCGCGGACATGCTCGCGGATCTCCGTCGATATCGCGCGAGCGATCTCGCGAGCACGGCGCAGGTCGCATCATCGGCGATCACGACGTCGCTCGCGACGATCGCGCGCACTGTCGATCACCCGCGCTCGATCGCGAGCACCGTCGATCACTCGCACGCGATCGCGCGCGCGGGCGTCGTGGTCTTCGCGCTCTCGCTGTTGCTGCCGATGCTGCTCTCCGATATCGCGCGCGGCCGGGGCGTCCTCGTCGCGTCCGCGAGCGAGCTGCAGCTCTCGGTCGCTACTGACGTCGCGCTACCGAATCAGGTCGCACGGGGTCCACGCCGCGCCGTCGCCCCAGAGCCGACGCCCGCCCCGACGGCGCCGCCTACCTCAGCGCCGGCCGTAGCCGCTACTCCGGCGCCCCTGGTGCTCGTCCCGGGAGGCGCCGGCGTCGTCGTGACGGCTTCCTGGTACGGCCCCGGCTTCTACGAGAACCGCCTCCCGTGCTGGCAGTGGCTCCAGGCAAACGCCCAGCCCATCCAGTTCCGCGCGGATACGTGGGGCGTCGCGCACAAGACGCTCCCGTGCGGGACGATGCTCGTCCTCACGCACGGTCCGAACACCATCACCGTGCCCGTCGTCGATCGCGGGCCATACATCGCCGGCCGCGAGCTCGATCTCTCACCGCGCGTGAAAGCCGCGCTCGGCTGCACCGACCTCTGCACGGTGTTGATGCAACTCAAATAGCGGTCTGTTCGCTTCCCACCCCAGCGTTCGTTCCGCACTGCGGTCGTCTTCCCGGCCGGACATCGAGCAGACGAGCGCTGGCATAGGACTTGCAGCCTCGGTCTCTGACCGGGGAAGCGCGGGACTCTCCGGACGCCAGCAAGGAGAGGTGTCATGACCAAGAACAAGGGCGCGATGACCGTCGCCGAGGCCGGCCGTCGCGGCGGTGCGACGACAGCGCAGCGACACGGGCCGGAGTTCTACGAGCAGATCGGCAAGAAGGGTGGCAAGACCACCGCGCAGCGCCACGGCTCCGACTTTTACGAGCAGATCGGCAAGCAGGGCGGGCAGAAGGTCAAGGAGCTATACGGGCCGCGCTTCTACGGCCGCATCGGCAAGATCGGCGGCGACACGGTGTCCGAGAAGTACGGTCACGAGCACTTCGAGGAGATCGGCAAGAAGGGCGGCCAGAAGGTCGCCGAGCTCATCGCCCGCGGCCGCCAGGCAAGCTAGCCGCTCTCTCTTTTGACCGCAGACATGACGGGGGAACGGTCCATTTTCGTGGACCGATCCCGCGTTGACATCGCGTTCCGCCCCTCAGAACCGTTGACACGACGGTGGCGACTTCTATCGTCGCCGCCTGTACGCGAGATGGTCGGTGAGAGCCGCTCGTGTACCGATGACCGGACGGGCCGGCATCGCGCGAGAGGGAAGGCGTTGAACGAGCAGAGGCGTGCACCCACACAGCTCGTGGCGGTCGAGTGGGAGGACATCACCGCGTACTCGCGGACCGCGCTCCCGGACGACTTCGAGCCCTTCCGTCTGCGCAAGCTGACCTGCGGTCTTCTCTGGAAGGACACGAGCGAGTACGTCGTCATCGTTGGGGACTATGACCTGACGAACGAAGGCAAGGACTACCGCCACAACGACTTCCACATCATTCCCCGCGGCGTCATCACCAAGCTCACGTACCTCTCCGACGCGGGCTCGCTGGTGAGCCTCGAGATCGACGGCGAAGCGGAGTCCGAGTCCGCCTAGCTTCCGCGCAGCGACGCTCTCCTTCCGCGCGGTAATACGCCCGACTGCGTCGCACTTTATGGAACGCGCACGCGCGTTAGCGGGTACTGGAACAAGAGTGCCGCTGGCACCGTTCTTGGTTCGGGAAGGTCTGGAGGTCCCGCGAATGGCCGTACGTGCTGAGCTCTACTGCTATTTCTGTGGTCACGGCCTCGGCGAGGTAGTCGTGCCGACCAAGGCGCGCAAGCCCTCGGTCGAGCAGCTGAAGACCGCGTATTCCGCGCCCGGTCGCGAGCAGCCCGAGTGGAGCGCCGCCGACCAGCCGCTCTGCCCGCGCTGCGGTGGTCAGCTCTTCCTCGAGCGCTTCGATCACGAGGTGGTCCGAAGCGGCGATCGCCGCGCGCTCCGTCGCGCGAGCTAAACCGATCCAGCAACGCGAAGGTGACGGCCGGGACGCAAGTCCCGGCCGTTTCGTTTGTGTGGTGCGCGGCACGGGGCTCGCCTGGCTCGTCGTCGGCGGCGCGTGCGGCTACGCGTGGGCACGTCAGGTGATCGCCTCACGCGATCTCCCTTCAGGGCTGACGGCGCGGCAGACGGAGATCCTCACCCTTGTCGCGCGCGGGATGAGCTCCAAGCAGATCGCGCTCCACGAGGGCATCAGCCGCAATTCGGTCGACACGCACATCCGCCGCGCGCGCAGGGCGCTCGGCGTGAACTCACGCGCCGCCGCGGCGGCGGCGGTGAGCGGACGCGATCACACGGCGACGCCGGCGAGGCCGAGGCCGTCCGCGACGCGATCGAGCGCTGCGACCACGTCGGTGACGAGGTCGTCGAACGGGACCTGAAGGTCCTCGGCGCCCTTGAGCAGCATCTCGCGCGGGACCGCGCGCGCGAAGGCCTTGTCCTTCATCTTTCGTCGCACGGCGCCCGCGTCGACGTCGCGCACCGCTTTGCTCGGACGCACGAGCGCGACGGCGATGACGAACCCCGAGAGCTCGTCGACGGCGTAGAGCGTCTTCTCCATCGCGGTGACGCGCGGGATGCCGAGATGGTCACCGTGCGACTGGATCGCGTGGACGATGTGCCCGGGCACGCCGGCTTGATCGAGGATCGGCTTGCCGTTCTGCGGATGGCCGGAGGGATCTCGCTCGTAATCGAAGTCGTGCAGCAGGCCGGTCACGCCCCAGGTCTCCTCGTCCTCACCGAACTTCGCCGCGAAGTACCGCATCGTCGCCTCGACGGCGAGGCCGTGCTTGCGCAGGCTGTCCGATTTCGTGTGCTCGCAGAGCAGGTCCCACGCGGCCTGGCGATCCATGGACTCCCCCTTTGCCTGTGCCAAATGCTAGGCTCGATGCGTGATCGAGATCACGCCGGCCGCTGCCGAAAAGCTCAGCGCGCTCCGGGGGGGCGACCCTTCACGCGCGTACCTGCGGGTCTGGGTCGCAGGTCGCAGCTGCTGCGGCTACCAGTACTCCCTCGCCTTCGATGAGAAGGCGGAGGACGACGATTCGGTGCTGGAGCATGCTGGCATCCCCCTCGCGATCGACGCGCAGAGCAGCCCGTACTGCGACGGCGCGACCATCGACTACATCGACGAGTCGAGCGGGCCGGGCGGGTTCATCGTGACGAACGAGAAGTTCGGCGGTGGGTGTTCCTGCGGCCACTAGGCCCTAGCGACGCGACCGTAAAGTGACGCACCGCTAACTCGTGACTGGCTGCGGCTGTCTCATCCTCATCGGCATCCTCATCGGCGGCATCGTCTTCATGATCTTCGGCTCGACCGATCCTGGTGAGCCGATCGCGCAGATCACCGCGCTCCTCTTATTACGGGTGGCGCGCGTGCCACTCGGTCGCGCGTTCGTACGCGTACGCGGTGCGTAGGAGGAGCGCCTCGCGCCACGGACCGGCCGCGAGCTGCAGACCGATCGGAAGACCGCCGCGCGTGAAGCCACACGGGACTGAAATGGCGGGGAGGCCCGTGAGGTTGAAGGGCGAGGTGTTCCGGGTCATGAGCCGCGCCGCCGACGCGTCGCGCTCGCCCGCGGGCTGACCGGTGTCGCGCGCGATCGCCGCCTCGGGTGTCGTCGGCGTGAGGATCACGTCGAGCGACTTCAGCAGGTCGACCCACGAGCTGCGAATCTCGTCGCGGCGGCGCCGCGCGATCGCGAGATCGCTACCGCTGACCGAGTCGCCGTGGAGCATGCGCTCGCGCACATACGGACCGAAGTCGTCCGGGTGGTCGCGCAGATGGTCGCGGTGGTACGCGGCCGCGTCGGTGGAGATGATGGCGCGCTGCGTCTCGAGCAGCAGCTCGGTGTGGGGAAGCGGCCCCTCGCGCACGTCCGCGCCGAGAGAGCTGAGCGTCCGCGCGGCCTCGCGCACCGCAGCGTCGACCTCGGGATCGATGTCGGTGTAGAAGTGCGTCGTCGGGATGAGGACGCGCAGGCCCTTCACCCCACCCTCGAGCCCCGCGAAGTAGTCGTCGACCGGCTCATCCGCCGACGACGGATCGCCCGAGTCATACCCAGCGAGCGCCGCGAGCGCGATCGCGAGGTCGCGGACGGTACGGGCGAGTGGCCCCGCGTGATCGAGCGACCACGCGAGCGGGACGACGCCGCGCAGCGAGACACGTCCGTAGGTCGGCTTGATGCCGGCGACGCCACAGAGCGCGGCGGGGATGCGGATCGATCCGCCGGTATCGCTGCCCGGGGACACGAAGCACATCCCCGTCGCGACCGCGATCGCGCTGCCGCCGCTCGAGCCGCCGGGGATGCGCGTGCGGTCCCAGGGGTTCTTCGCGTCGCCGAAGAACGGGTTCTGATTGGTGACGCCGAAGGCCCACTCGTGCAGGTTCGTCTTGCCGAGGATGACCGCTCCGGCGGCGCGCAGCCGCGCGGTCACCGCGCTGTCCTTCTTCGCGATGTTGCTCGAGAAGATCTTCGATCCCGCCGTCGTCACGATGCCCTGCTGGTCATAGAGATCCTTCAGCGCGACCGGGATGCCGTGCAACGGGCCGCGGTCCTGACCCGCGTCGCGCTCGCTGTCCGCGAGGCGCGCCGCGTCGAGCGCCGCCTCGAACGACGTCGCGATGAACGCGCGAAGGTCCGGA